>NZ_CP108996.1:614720-922080 GCF_036226565.1 Kribbella sp. NBC_00709
CAAGCCGTGGGACGTGATCGCCCAGCGGCTGACAGCGGCGGCCGCGGCCGACCTGGCGATCGCGATCTACAACCCCGCCTCGAAGTCCCGCACCTGGCAGGTGGCGGCGACCCGCGACCTGCTGCTGGAGCACCGCTCCCCCGGCACGCCCGTCGTGATCGGCCGGGACGTGGGCGGCCCGGAGGAGGCGATCACCGTGACGACCCTGGGCGAACTCGACGCTCAGACGGTTGACATGCGGTGCCTGCTCCTGGTCGGCTCGTCCCAGACCCGCACCGTGCCCCGCCCCGATGGCCCGTTGGTCTTCACTCCGCGCCGATACCCGGCCACGGTGAGTGACCCCACACCAGGAGCCGGTTAAATCCACGCCGCAGCCGTGTCAGCCGCGACGCGGACGGGTAGGGACTCGCGCGGAAGGCCGACCAGTGAGGAGCCACCGGACATGAGTCAGCAGTACCCCGGCGACGCAGGCAGCACCGCCACGATGACCACACCTGTCGGCGACGAGACCACCCAGCGGTACGAAGAGGCCCGCGCCGCCGCGAGCCGGGCGATGAGCAAGATTGCCATCCCCGACCAGCCGCCCGCGGAGCCGGAGGTCGCCCCGGAGCTGTTGTCGTACCGCGGGTTCAAGTTCGGCGCGGCGTTCTTCGGCTGGCTGATCGCGATCTCGATGTCGGTCCTGCTGCTGGCAGCCGTGTCCGCGGCCTCGCTCGGGACCGCCGAGGTCCTCGACTACACGACCAGCGACGCGAAGGCACAGCCTGGCGCGGCCCTGATCACCGCGGCGGCGGTCTCCACGTTCATGCTGATGATCGCGTTCTACACCGGCGGGTACGTCGCCGGCCGGCTGGCGCGCTTCGACGGCGGCCGGCAGGGCTTCGGCGTGTGGATGATCGCGCTGGTGGTCGGAGTGATCGCGGGTGGCGGCGGCTGGGTGCTGGACAACCAGTACGACCTGGTCAGCAGGATCAACTGGCCGGACGTGGCGCTGGCCGACAACACGCTCCTGCTGGGTGGCATCGTCGCCGCTGCCGCGCTGCTGGTCCTGACGCTGCTGATGGCGATCCTCGGCGGCAAGAACGGCCGCCGGTACCACGACCGGATCGACGAACTGCTCAGCTAGCGGGTTTCACTGCGGGGTACCGGATGGTTGCACGGGGCTGTCTGGTGAGGAGAAACCGCAATGACCCAGCAGCATCAGGAAGACACACGTAGCGAGCGGCTCGATCCGTCCGAGACGTACGACGAAGATCGAACCACCACGCCGTCCGGCCGGACCACGGGGACCCGCGACGGAGTCGATCCGTCGTACCGCGGGTTCCAGGCCGGCGCGGCCTTCTTCGGCTGGATCGTCGCGATCGGGCTGATCGCGTTGCTGACCGGGATCGTCGGCGCCATCGCGGCCGCGGTCGACTACGCGCTCACGATCGACTGGAACGACAACGCCGGCACCATCGGGGTCGCGTCGGTGGCGGTCCTGCTGGCGATCCTGCTGATCGCGTACTACAACGGCGGGTACGTCGCGGGGCGGCTGGCCCGTTTCGACGGCGCCCGGCAGGGGTTCGGCGTCTGGATGATCGGCGTCGTGGTGACGGCGGTCGTCGCCGGGCTCGCGGCGCTGGCCGGTTCCCAGTACGACGTCCTCGACCGGGTGGATCTGCCGTCGGTGCCGATCGCTGACCGGACGCTGACGACCGGCGGACTGCTCGCCGTGAGCGCGGCTGTGGTGATCACCCTGCTGGCGGCGCTGATCGGCGGGAAGGCCGGCCAGCGGTACCACAAACGGGTCGACGCCAGCACCAGCTGAACGGGTGCGCGACGGGCCCTGTGCTACAACAGGCAGTAACCAAAGGGGCCCGTCGTGGACCAGTTAACGCTCGGCGTCATCGGCCGTTCTCGCAAGGAGAACGAGCATCGGCTGCCGATCCATCCGCACCACTTCGAGCGGATCGACGATGATCTGCGCCGGCACATCTACCTCGAGAGCGGCTACGGCCGGCAGTTCGGGATCCCGGACAAGCAGCTGGCCGAATCGGTCGCCGGCGTCCTCGACCGGGACGAGCTGATCGCTGTCGCCGATGTCATCGTGCTGCCGAAACCACAGCCGGAGGATCTCGCCGAGCTCCGGACCGGGCAGGTGCTCTGGGGCTGGCCGCATTGCGTGCAGGACGAGAAAGTCACCCAGACCGCGATCGACCGCCGGCTGACGCTGATCGCGTTCGAGGCGATGAACCACTGGACCGCTGACGGCCGGTTCAGCCTGCACGTCTTCCACAAGAACAACGAACTCGCCGGGTACTGCTCCGTGCTGCAGGCGCTCGAGCTGATCGGCTCGACCGGCGACTACGGCCGCCGGCTGCGGGCGGTGGTGATCGGATTCGGCGCGACCGCCCGGGGAGCCGTCACCGCGTTGAACGCGCACGGCGTCCACGACGTGGACGTCCTGACCGGTCGCGACGTGGCCGCCGTCGGCTCGCCGATCCACTCGGCCCGGATGGTCCAGTACGACCAGGACGAGGTCGAGCCCGGCGCCGCCCTCGATCCTCGCCGCAGCCACGCGCTGCTCGACGACGGCCGGGTGCCGCTGGCCGGGTTCCTGGCCGAGCACGACATCATCGTGAACTGCGTGCTGCAGGATCCGGACGCGCCGCTGACGTTCCTGATCGAGGAGGATCTCGACGACTTCGCGCCCGGCAGCCTGATCGTTGACGTCTCCTGCGACCTGGGCATGGGGTTCAGCTGGGCCCGGCCGACCGGGTTCGACGACCCGACGTTCACGGTCGGCGACCACATCACGTACTACGGCGTCGACCACAGCCCGTCGTACCTGTGGAACTCGGCGACCTGGGAGATCAGCGAGGCGCTACTGCCGTTCCTCCGGCCGGTCCTCGAAGGCCCCGCCGCCTGGCACGCCGACGCCACCCTCAGCCGGGCGATCGAGATCGAGGGCGGCACCATCCGCAATCCCGGCATCCTCTCCTTCCAGGGCCGCTCCCCCGACTATCCGTACCCGCGGCTCTGACCCCTGCGATCCGGATCGGTCCGATCCGGCTTCCGGGTGAACCTGGTCAGCCTGACGGACGACCGTCAGGCTGACCTGTATGACCAGGACCGCGCTCGTCGTCGGAGGTACCAGCGGCATCGGCGCCGCCACGGTACGGCGCTTCGCCGCCGACGGACTGCACGTCGTGGCCGCCGGCCTGGGCGCCCACCCGCCCACTGCGAACTGGTCCGAGGTGGAGCTGGATCTCCGTCGCCCGGCCGACCTCGAGGCGCTGATCGGCTCGCTCGGCTCCCTCGACGTACTGGTCAACGCGGCCGGCGTCATCCGGCGCGGCGACGAGCACCGGCCGGAGGTCTTCCGCGAGGTCGTCGAGATCAACCTCACCGGCGCGATGCGAGCCGCCGAGGCCGCACACGACCTGCTCGCGGCGAGCAGCGGCTGCATCGTCAACGTAGCCTCGATGCTGAGCTACTTCGGCGGCCCGCTGGTCCCGGCGTACAGCGCGTCCAAGGGCGGCATCGTCCAACTGACCAAGTCACTCGCCGTCGCGTGGGCCGCCGACGGCATCCGGGTGAACGCGGTCGCACCGGGCTGGATCGCCACCGATCTGACCGCCGCCCTGCAGTCCGACCCGGTCGCGTCCGACCGGATCCTGTCCCGTACGCCGATGGCCCGCTGGGGCACGCCCGACGAGGTCGCCGGCGCGATCGCGTTCCTCACCGGCCCCGACGCGGCCTTCGTCACCGGCACGATCCTTCCCGTCGACGGCGGCTATCAGAGCATGTAAGGAGCTGTGGATGATCCCGATTTCAGCAGGTGTACCGGCGGAGATCGCCGTCCAGGCGGTGCCCGACGACGACCGGCTCTGGGTGCAGCAGGCGCCGGGCGTGTGGTTCCGGCCGTTGATGCTGAACACGGTCACCGGGCAGTGGTGCAACCTGCTGAAGGTCACCCGCGCCGGCATCGTGTCCCGGCACCGCCATCCGAGCGCGGTGTTCGGCTACGTGATCAAGGGCAAGTGGCAGTACGACGAACACGGCTGGGTCGCCGAGACCGGCTCGTTCGTGTACGAGCCACCCGGCGAGATCCACACCCTGCGCGTGCCCGAGGACTGCACCGAGATGATCACGTTCTTCAACATCTCCGGCGCGATGATCTACGTCGACGAGGCGGGCAACCAGATCGGCTACGAGGACACCTTCACCAAGATCCAGCTCTGCCGCGACCACTACGGCGCCAACGGCCTGGGCGCGGACTACGTGGACCAGTTCATCCGCTAGCGCGGACCACGAGCTCCGTCGGCAGGATCCGCGGCTCCACGTCCTCGCCCGCGATCCGGCGCAGCAGTACGTCCACCATCTCCCGGGCGACCAGCTCGAGCGGCTGCCGGATCGTGGTCAGCGGCGGGTCCGACTCCCGGGCGATCCGCGAGTCGTCGAACCCGCCGACGGCGACTTCCTCCGGCACCCGGCGGCCGGCCCGGCGAAGCTCGACCAGAGCCCCGGAGGCGAGCAGGTCCGAGGCCGCGAACACCGCGTCCACGTCCGGGCTGGCCTTGAGCAGCTGCTCCGTCGCCTGCCGGCCGGCCTCCTGGCTGTAGTCGGTCGCGGAGACCACCAGCCGCTTGAGCGCCTTCCGCCCGAGCACGTCCTGGTACCCCTGCAGCCGTTCCTGTCCGCCGGCGATCTGCGGCGCGGTGATCATCCCGATCCGCTTGTGTCCCTGCTCGACCAGGTACCGCGTCATCTGCCGAGCACCTTCGCGGTCGTCGGCAGCGACGTACGGGAGGGTGTCGCCGGGCGCGAACGGCTTGCCGCAGACAACCGCCGGCACTCTGCCCTGCGCCAGCTCTGCGATCAGCGGATCGCCGGAGTGGGACGAGATGAGCAGCACTCCGTCGACGTGCTCGCCGCGGACGTACCGCAGGATCCGGTCCCGCTCGGCATCGCTGGACTCCAGCATCAGCACCAGGCTGATGTCCTGCTCGGCCAGCGCCTGTGTGCACGATCGCAGCAGCACACTGAAGTTCGGGTCCTCGAACAGGCGCTCCTGTGGCTCCGACAGCACGAACCCGATCGCATTCGAGCGTTTGGTGACCAGGCTGCGGGCACTCTGGTTAACGGTGTACCCGGTCTTCGCCATCGCCTGCTGCACAGCCTCCAGCGAGGCCGCACTGACGTAGTGCCCGCCGTTGAGGACCCGCGACACCGTACCGCGGGACACTCCGGCGAGCTCCGCGACGTCGTCGATGGTCGGCCCGCGGCGCATCGCCCGCCGCGCCGCTCCCCGCGACTTCGGGTGAGCGGCGGGTTCGGTGCTCGAGGTCCCCCTGCCTGCCACGGGCCCAATCATGTCAGGCCGTATTGCCGTCCGGCGGTAGGGCGTTGGCGCGCGCCACCTGACCGAGCCAACCCGCACTGGTCTTCGGCGTCCGAGTCTGAGTCGCGAAGTCGACGTGGACGATGCCGAAGCGCTTGGCGTACCCCTCGGCCCATTCGAAGTTGTCCAGCAGCGTCCAGACGAAGTACCCACGGACGTCCACTCCTGCAGCGATCGCCGTACGGAGCGCTGCCAGGTGACCGTGCAGGTACTCCACCCGCTGCGGGTCGTCGACGGTGCCATCCGCTGCCGGTGCGTCGTCGTACGCGGCACCGTTCTCCGTGATGTAGACGGGCGGCAGGTCGTACGCGGTCTTCAGGTCGACCAGGACCTCACGTAGACCGTCGGGCTGGACGGGCCAGTTCACCGACGTCACCGGGACGCCGTCGGGCAGGACGGTCTCCGGCTCGCCGGTGCGGCCTTCCTGTACGAGGATCCGCCGGTAGTAGTTGATCCCGAGGAAGTCGATCGGCGCTGAGATCAGTGCGAGGTCACCGTCTTGCACGCCGTCCAGTGCGATCGGGTAGCTCCCCCGCAGTACCGGATCCAGGAAGAGGACGTGACTGTCGACGTCCAGTCGCCGGGCGGCGTCAACGTCAGCCGGGGAGTCGGTGACCGGCGCCACCGGGCTCACATCCAGCGTGATGCCGACCTGCTGCCCGGCAGCGTGCCTCCCACCGCGCAGTACCTCCAGACTCAGCCCGTGCGCCAGCATCAGGTGGTGGACGGCGCGGTCGCGCAGTACCGAATCTTTGATGCCGGGGGCATGGATACCGCTGCCGTAGCCGGCGTGACTCGACACCTTCGGCTCGTTCAAGGTGATCCAGTGCTTCGCCACGTCGCCGAGGGCATCGTGCACGGCAGCGGAGTAGTCGGCGAACCGGTACGCCGTATCGCGCGCGGGCCAGCCGCCCTTGTCCTGCAGGGCCTGCGGGAGGTCCCAGTGGTAGAGCGTGACATACGGTACGACGTCGCGCGCCAGGCACTCCTCCACCACTCGGCGGTAGTGGTCGAGGCCCTTCTGGTTGACCGCACCGGCACCATCGGGTTGCACGCGCGGCCAGGCGACGGAGAAGCGGTAGGCGCCGAGTCCGAGGTCCGCCATCAGCTCGAGATCCTCGGCGTACCGGTTGTAGTGGTCACAGGCGACGTCACCGGTGTCGCCACCGGCGATCGCTCCCGGGACACGGCAGAACGTGTCCCAGATCGACTGGCCACGGCCGTCCGCGTCCACGGCGCCCTCGACCTGGTACGCGGCGGTCGCCGCACCCCAGACGAAGCCGTCGGGAAAGCGTGCGTCACTCATGGAGGTCCTTCCGAGTTGGTATGAGAGTCAGCCCTTGACGGCGCCGCTGACCAGGTCGATGCGCCAGTAGCGCTGCAGGAACAGGAAGAGCGCGATCAGGGGCAGCACCGACAGGAACGCGCCCATGATCACCAGCGAGTACAGCGCCGGCTGGCTGGCGCCCTGGTTGAGCATCGAGAACAGGCCGACCGTCATCGGGAAGTGCCGGTCGTCGGAGATCATGATGTAGGGCAGCAGGAAGTTGTTCCAGACCGCGACGAACTGCAGCAGGAAGATCGTCACCATGCCGGGAATCATCGGCGGCAGACCGATCGACCACGCCAGCCGGTACTCCCCCGCGCCGTCGATCCGCCCGGCCTCCAGCATGTCGTCGGACACCACTGCCGCGGCGTAGATCCGGGACAGGTAGATGCAGTACGGACTGATGATGCTGGGCAGCAGCACGGACCAGTAGGAGTTCACCAGGCCGAGCTTCGACATCAGCAGGTACTGCGGCACCGCCAGCGTGATCTGCGGGACCAGCACCCCGGCCAGGATGCAGCGAAAGATCGCCTCCCGGCCCCGGAACCTGTACTTCGCCAGCGCGTACCCGGCGGTCACCGAGATCGCCACCGACAACAGCGAGCCGACGCCGGCGTACAGGAGGCTGTTGAGCGCCCATCGCCAGAAGATGCCGTCGCGGAACTCCAGCAGGTGCGACAGGTTGTAACCGAAGCCGCCGTTGAAGCTGGGCCAGAACGAGAACGTCGTGAACAGATCGCCAGGCCCCTTGGTCGCGGCGATCACCACCCACACCACCGGCAGCAGGCAATAGAGGGCCCCGAGCAACAGGATCCCCGTCGACAGGTAACGGGTCCGCCGCGGTGGCCGGGCGGCGGACCGGACGGCCGGGTCGGACCGGGTCAGGACGGCCGTGCTCATCGGTCCTCCCCGAACGCACGCTTCTGCAGGAAGCTCAGTACGGCGAGCGAGACCGCCAAGGTGCCGATGGCAAGCATCACCGAGGCGGCGGCCGCCGTGTAGATGTCGTTGTTCACGAACGCGTCGCGGTAGATCGTCATCAGCGGCACCCAGGTGAACGAGATCGAGTCGGTCAGCGGCTGCAGCGTCGAGGGCTCGCTGAACACCTGCAGTGACGCGATCAGCGAGAAGATCCCCGTCATCACCAGCGCCGGGGCGATCAGCGGAACCTTGATCCGCAGTGCGATCTGCAGCTCGCTCGCACCGTCCACCCGGGCCGCGTCGTCCAACTCGGCCGGCAGTCCACGCAGCGCGGTGTAGAGCACGATCATGTTGAACCCGACGCCACCCCAGATGCCGATGTTGGCGACCGAGAACAGCACAGTGCCCGAGCCGAGGAAGTCCGGCGCAGGCAGGCCGACCGCATCGAAGGCCGCCCGGATCGGACTCACCCCGGGCAGGTACAGGAACCCCCACAGCAGCGAGGCGATCACCCCCGGAACGGCGTACGGCAGGAAGATGCCGAGCCGGGTGAACGACGTCAGCCGGGCTCCGCGCGAGTCGAGCAGCAGCGCGAAGAGCAGGGCCAAGCCGAGCATCACGGGCACCACGATGACGCCGTACCCGAGCATCCGCAGGACGGAGTGGGCGTACGCCGAGTCGGTGATCGCGCCGACGTAGTTCGCCAGCCCGACGAACGACTCCTTGCGCAGCCCGAGCCCGCCGCCGGTGACCCGGGACGCGCGGACGCTGAGGTACACGGTGTAGCCGATCGGGATGATCAGGAACAGCAGCAGCAACACGAGCGCCGGAACCAGCAGCACGTACGGCGCAGCGCCGCCTTGCCGCCGCGGGCGCCTGACCTTCGCCGGGGCGGACAGGGCTGCCACCATCAGGACTCCTTGACCTGGAAGCCCTGCTTCTTCAGGTCCGCGACCGAGGCCGCCTGCAGCTGGTCGACGGTCGCACCGAAGTCGCCCTTGGTCTGGATCGCCTTCGCGAACAGGTCGCTGTACTGGCTGTAGGTCACGTTCACGTTCGGCGCCCAGGTGAAGCCGCGGGCGGTCTTCGAGATCGCGGCGGCGTCGGTGAAGAAGCTGGGCTGGTTCGGCATCATCGCCGGCGCCTTGGCCAGTGCGGGCGTCGACTGACCGGCGGTCGCGGCCGGGTAGATGCCGCCGAAGGTGACGAACGCCTCCAGTGCCTCCGGGTCGGTGTTCAGCCACTTGACGAACTTCTGTGCCTGCGCCGACTGCTTGGACTTCGCCGCGATGGCAGTCGCGGATCCGCCCCAGAAACCGGTCGTCGGAGTGCCGGTGTCCCACTGCGGCATGGCGACCATCGTCCACTTGCCCTTGGTGGTCGGCGCCACGCCCTGCAACACACCCGCTCCCCAGATGGCACTCGGCCAGGTGAGCAGGGTCCCGTCGCTCATCGCCTTGTTCCACTCCGGCGTGTACATCGGCTTGCCCTGCAACGTTCCGGCGTTCACCAGGTCGCCCCAGAACGACGCGAGTTTCTTCGTCGGCTCGTCGTTGATCGACACCGTCCAGGTGCCGTTGTCGTTGGTCCACCAGTTCGCGCCGGCCTGTTCCGACAGGCCCGCGAACCAGCCCGGGTCGCCGGAGGAGAACGTGGCCAGGTAGCGCTTGGGATCCTTCGACCGGACCTGCTCGGCCAGTGCGCCGAACTCGTCCCAGGTCTTCGGCACGGTGAGGCCGAGCTGCTCGAACAGGTCGGAGCGGTAGTACAACATCATCGGGCCGACGTCCTGCGGGATCGCGTAGGTCTTGCCGCCGAACGAGGTCAGCCCCCAGATGCCGTCGGTGAAAGCGCTCTTCACGTCCGCGGCCAGCGCGCTGAGGTCGGCGGTGACGCCGTTGGTGATCAGCACCGGCAGGGCCTGGTACTCGGCGTGGATCAGGTCCGGCGGGTTGCCGGCCCGGTGTGCGGTGACGATCTTGGTGAGCAGTTCCTCGCCCTGGGCCTGGGCGCTGACCGTCACCTGCTGGTTCGGGTTCTTCTTGTTCCAGATCGCGACGACCTTGTCGATCCCGGTCGTCCAGGTCCAGAACGTCAGCTTGGCGGGCGCGTCCGGATCGCCCGCGGGTTGCGGCGCCGCGGCGGGCTCGTCGTCGCCGGAACAGGCGGCGAGCGCCGTCGGCAGGGCCGCGGCGAGGCCTGCGCCGGCGACACCGCGAAGGAAGTTGCGGCGGTCAAATGCAGCTGGAGTCATGGGTGCGTCCCTGGGGATCTGTGATCGCTCACGGAATTCTGTGAGCGATCACAGACTCAGGGTCCGGCCGGCGGACTGTCAAGACTTCGGGGCTGCCATTCTGTGAGCGGTCACGGTACTGTCGCCGTCATGCCACCTCCAGGACTGCACCGGGTGGAGATCGGTTGCCGCGATCTCGACCGCTCGCTCGACTTCTACCAGGATCTGCTGGGTTTCGGGCCGTTGGCCGACGCACCGCGACCGGGTGGTCGCACCCGGTTGCTCAGCCGCGGCACCGTCGTCCTCGAGCTCGTCGAGGTCGGGGCCGAGGGCAACCAAGGCGGCTGGGTGAACGACGATCTGCAGGGCGGGATCCGGCATCTCGGGATGAAGGTGGCCGAGGTCGACCGGCAGATCGAGCGCTTGGAACGGGCCGGCGTGACGGTGCTGTCGCAGCCCCTCGACGTACTCGGTGACGTCCGGATCGCGTTCTTCCTCGATCCCGACGGCGCGCGGCTCGAGTTCATCCAGGGCAACCTCAGCTACCAGGAGATCTCGTCGCCGGACCTGGCTGCGGCCGAGGCGGCGCAGGTCGCGGGCACGCAGCCGCGGTTCGACCATGTCGCGGTGACGGTGTCGGACCTGCCGGCCGCGCTGGCGTTCTGGCGGGACCGGTTCGGGTTCGAGGTGATCGGGAACATCCGGCATCACGGGGATCCCCGGGGATTCCTGATGACGTATCTGCAGGCCGGTGAGGCGGTGCTCGAGGTGTTCAGTTTCGACCAGCCGATCGTGCCGAACGACCTGTCCGCCGCGGGTTCCGCCGTACTGGGTCCGCGCCGGCTGTACGTCGATGCGCCGGGCGAGCAGCAACTGGTCGCACCCGACGGGGTGCCTGTCACGATGGGAGGCTCGCGATGAGCCGGATCCTGGTTACCGGATCGAACGACGGGATCGGTGCGGAGATCGCACGAGTCCTGACCGCACAAGGCCATGACGTGATCCGGCACGCCCGCAGTGCCGAGCGTGCCGACGGTTCGCAGTACGTGGTGGGTGAGTTGTCGTCATTGGGATCGACCCGCGAGATGGCGGCCGACGTACTTCGGCTCGGCGCGCCGGAGGTCGTCGTACACAATGCCGGTTGGGGCAGCAAGGACGAGAGCCGGCCGGTGACCGAGGACGGGTTCGAGAAGACCTTCCAGATCAACGCGCTGGCGCCGCTGCTGCTGACCGCGTTGCTACCGAAGCCGCGGCGGATCGTGTTCGTCAGCTCGGACTCGATCGTGCGCGGGAGGATCCGGCTGGACGACCTCCAGCACGAGCAGGAGTGGTCGCAGGACGCGGCGTACGCGGACTCCAAGCTGGCGATGACGGCGCTCGCGTTCGCGCTGGCCCGGCGGTGGCCGGAGGTGTTCTCCAACGCGGTCCATCCGGGCTGGGTGAGCACGAAGATGAGTGGGTACGCCGCTCCGCTGACCGTTGCCCAGGGCGCCGATACGCCTGCCTGGCTGGCGGTGTCGGACGAGCCGGCGGCGCTCGTCACCGGCGCGTTCTTCCAGGACCGCAAGGCGATCGAGGTCAACCCGCAGGCCTACGACCCGTGGTTGCAGGACGCCTTGCTCGCCCGCTGTCTCGAGCTCTGCTCGGCCGAGCTCGATTAAGTCCAGGTCGGCTAAGTCCAGGCCGGCCAGGTCCAGGTCGGCGCGGGGACGGCGCGGATCGCGGCGATCACCTGGTCGAGCGCCGGGGTGCGGGGCCGATCGCGGTGGACGAACAGCGCCACCTGCCGCTCGACGCCCGCGTCACTGATCGGGACGAGCCGTACTCCGGCGAGGTTCGCGGTGGTGACTGCGAGCGTATTGGTGACGCCGGTGCCCAGGCCGTGGCGGACCAGCGAAAGCAGGGTCTGGGGCTGGTTGGTGCGGAAGACACTCTCCGGAGCCAGCCCGGCAGAGGCGAAGGCCAGGTGCGACTCGAACTGGCGTGCACCCGACGTCTCTCCGATCGAGATCAGCGGCAGTTCGGCCAGCTCCCCCAGGCTGACCTGGTGCGCTGCGGCCAGCGGGTGGCCGTCCTGGAACACGGCGACCAGCGGCTCGGTCCAGAGGATCTCGTGCTGCAGCGACTCCGACGCCACCAGCGGATGCACCGGCCGGATCGCGAGGTCGACGTCACCCCGCGCGAGCGCGCCTTCGAGGTCGATGCTCGGGCCCTCGACCAGATGGAGCCGCACCTCGGCCGGAAGGCGCTGCGCAACCTGCGGGAACAGCCAGGCCGCCGCGCTCGGGTAGGCGCCGAACCGGACCTGCCCCCGAGCCGCCGACAGGTCGCCGAGCCGGTTCAGGATCTCCTCGGCGTGCGGGAGCAGCGCCCGTCCTTCCGGGGTCAGCGCGGCCGGGTGCGTCGTACGGTCGAAGAGCAGGACGCCGAGCGACTTCTCCAGGTCGGCGACATGCTCGCTGATCCGCGACTGGGAGCGGAACGTCGCCTTGGCCGCGGCCGAGAACCCGCCGTGCCGGGCGACGGCCACGAAGCTCACGATCCAGTCCATCCGGAAGCCGTACGCCGTGGTGAGATCCATGGTCGTCACGGTATCCGGGAAGACGCGGGCCGGGGCGGGCGTTGGTACAGGTGTGCTCGAGGTAGCGGTGATCGGTGCGGGACAGGCGGGGCTGTCGGCGGCGTACCACCTGGTGCGGCTCGGATTCACGCCGTACGACGAGGTGGTCGTACTGGACCGGAATCCGGCCCCTGGTGGCGCCTGGCAGCACCGCTGGGACTCGCTGACCATGCACGACGTGCACGGGATCGCGAATCTGCCGGGGGTGCCGGTGCCGCCGAGCTCGGCGTCTGAGCGGGCGAATGCGTTCGTGCCTTCGTACTTCGCGGACTACGAGAAGCGTTTCGACCTGCCGGTGCTGCGGCCGGTGTCGGTCGAGAGCGTCCGCGAGATCACCGGCGGCTTCGAACTGCAAACTTCAGCGGGGCCGTACTCCGCGGCCGCGCTCGTCAATGCCACTGGCACCTGGGACCGGCCGTTCATCCCTTGGTATCCGGGGATCGAGACCTTCCGCGGCCGGCAGTTGCACACCGCCGACTACCGCGGAGCAGCAGAATTCGCCGGTCAGCACGTGCTCGTCGTCGGTGGCGGCGCGTCAGCCGTGCAGCTGCTGGCGGAGCTCTCGGAAGTCGCCTCGACCACGTGGGTGACGCGGCGGGAGCCGGAGTGGCGGACGGGCGAGGACTTCAACCCGGAGTACGGGCGGCAGGTGGTTGCGAAGGTCGAGGAGCGCGTCCGTGCGGGCCTGCCACCACGCAGTGTGGTGAGCGTGACCGGCCTCCACCTCCGCGAGCAGGAACAGGCCGCGTGGGAACGTGGCGTCTACACCCGGCTCCCGATGTTCTCCCGCATCACGAACGACGGTGTCGAGTGGGCCGAGGACGTCGCCGCACCAGACAGCAGTCACTTGAAGGTCGACGCCATCCTCTGGGCGACCGGCTTCCGCGCCGACCTGGCCCACCTCGCTCCGCTCCATCTCCGCGAGCCCTCCGGCGGCATCCGCGTGAACGGCACCGCCACCGCAGCCGACCCACGGATCCACCTCGTCGGCTACGGTCCCTCCGCGTCCACCATCGGCGCCAACCGCGCCGGCTTCACCGCCGCCCGCTCCCTGCGCGACCTCCTGAAGTCCCAGGCCGCTTAGCTCCGCGGGCGGCAGACTTCGCCCTGGATCGTGGTGACGAAGTGGTCGGTCTGCCAGTGCTGGTTGAGGTAGGTGTAGCCGGTGGCGCCTGCGTAGCGGCCGGTGCCGCCGGTGAATCCCTGGGTGCCGCCGGCGTGGCCGGTGCCGGTGGTCGTGTCGACGTTGCCGATGCTGGTTTCGAGGGCGGTGAGCGTCGAGCCGTCCTTGAACGTGTACGTGATCGTCCCGCTGACCGGGCGATAGCCGGGCGCGGTCGGCGGCGCTTCGCCCCGGGAGCCGAGGACGAAGACGCTCGTCCCGTCGAAGCCGTGCTCCCCGCGGACCGTGCCGGCCACGCAGACCTGCGTCGGCGGCGGGCAACCCACATCGACAACCTTGTCGTAGATGGTTGCGTCGACCTGCTCGCAGCGCGGGTGCGCGTTGGCGACGGACGAGCCGGCGACCACGCCGGCACTGGCGAGGGCAACGGCGGCGATGCGCAGGGATCTCATCGGGTCCTCCTGTGGTGGGTGTCCGCGGCAGCCTAGGAACAGACCCGGACCGGTGGAGGTGCCGGTTGGCGACGTACTGCGCCAGTCCAATCTCGATCAGATAACGCGGCGCAGCGCGGCCAGCCCGGCCGGAATCCGGTCGGCCGCGATCGCGCCGTACCCGAAGACGAAACCGTTAGGACCGGGTCCTTCGATCCCCCAGCGCGAGACGGTCCCGAGGTTCACGCCCGCGGCGAGAGCGCGCGCGGCGAGCGTCGTGTCCGGCGGCTGCCCGGGCGTGAGGAGTGCGGCCATGTGCGTGCCGCCGCTGGACTCGATCGGCTCGAGTACGCCGTCGAACTGTTCCCGCAGGGTGCTGATCAGCAGGTGATGCCTGCGCTCGTACGCGCGCCGCATCCGCCGGATGTGGCGGGCGAGATCGCCGTCCTCGATGAACGCGGCGAGCGCGGCCTGCACATGCCCGCCGGTGCCGTAGTCGGCGACGAACTTGGCCCGCCGAGCGGCCTCCCCCAGCGTCGCCGGGACGGCGAGGAACCCGACCCGCAGCGCGGGCAGCAGCGTCTTGGAGAACGATCCGACGTACAGCACTCGTCCCTCCGCGTCCGTCGACTGCAGCGGCGTGAGCGGACGCCCGCTGAACCGGAACTCCGAGTCGTAGTCGTCCTCGACGATCGCCGCGTCGTTCCGAGCGGCCCAGGCGAGCAACGCCGTACGGCGTGCGTCCGACAACGGCATGCCGAGCGGGAACTGATGCGACGGGGTCACGTACACGAGCCGCGTCCCGGCCGGGATCCGGTCGACGACCAGCCCCTCGGCGTCCACCGGCACTCCGACGACCTGGGCGCCGTGGGCAACGAATCCCCGGTAGGCGGGCAGATAGCCAGGATCCTCGATCGCCACCGTGTCCCCCGGCTCGAGCAGGACGCGCGCGGCGATGTCGAAGGCCTGCTGCGCGCCCGTCGTGATCACGAGCTGCTCCGGCGCGATCCGGACACCACGACTCACGATCAGGTGCCGCGCGAGCGCCGTACGCAACGGGATCGAGCCCGCCGGATCGGCGTAACTGACGTCGGTCCGAGTCCGCAACTGATCGTTGAGCAACGCCCGCCACCGCGCGAACGGGAACTGCGTGCGGGTCGGAACGCCCGGCGCGAAGTCGAACTCGGCAACCGGTGCGTTGAGATCCGGTACGGCGAGTTGCGCGGCGCTCCAGATCTCCCGCGGCCGCAGCGGCGACGCGGGCGGTGTGGCCGACGCGGGGACGCGTTGGCCGGTGACGACCGTCCCGACTCCGGCGCGCGACCGGATCAACCCGTGCGCAGCAAGCCGTTCGTACGCCGCAACCACCGTCGCCCGCGACACCGACAACCGCCCCGCCAGCTCCCGCGATGACGGCAGCACCGTCCCCGCCGGCAAGACATCCGTGCTGATCCGCTCCTGCAACTGCGCATAGATCTGCTCAGCCAGCCCACCCTCCCCCAGCCGCAGATGCAGATCCATGCAGGCATTCTCGCCAACGAATCAGCTCACAACGAGGTCGCGTTCCTCGATGCTCGCGCGGTGGCCCGCCACGGTGCCCGGGATCAGGAGCCCGGCGATCAGGAACAGAGCGGCGACGAGGAGCCAGCCGGGCCAGCCCCAGGAGATGGCCACCGTGGTGAGGAGCAGCGGGGCGACGAGGTCACCGAGCTGACGGCCCATGGCGTACGCGCCCTGGTACTGGCCTTGAGCACCAGGCGGCGCGAGTTCGAAGCTGATGCCCCAACCACCAGCCGACTGGAGCATCTCGCCGAGGACGTGGATCAGCGCGGCCACGATCAGCAGGCCGACCGTCACCACGCCCGACGTCGCGTCGGTGAGAGCCAGCACCACGCAGGCGCCGGCCAGCAACAGGCCGGCCCGGCGACCGGCTCGGGCGGCGCCGGAGAGCTGTTCGGTACCGCGGGCGACCCGGACCTGCAGCAGGATCACCGCGACCGAGTTGATCACCAGCAGCACCGAGATCATCCACCGCGGCGCGTCGGTCGCTGTCGCCACCCAGAGCGGGATCCCGACCTGCGCCAGCGCGGCATGCATCGTCAGGACACCGTCCAGCGCCACGAACACCAGGAACCGCCGATCCGCCAACGCGGTCAGCCCCGACGGCCCACCGGACCGCGGCACCTTGTCCACCTCGGGCATGCCGAAGCGGACCAGCCCCGCCGTGACCAGGTACGTCGCCGCGTTCGCGAGCAACGCGATCACATAGACCTCACGCCGGTCGATCGCGAGCACGATCCCGGCCAGCCCCATGCCGATGCCCATCCCCACGTTGGTCGCGACCCGGAGGATCGCCCGGGTCCGCACCCGCTGGTCGGCCGGTGACAGCCCGGCGATCAGAGCACCCTTGGCGCCGCGTTGCCCGGAGTCCGCGATCGCGGTCACTCCGGCGACGACGACGTACGGGAGGAAGGAACGGACCTGGGTGAGCGCGGTCATCGTGAGAACCTCGAGCAGCAGGAATCCGACGTACGCGCGGTTCGGGCCGAGGCGATCGGCGACGACACCGAGCGGGGTGCTCGTCACCAGACCGATCAGTGCGGCCACGGTCAGCCCGATGCCGACATGCCCGAGGGACAAGCCGGCCGCCCTGGTCAGGTAGAGCGCGCCGACGGCCGCGTAGACACCGTTGCCGAGGGTGTTCACCAACGTTGCCAGGATCAACCGACGCACAGCAGGCGGGAGAGAAGTCACGTCCTCACCCAAAGCCCAGCGCCCCGATCCAGCTGGTGGATTGACGGATCCCGTCAGTCCAACGACCGGAAGTCAGCGCATGACGAGGGTCAGCAGGTCGGTGCCGAGGGTGGTCAGGGCGGATTCGTCGAGGCGGTAGGCGACGAAGCGGCCCTGGCGTTCGGCGGTGACGAGGCCGGCCCGGGTCAGGGCGCGCAGGTGGCGGGTGACCTGGGTGGGATGAAGACCCCAGAGCGCCGCGATCTCGCCCGCGGTGCGGGGCTCGCTGGCGACGGCTCGGCAGACCTGGAGGCGATCGGGCGACGCGAGCGCATCCAGCCGGGCGCGGATCTGCTGAGCGGTGGGTACGGCGGTACTGCGGCCGCTGACCGGATAGATGACCGTGATCGGCTCGCCCGGGATCTCGCCCACGAACAGGTGCGGCGCAATGTAGTTGCTGGGGACAAGCAACAGCGACCGCGTGCTGACGTCGATGCGCTTGCTCTGCACCTTCTGTACGACGACGCTGTCGGCGTCCCGCAGGTCGATCGAACCGTCCAGCGAGCGCAGCATCGGTCCGGCCCCGTCGCGGATCGCCAGGTCGCGGTCGTGCCGGCCACGAGCAGCCAGCTCGTCCCGTGACGACGACCAGACCTCGGCGAACCACTCCTGCCAGCAAGCATCCAGCAGGTCGGCAAAGCGCCGTACCGGGTCGGCGGGAGACGTGAGGAGCGCCTCGACCAGTGCGGCCACCGAACGGCCGCGGCTGCGCGCCCAGTGCAGTACGGCGTCGGTGTCGACGGATCGACTGCTCAAGGGCCGACCACGCAACGGCCGGACGAGCTCCGCGGCCACCTCCTCGGGCGGCCGCGACCGGAGCGCGGCCAGCTCGTCGGACCACGTCGGCATGCCAGTACTAGCTGTTGTCGCGAAGAACCGGGCGCGGACCGCGCGCACGGTCCAGGACCACTGCGCCAGCTCGGAGCGCAGCTCAGCCGACAGCGGTACGGACGCCGCCCACTCGACCCGGTTGTGGTGAGTGGGCTCGGCCAGCACGTGCAGGGCGCAGCCCAGCTCGATCAGCGGCGACGCTACGTGCCGAATCCGCTCGGGCTCGAGCCGACTGACGCCGGCCAAGACAGTCGGCACTAGGGAGACACGCCCTGGTCCTTCAGTTTGAATTGGAGTTCGGTGTCCCAGTCGGCCAGGTCCGGGACCTCGCGGGGGTCGGACTTGTAGATCTCCAGCCGGGCGGTCCAGTTGTCGCCGTAGGCGTCCCACTCCAGGCCCTCGGCAGCGGCCCAGTCGAGCAGGTCGCCGGTGGCGCCGCGCAGGCCGTCGGGGTGGCCGTGGTAGTTCACGCTGGCGTAGCGGCCGGCCGGCAGGACGCCGGTGACGATCTCGCCCTCGCCGGAGTGCAGGTCGTCGACCGGGAACCCGATCTCCATCACCAGTCCGTTGTCCATGTCGACCACGTCGTACTTGAAGAACGGCGCGTCGTTCGGGGCGATCTCCTTGGCGGCGAGCCAGTCGATCACCTCCCGCATCCGGTCCGCGAACGCGGCGATCCCGTCCATCGCGACCTTGCCCCGCAGCGCGACGTACGGGCGTTCCTGCACCTCGACGATCTCCGGCATCCGACGTCCTCCCAAACTCGGTGTTGGCCTCAACCTAGCGCGTGCCAGGTGCTGAGCGTCTACTGAGAGCAGGGGGTGGCCGCCATGGTCAAGGTCAAGATTCTCGTCGCTGCGCTGGCCGTCATGCTGGTCGGGCCGTCCGCGCCAGCACTGGCCGAGCCGACGACACCGATCACGTACAACGCCGGTACGACGGCGACTCGGTTCACCGGTCTGGCGTTCGACACCTGCTCGGCGCCGACACTGGCCCAGATGACCGCGTGGAAGGCCTCGCCGTACAAGGCGATCGGCATCTACTTCGGCGGCGTCAACCGGAGCTGTGCGCAGCCGCAGCTGACCCCGGCGTGGGTCAGTTCGGTCACCGCGATGGGGTGGCGGCTCGTCCCGATCTACCTGGGTCTTCAAGCCCCCTGCGGCACTCGGACGTACAAGATGTCCACGACCGCATCCAACCGGGAGGCGGTACGGGACGCGGACGATGCGGTTGCCAAGGCGAAGGCACTGGGCCTCCTCCCGGGCAGCGCGCTCTACAACGACATGGAGAACTACAACAACACGAACGCCGTCTGCCGTGCCGCGGTCCTGCACTACCTGTCCGCCTGGACGAAGGAGCTCCACCTGCAGCGCTACCTGTCCGGTGTGTACGCCAACCTGAGCTCGGGAGCACCTGACCTCGCGGCGGCGTACAACTCGCCGTCGTACGCCCGGCCGGACGCACTGTGGATTGCACGCTGGGACAACAGCAGCCTCCTCACCGGGTGGGCAGGTATCCCCAACACGTTCTGGGCGGTCGGACAGCGCGGCAAGCAGTACCAAGGCGACCACACCGAGACGTACGGCGGCGTGACGCTCAACATCGACAACGACCGCTTCGACGCACCGGTCGCCACCGTCAGCTACACGTACACCGTCAGAACGACGATCCATTCGTACTCCGGTCCGTCGACGGCGTACGCGGTCCGCTCGACGATCGTTGCGAACGCGAGCGTCCGCGTCGTCTGCCAGACGTTCGGACCGAAGATCGGCACCACCTCCGTCTGGAACAAGCTCATCGACGGCACGTACGTCACCGACTACTACGTGCGTACGCCGAGCAAACCGGGCTACAGCGCACCGCTCCCCGGCTGCAGCTTCCCCTTCCAGACGACGATCAGCGGTCTGAGCCGGCGGCACGGCCCGGGTACGGCGTACGCGACGTACCCGAGCACGCTGCCGATCGGATCGCTGGCCTGGGTCACCTGCCAGCAAGCCGGCACCAAGGTCGGCACCACAGCGGTCTGGGACCGGCTGAGTGACGGCAGCTGGGTCACCGACTACTACGTCGCCACTGCGAGCAACACGACGTACACCGCACCGATCCGTCGTTGCTGACTACTGCGCCCAGGGCGGCTGAACTGCCGTGCCGTCGGCCATGTAACCGGTGAAGCCGGCGGTGATGACCACGTGCAGCTCCGCCTTGCCCTCGCCGAGGTTGGTCAGCGAGATCGGCTCACCGGCCGGTACGACGACTGCGTCGCCCGGGCCGAGCTTGTCGCCGTCCAGGGTGACCTGCACGGTGCCGCTGAGCACCATGAACACCTCGTCGCGGTCGATCGTGTGCGGCGCGTCGCCGCCGTGCCCCGGCTCGACCGTGAGCTTCCACGTGCACAACCCGGCCGACCCCCGGCTCGGCGCGGCGAGCCCGGTGAACTCGACCCCGGGCAGCTGGAACCGCGGCGCCTCGGCCGCGCGAATGACCTGCATCTCGTCCCCCAATCATTTAGACAAGCTGGCTTGACCAAGCCAGCTTGTCTATCATGACTGTCATGACGCGATCGGGCAAGCCGGATATCGGGATCTTGTTGCTGCTGGCGGACCAGGAGTTCGTCCGCGACCTGCGCGAGCACATTGCCGCCCAGGGGTACGCCGACCAGGGCCGGTCGGACGGATTCGTGCTGCGGACACTCGGCGCCGGACCGACCACGATCAGCAGACTCGCCGAGCGGCTGGAGATCACCAAGCAGGGCGCCGCGCAGATCGTCGACGACATGGAGCGCCGCGGGTACGTCGAACGCAAGCCCGACCCCACCGACGCGCGGGCACGCCTACTGCACCTCACCGGCCAGGGCACGGCCGCACTGGCCGCGGCGCGCAGATTCCATCAGGCCTACGAACGCCGCCTGCGCAAACGATTCGGCGACGAGGCGATCGACACCCTGCGCGACGTACTGACCGACATGGCCGGCGAGGCCCAGGTCAGTACGCCGCACTTCCGGGCGTTGATGTTCTAGAAGTACTTCGGGAAGAGGTCGTTCGTGGGCCAGGACTTCACGCCGCTGGCGGCGGTCCACAGGGCGGCGTCGATGTCGCCGTACGACTTGCCGCTGGCGTCGTCGCGGCGGTTGAACAGGGCGGCCCAGCTCATCCCGTTGTAGGTCCGCACCATGATCGTGAAGGTCCCCGGCATGCTCCCGGTGTGCCAGGTGTTGCGGCCGGTGCCGCCGGTCGTCACGGGCCGGACCTGCCAGCCGAGACCGTAGTACCAGCCGTCGGAGTTCACACCGATCTCCGGCTTCGCAAAGATGCTGTTCAGCGACGCGGTGTTCAGCACGCTGGACGACTTGTCGAACATACGCGCCCACCGCACCAGGTCGGGTGCGCTCGCGATCCAGCCGCCGTTGGCGTCCTGGATCCGCATGCTGAAGGACCCGTACGGCGCAGCCACCTTGGTGCCTGACATGTCCAGCACGGTAGGCCCGGAGTACTGCGAGTCGTAGGGCACCTCGCCGGTGTGCTTCGCGATCGAGTAACCCTGCGCCATCCGGGTGATCCCCAGCGGGGTCAGCAGCTTCTGCTGCACGTAGGTGGGATAACTCAGGCCGCTGACCTTCTCGATCACCCGGCCGGCCAGGGTGTATCCGAAGTTGGAGTACGCGTACTTGGTGCCCGGGTTGAAGTCGAGCTTCCGGCCGGCCTCGTACTTGATCACGTCCGCGGGGTGCAGCTCCATCGGGACGCCCAGCGCGCGGGAGATCACGGCGTCCTCCCACTCCGGGTCGCCGGACACGTCGCGGTCCCAGCCGCCGAGGTGCTGCAGCAGCCGCTTGATCGTGACGGTGGACCAGCGGCTGTCCTTGGTCTGCCCGGTCGGCGGGGTGATCGAGATGATGTTCCCGACCGGCGTCGACAGGCTCAGCTTGCCGTCCTGCACGAGCTTCACGATCGCGGCCGCGGTGAACGACTTCGTCAGGCTCGCGATCCGGAACAACGAGGTCGGCTGCACGGTCAGCGCGGTCGACGTGCTGTAGCCGCGGGCAAGCACCAGGCGGCCCTTGTAGGTGACCGCGAGCTGGCCGGCAGTGACGCCGCGGGCCTGCATGAACGTCTTCATCTGGTTGTCGAATCCGGCCAGGGCCGCGACTGCGGTTCCAGTCGTCTTCCACGTCGCCGCCGCATCCGCGGAACGACTGAGGACCGATCCGGCCCCGGTCCCGACGGCCGCGACCGCTCCGGTGGCGAGGGCGAGCTTGCCGAGGTTCCGGCGCGACAGCTCCACGAACGTTTCTCCTTCAGCGCAGGGATTTACAACGAAGGAAAGTCTTACACCCGAAGAGGTCTACTCGCCCACGACTTTCGCCCTTGGCAGATAAACGCCATCCCCACCACGCCATCCACCGAAAACGACCGGAAGGAGCGCCGCCGTGAAGCGGTGTGCTGTCTACTCGACCATCGAGGCGTAGGAGATTACGCCGCGGCGGATCTCGTCGACGACGGAGCGCGCTGTCTTGCGCAGCGCGGTGTCGCCGGCGGCGTCGGCGATCTGCTCGGTGAGGTCGATGAGCTGCTTGACCCAGCGGACGAAGTCACCGGCCGCGAGGTCCGACTCGTACAGCACTTCGGCCAGCGATGCGCCGGACGCCCACCGGAACGCGGGCCAGCAGAAATTCAGGTCCATCGACCGCAAGAAGTCGACCCGCATGTCCCGCTCCAGCGCGGACAGGTCCCGCCAGATCGACCCCATCCGCTCCAGCGCCAGACGTACGTCGCCACGCGGCAACCGCGGTGACGTCGGCTCGTCCTTGGACCGCGACTCGTAGACCAATGCGGCCAGACAGGCAGCCAGCTCGGGCACCGTCAGGCCGTCGAAAACTCCTTGCCGGAGGCATTCAGCCGCGACCAGGTCGAGCTCGGTGTAGATCCTGGCGAGCCGATCACCGGCCTCGGTCGTCTTGTCGCCGTCGAGGTAGTGCAGCGCGTCCAGCACCTGGCAGACCCGGTCGAACTGGCGGGCGATCGTGTTCGTCCGCTGCTCGATCTTCCGCTGGACGTCACGGTTCTCCCGGTCGAGGCGGAAGTACCGCTCGGCCCAGCGGGCGTGGTCCTCGCGGTCCGAGCAGCCGTGGCACGGGTGCGCACGCAACTCCGCCCGCATCTCCTGCAGCTCGGGATCGTCCGCGTGACTGATGGCATCCCTGCCGCGCGTGCGCGACGGCGGTCCGTCCTCGCCGAGCAGGTCGGTCCGGGTCCGCAGTACCTGGGCGAGCTCGCGGCGCTGCTGCGGGTTGCGCGGGTTGAACTTGCGCGGGATCCGCAGTACGCCGATCGCCTCGACCGGGGTCGGGAAGTCGACCATCGACAGCTTCCGCACCTGCCGGTCCAGCGTCAGCACGGTCGGCCGCGGGCCTTCGCGCTCCGACCGCATGCCCGGGTCGAGCACCAGCGCCCAGCCCGCGCTGCGGCCGGCCGGGATCCGGATGATGTCGCCGGTCTTCAGCTTCTCGATCGACTCCTGCGCCTCGACCCGGCGGTCGAGCTTGCGGCGCTTCGAGCCGGACGCCTCGCGATCACCGATCCGCCGGCGCAACGCGGCGTACTCGAGGAAGTCGCCGAGGTGGCACTCGATCGACTCCTTGTAGCCCTCGAGCGCCTCGGTGTTGCGCTGCACCTGCCGCGCCAGCCCGACCACGGCCTGGTCGGACTGGAACTGCGCGAACGACAGCTCGAGCATGTCCCGCGCCCTGGTCCGCCCGACCTGACGGACCAGGTTGACGGCCATGTTGTACGACGGTGAGAACGACGAACGCAGCGGGTACGTACGAGTCGAGGCCAGACCTGCGACCTCGCGCGGATCGAACCCGGGCTGCCAGAGCACCACCGCGTGGCCCTCGACGTCGATCCCGCGCCGCCCGGCCCGCCCGGTCAGCTGGGTGTACTCCCCCGGCGTGATGTCGACGTGCGCCTCGCCGTTCCACTTGGACAGCTTCTCGAGCACGACCGTGCGCGCCGGCATGTTGATGCCCAGGGCAAGCGTCTCGGTGGCGAACACGACCTTGATCAGGCCGCGCGCGAACAGCTCCTCGACGACCTCCTTGAACGCGGACAGCATGCCGGCGTGGTGCGCCGCGATACCGCGACTGAGCGCCTCGGCGAAGTCGTGGTACCCGAGCACGCCGAGGTCCTCGTCCGGCAGGTCAGCGGTCCGCTCGGCCACCACCCGCTTGATCTCGTCCCGCTCCGACGGCTTGGTCAGCCGCAGGCCGGAGCGCAGGCACTGCACGACCGCGTCCTCACACCCCTTGCGGGAGAAGATGAAGTAGATCGCCGGCAGCAACGCACCCGCGTCCAGCTCCTCGACCACATCCGAGCGGTACGGCGTGAAGTGCGTCCGGGCCGGCCTGCCCTTCGGCAGGTCCCGGCGCCGCCGTGGTTTGCGCGAGTCGTCGCGGAAGATCCGGTTGTCGTCGCGGGCGATCCGCACCAGCTGCGGGTTGACCAGATCCTTCACGTCGGCCTTCACCGCCGCGTTCGCCTTGGCCGGGTTGCCGGACTTGCCCGGCTTGTCGGGCGCGCCGACGCGAGCGGTCGGCGCCTCGCCGGCGAACAGGTCGTGCAGCCGCTTGCCGACCATCACGTGCTGGAACAGCGGCACCGGCCGCCTCTCCTCCAGAACGACGACGGTGTTGCCGCGGACCGTCTCCAGCCAGTCGCCGAACTCCTCGGCGTTGCTCACGGTCGCCGACAGCGAGACCACCGAGACCGAATCCGCCAGGTGGATCAGCACCTCTTCCCAGACCGCGCCACGGGACCGGTCGGCCAGGTAGTGCACCTCGTCCATTACGACGTACGAGAGGCCGAGGAGGGTCTGAGATCCGGCGTACAGCATGTTGCGGAGGACCTCGGTGGTCATCACCACGATCGGGGCCTCGGAGTTGACCGAGTTGTCGCCGGTGAGCAGGCCGACCTTGTCGCTGCCGTAGCGGCTGACGAGGTCGGCGTACTTCTGGTTGCTCAGGGCCTTGATCGGGGTGGTGTAGAAACACTTCTGGCCGCGCTGCAGGGCGAGGTGGACGGCGAACTCGCCGACCAGCGTCTTCCCGGACCCGGTGGGCGCCGCGACCAGCACCTGATGCCCGTCCTCGAGGGCGGCACAGGCGCGCAGCTGGAACTCGTCCAGCTCGAAGTCGTAGAGCCCCCGGAACTCCTTCACGGCAGGATGATCCTGGTCCGAGCGGAACGAGGCGTACTTCTCGGACGGGGTACTCATGGCTCCAATCTATGCGACGCCACCCACAAAACCCGTCCCGGCCAGCCGGTTCTTGATGAAGGCCGCCGCGCGATCGAGCGCTTCGTCGGCCTCGGACAGGAAGCCGGCGAAGTACTGGAAGACGTGCGGCGCGCCGGCGATGACGTCGAGGCTGACGTCGAGATCCTGCTCCGCGGCGCGGGCGACCAGGCGGAGCGAGTCGTCCAGCAGGATCTCCGCCGTACCGACCTGGACGAGCAGCGGCGGCAGTCCCTTCAGGTCGGCGAAGATCGGGCTGGCCAGCTCGTTCGTCGCGTCCGCGCCGCCCAGGTAGAACTCCGCGGACTCGGCCATGTTGGCCCGGCTGAACAGCGGGTCGTCGTCGCCACGGCTGTCCATGCTCGGACTCTTCAGCGACACATCGGTCCACGGCGACAGGAGGACCGCGCCGGCCGGCTGCGAGAGTCCTTCGGCCCGCGCCGCCAGCATCGTCGCCAGCGCGAGCCCGCCACCGGCCGAATCGCCGACGATCACGACGTTCTGACCACCCTCGACCAGCTCCCGGTACGCCGCCAGCGCGTCGTGGACCGCGGCCGGGAAGGGATGCTCCGGGGCGAGCCGGTAGTCGAGCGAGATCGCCGGAACGCCGCTGCGGCGCGACAACGGCGCGGCCAGGTTGGCGCCGGTCCGGGCGGAACCGACGACGTACGAACCACCGTGCAGATAGAGGATGACCCCGTCCGCGTCGGCGCCGTCGACGCGCACGTCCAGGGCCGGCACCCCGCCCAGGGTCCGCTCAGCGAGCTTCACATCGTCGCCGAGCGGACGGCTCGCGAACAGCTCGTCGAAGCCGGCCCGCTGCTCCTCCGGCGTCCGCCCGAGCTCGGCCTTCTGCATCATGCCCCGTGCTGCCGCACGTTCTTCAGTGCTCATGGTCTGTCTCCTGGTGATAGATTCCGAGGAATATAGTTCTCTCCAACTACATTCCGAGGAATCTAATTCCGTGACTGATCTCACAGCATTGTTCACGGACCTGGTCCGGTTGGAAACGCGGCTCTACAACGTGCTCGACGCCCGGCTGAAGGCGGAGCACGAACTGCCGCTCGGTCAGTTCGAGTTCCTGCGGTTCATCTCGGCCCACGGCACGACCCGGGTCTTCGACCTGGCCCGCGCGATGGCGATCACCGTCGGCGCGACCAGCAAGGCCGTCGACCGGCTCGAGTCGGCCGGCCGCGTCCGCCGTACCGCGAACCCCGACGACCGCCGCTCCTCCTTGGTCGCACTGACCCCACTGGGCGAACGCGACCTCGCCACTGCCGCGCCGACTGTCGAGGCCGAGCTCAACACCTGGGTCGGCTCGGTCCTGCCGGCCGAAGTCCTCGATCACCTCGCCACCAGCCTGTCCATGCTCAGACAGCGCGCGGAGTCCGACCGCCGGACCGACCGCGTCCCGGCAGCAGGCTCGCCGGAAGCAGCGTCACCGCGGTAAGAGCGAGGATCCACCAGAACGTCTCCGCGAACGCCGGCCGGATCGCCGGCGTGATGGCCGAGACCTGACTGCAGGATCGCGGTCAGCGCAGCAGCCCCGGCCGAGGCGCCGATCCCCATCCCCCAGAACAGCAGGTCCTGGTACGGCGCGGTCGCGGTGGAACTGGCCGAGATCGAGCGGCTGGTGGGCAGCGGCGTACGCATCTTCCTGGCGGCCTATCGCCGGACGTGACGCAGCCGGGCCCTCGTCCCTGGTGGTCCGATGAGAGCCCGGCTGCGCGCCCGGGGTGACTAGCTGATGTGGTACGGGTCGCCGTACACCTTCCAGTCGAGCGGGGTGTTCAGGTCGAAGTTGCCGTTGCGGAGGAACACCCGCTGGGCGGTGTCGACCCGGCTGGTGTCGCTGTGCGCCTCCTCCTGCTTCATCGCCCACACCCTGGCGTCGAGGAAGGCGTTCAACCAGGTCGTCTCGTTGCCACCCTGGGACGGCGGCTTGGCCTTGCCGAGCGCGCGCTTGCGGATGCCACCGAAGCTGGTCGAGTCGTTTCCCGGACCGTGCATGACGATCGCGTCGTAGTAGCAGAACTGACCGAGGGTGCGGACACCGTCGGACTTGCCCTGTGCGACCGCTGGGTTGAAGTACACCCGGTCACGCTCGTCGTTCTGGCATCCCTGGAAGGCGGTGTCCTTGGCGGCGGTCTTCCAGTCCTTGGTGTAGTTCGGGTCGAGGCCTTGGTGCGAGTCGCTGCCGTTCACCTTGCGCAACGCCGGCAGGTACTTCTGCAGGACGTTGTTGGGCTTCCGGTCGGCGTACAGCTCGACCAGCTCGAGCATGTCGCCGGTGCCCGAGCAGAACCCGATGATGCCGGCCGTGTAGCCGCGGCCGTCGTCGATGTCTTCGATGTACTTGTACTGCGCCTTCCAGTCCAGCGACGAGTTCTCCGCGCTGCAGACGATCTCCATCGCGATCTCCTTCTTCGCGGGATCGTCGAGGCCGGTCGCCTGCACCGCGGCGTCGGCGTGCGGCGCGTAGCGGGAGACGGCCAGACCGGCGGGGACGGCGGCGAGCGACAGTCCGAGCAGCAGTGCGGTCCTGCGGGTGGGGCGGTTGTCCATGACTCCTCCGAGGGGCGTCCGAGGCGCTAACTGTTAGGAAGCTTTCCTATCAGAGGGAGGACAGAAATGAGAATAGCTCGGACGTTAATGTTTTCAGGCGAAGACGGTCAGGGCGCCCGGCGCGATGCCGATGTCGACCGGCAGCGGGCCGAGCGGCTCACCGTCGGCGTACGCCGTGATGCCGGGCGACTCGATCCGGACCGAGCGGCCCTGGAGCGTGCGCACCGCCGGATGGCCGACGTGGGTGCCCTTGGACAGCTTCGGGAACAGCTGCAGCAGGGTCAGCCGGGAGACCGGCTGGATGATCGTGACGTCCAGCAGGCCGTCGTCGATCGAGGCGCCGGCGCAGATCTGCAGGCCCCCGCCGTACGTCGGCCCGGTGCCGACCGCGACGAGCATGGCACGCGTCTCGATCGGGTCGCCGTCGACGGTCACGACGTACTCCAGCGGGGTGAACGTACGCAGCTCGGCCAGCGTCGCGACCGTGTAGCGGGAGCTGCCCTTCGGCCAGGACATCGCGTTGGCCCGCTTGTTCACCAGCGAGTCGAAGCCGCCGGCGACCACCGTGGTGATGAAGACGTCCTTCGCGGTGGCGAGGTCGATCGTGCGGGTCTTGCCGGCCACCACCAGGTCCGCCGCCGCGAGCGGATCCTTCAGCGGTACGCCGATGCCGCGGGCGAAGTCGTTGCCGGTGCCGGCCGGGATCACGCCGAACGGCATCCCGGAGTTCGCCAAGATCTGCGCGCCGAGGTGGATCGTGCCGTCGCCGCCGATCAGGGCGACCGCGTCCGCACCGGACGCGACCACCTCGGCGGAGATCCGCCCGACGTCCTCGGCGCAACTCGTGGCGTGAACGTCAACCGTCAGCCCGGCAGCCGCCAGCCGGTCCCGGACCACCGGAGCGATCCGGGCACCCAGGCCACGACCGCTGGTGGGGTTGACCACCAGCGCGATGCGTCGACTCACTCAGTCCGCCAGCATTTCGTCGGCGCGGACCTTGCGGCGTTTGTCGTTGATCCGCGCGATCACCTCGGAGGCGAAGAACAGCACGCACATCGGGAACGCCAGCAGGCACATCGTGAACGGGTCGCCGGACGGCGTCGCCACCGCGGCGAACACGAAGATCACCAGGATGATGTACGGCCGGAACTTGGCCAGCGCGCTGGCCGGCACCACCCCGACCATGTTCAGCAGGACGACCACCAGCGGTATCAGGAACGCGATGCCGAACACCAGCAACGTCCGGATCACGAAGTCCAGGTACTTGCCGAGCTCGATCAGGTTCTGCACCTGGTCCGGAGTGAAGCCGAGCAGGATCTGGATGCCCTTCGGCAGGGTCCAGTAACCCAGCGCGATGCCCGTGGCGAACAGCGGCGCCGCGATCGCGGCGAACAGGTACGCCCACTTCTTCTCGTTGCGGTGCAGACCCGGCGCGATGAACGCCCACAGCTGGAACAGCCAGATCGGCCCGGCAACGACCAGGCCGAGCAGGGCAGACACCTTGATCCGGAAGGTCAGCGGGTCGCCGACCCCCTGGAAGGTGAGCTGTGGCTTCAAGCCCCGGTTCTCCGCGAACGGCTTGACGGCCGTCTCGAACGGGTGCTTGAGGATCTCCAGCGCCTGGTAATAGATGAACCAGGCCGCGATCGTGCACACCACGATCGCGAGCACGCTGATGAGCAACCGGTTACGGAGCTCGACAATGTGCTCGCGCAGGGTCATACGACCCTCTGGGTCCCTCGGGTGGCGGTCCTGCTTGTCCTTCCGCCGCCCGAACTTCACCATCGACACAGGTGCGGCGTTCGGCTCAGTTGGCGGTGTGGGTCGGCGGCAGGCCGTCGCCCGGCGCCTGGCCGTTCACCTGGTTCGGCTGAGCGGCCTGGGCCTGCGGGGCCGGCTGCTGCGCCGGAGGCTGCGAGGCCTCCTGGGTCAGCTCCGAGTCCTTCTTCTTCGGGCCGACCTCCTCTTCCCAGATCTTCTTCGACTTGCCGAGCTGCTTCACCAGGGCCGGCAGCTTCGCCGATCCGAACAGCAGCACGACGATCGCGAGGATGACGAGCCACTCTGCGCCTTGGGGCATACCGAGGAGCGGTGCCATGTCGATCTCCCTTTCCAACATCAACTCGGGGCTCGAGCCTGAGTTCGTGGCCGAATACTACGCCGGAGCGTGCGCTTCCTCGCGGGTCTGTCCAGACCCGGCCGTGGACTGCGCAGCGTCCAGCTTGGACTGGGCGGCGACCAACTCACGCGTCAGTGCCTTGGCCTGGCCCCACAGCTTCTTCGCGAGCAGGGCGAGGACGAGCAGCCACACCGCCACCACCGCGAGGAAGAGCAGGAACCAGTACATACCCAGGAGCCTAGCCGGTTCCCGGCCGTCGCCCACGCCCGCCGGGGCGTCATGGCGGACAACGGTGTCGGAACGTGATGGTAAAACCGAGTGTCTCCGCAGCGTGACAGCGCGGGACAGCTGGTACGACGCGGTGATGGCAACGGCTCGGATTCGGGCGCAGTGAGGGGTAACGGATGGCGCAGATCGGGGTCGAGGAGCGGCGGGCACGGCTCGGACGGCGGCATCGGCTCGGAGCGGGCTGCCACGCGGACGACCCGGTCGAGGCGGCCGCGTCGATGGTCGCGTTGCACGCCACCGATCCGGCCACGGTGCACCTGAGCATCGCCGCACGGGTGCCAGACAGTGACGTCGCAGGCACGGAGCGTGCACTGTACGACGACCGCTCGCTGATCCGGATGCTGGGCATGCGCCGGACGGTGTTCGTCGTACCGACGCCGTTCGCGCCGGTCGTGCAGGCGGCGTGCACGGACGACATCGCCGTCAAGCAGCGGAAGCTGCTGGTCAAGCATCTGAACGAGGCCGGCGTCGCCGAGGACGCCGATGCGTGCGGGCGCTGGCTCGCGGCGGTCGAGGAGTCGACGGCGACCGCGCTGTCGCTGCGCGGATCGGCGACGGCGCAGGAGCTGTCCGCGGACGAGCCGCGGCTGCGGACCAGGCTGAACATGGCGACCGGGAAGACGTACGCCGCCCAGCCGTACGTGACGAGCCGCGTGTTGTTCCAGCTGTCTGCGGAGGGGCGGATCGTGCGTGGGCGTCCGTTGGGGACATGGCTGAGCGGACAGCACCAGTGGTCGCCTTCTGCAGACTGGCTGCCCGGTGGGCTCGGTGACCGGCCGGTGGCGGAGGAGGCTCGGGTGATGCTCGCGCGGGCCTGGCTGGCGTCGTTCGGCCCGGGGACGGCGGCTGACCTGCAGTGGTGGGCCGGATGGACCGGAGGGCAGACGAAGAAGGCGCTGGCGGCCGTCGAGGCGGTCGCTGTGGACCTGGACGGCCAGGTCGGCTACGTGCTGCCCGGCGACGAGGCACCTGAGGTGCCTGTCGAGCCGTGGGTCGCGTTCCTGCCCGGTCTGGATCCGACGCCGATGGGCTGGAAGGAGCGCGACTGGTACCTCGGTCCGCACAAGTCCAAGGTATTCGACAACACCGGCAACATCGGCCCGACCATCTGGGCCGACGGCCGGATCATCGGCGGCTGGGGCCAGCCCGAGTCCGGCGAGGTGCGCTACGAGCTCCTCGAGGACGTCGGCAGCGACACCACTGCCCTCGTCGAGTCCGAAGCACACCGCTGGACCACCTGGCTGGCCGGCGTCCGCGTCACACCACGCTTCCGCTCCCCCTTGGAGAAGCAGCTCAGCCAGGGCTGACCACGAACTGCGGCGGATCGCACAGCGGTCCCATCACCGGTGTAGTACCGATCATCCGCACCTCGGCCCCGACGAGTCCACCCAGCGCGTGGAACCGGGCCGAGAGGTCGGTGACGAAGCCTGCGCCGACGCAGGCCGCCGCCCCGACCCCGAACGGCAGGTACGCGTCCCGATACCGCTCCGGCGGATCGATCCACCGCTCGGGTCGATAGGAGTCGGGATCTGCCCAGATCTCCGGCCGGCGGTGCATGAGATAGGTACAGATGAACACGTGGTCGCCCGGCTCCGCTTTGCGGTCGCCGATCTCGACCGGTTGCCGTACGTCGCGATGCAACAACCAGGCCGGCGGCCACAGCCGCAATGCCTCCCGCACCGGATCGCCGGCGGGGACAGGCGGCACCTGGAGAACCGTGCCTGCCGGCGTCTGCGGTGTCCAGCCTGCCCGCAGGAGAAGGGACCAGCTCAGGGCGCCCGACATGGCGCGACAGGCCGCTCCGATCATGCCGTCGACGGCAAGCGTGACCTCGTCCTCCGAGCCGAGGACGGCACGCAGGGCGTCGACGAGTTCGTGGCCCGGACCGATACGTGACAGCTCGCCGTACAGGCCGGACAGGGTCCTGCTGTGGGCAAGTCGCGACTTCCAGCGTGTGACCCGGCTGCGATCGTGTGCCTGTCCGGCGAGCGCGGCCAGACTCCGGGTGTAGCGGGCGATCAGCTGCTCGCCTGTATTCGGCAGCACTTGCGGCACGACCAGCCGAAGACACAGCTCACCTGCTGCCGCCGGCCAGGGCGTGGCGCCGGCCAGGACCTCGGTCAGCAACTCGTCCATCCGGTCCGGTGATGTCGCCTGTACGGCGGATTCGATGGCCGCCGCCATCGCAACCGTGGCGGGACGACCGGGCGCGGAGCCGGGAACCCATCCGGGGATCTCCCCGAAGGGCGCCGACTCGGCCCGAAGCGGCTCGGTCGTGCTCTTCAGAACCGTCCGGGCCAGCCGCGGGTCGGTGACGACGAAGCGGCCGCCCGTCAGCACCCGCACCCCGAGCTGCGGCTGCTTCGACCACTGCCCGAGGACGGCCGCCGGTGCGGCGATGACCTGCTCGGTCTCGGCCTCGGACGTATCGACGGTCTCGATGACTTCGCCCCTCCCCTGCCGGCGCGACCAGACACCGGCGGTCCGCCCTTCGTGCGGCAGACCGCCGTCGCCTGTCACCAGTTGTAGATGTAATAGGCCGTCCACCGCCGAGCGCGCAGATCGTCGCCCCGGCGGCTTGAACGCATGAGATAGCGCAGAGTCCGCATAGCTGTCCCCCCTTCACAGTCGCTGGATGTACTGCAGTCAGGCCCCATCTGATACAGCGGGCAGCGAAATGTGAATCACTTCGAGTGATCTCGAAGTGCGGGTCAGTCGTCGTATGCCGAGAGAGCCTCGCGTGCAGTAGCGGCGATCTGGGTGGTGAGGTCGGGAGGGTCCAGGACCGTCGCGGCGCCGCCCAGGCGGAGGACGAGGCGTTGGAGCCAGGACGTGTCGGCGACCCGGAGCTTGACGATCAGGGAGTCGTCCGGACCCTCTTCGACGGACTCGTTCGGGTAGTACTCGGCGACCCAGCGGGCCGGTGGGGCCAGCTTCACCGTCGCCAACAGGTCCTGCTCGGAGGGCTGGAACATGCCGTTCGACAGGTCGCGCGGCGTGGCCTCGGGCGGTGGCTCGCTGGGCAGATCCAGCAGTTTGACGGCGGCGATGCGGTCGAGGCGGAAGAGCCGGACGTCCTCGGCCAGGCGGCACCAGGCCTCGAGGTACGTGCGGCCTTCGGACACGACCAGCCGCATCGGGTCCACATCACGCTCGGTCGTCTCGTCGCGCGACGGTACGTCGTACGTCAGGTGGAGCCGCCGCTTCGTAGCCAGGCCGCGGTTCACGGTCTCGGCGATCTCCGGCGCGGCCGGCTCGACGTGGACATGCGCCGCTGCGCCCTCGCTCGCCGCCGCGGCTTCCCCGGCCGCCCGCTCCAGCTTGGCGATCGCCCGGTCGACCGCGTCCCGGTCCGTGCCGGCCGTCACCTCGCGCAGCGTGCGGAGCGCGGTCAGCAGCGCCAGCGCCTCGGCCGCGGCCAGCCGCAACGGCCGCGCCAGATAGTCCGCGTTGTTGATGTGGATGACGCCGTCGCCCTCGGCCGCCTCGATGTCGATCTCGATCAGATCGCCCATCTGCGCACCGGGCAGCCCGCAGAACCACAGCACCTTCAGGTCCGCGATGATCTGCTTCGGCCGGACGCCGAACTCCTTGGCGACATCGTCGACCCGCGCGCCGTCGTTCTCCCGCAGGTACGGCACCAGGGCCAACAGGCGCTGCACCTGGTCACGCGCATTGCTCATGCCCCGGCCACCGTCCGCAGCCGCCAGAGCACACCATCCAGGACGTCTCCAGGTCCTTCGACGACCGCGTCCGGACCGTACGACGCGATCTCCTCGGCCAGCACGGACGAGTCGGCGTACGGGACGTGCAGCAGGTCCCAGCCCTCTTCGTACTCCTCGATGGCGTTCGCGCGGCGACGCAGGCTCACACACGAGCCGGTCCGCGCCCGCACCTTCGCCTCGGATGTGGGACTCGGCGGCGCCAGCTCGGTGACCAGTGAGCGCAGGTCTGTTCCCTCAGGCACCGTGAACGCGCCTGGCTCCCCCACCGTCTTCACGTTGCCGCCGATCCGCGACATCCGGAACATGCGGGTGGCCTCGCGGTCGCGGTCCCGGCCGACGACATACCAGCGGCCGTGCCACGACACGATGCCCCACGGCTCCAGCGTCCGCGTGGTCGGCTGCGCCAAACCACTGCGCATGTGCTGGAACCGCACTGCCTGCCGCGCGACCACAGCTGACCAGAGTGGGTCGAACGCCGGCTCCGACGCGCCGACATGAGGCTCGATCGCGCTGAGCGCCGACTGGTCGGTCTGGATCCCGGCTGCCTTCAGCTTCAGCACCGCGGAGGTGGTCGCCTCGGACAGGCCGGCGTGCTGCCAGACGCGCGCTGCGACGCCGAGCACGGCGGCCTCGTCCGGCTCCAGGTGCACCTCGGGGAGCTCGAAGACGTCGCGCCGGATCCGGTACCCGACCTCGTCGGAGAAGAACTTGTCGATCGTGCCGATCTCGATCGGGATGCCGAGGTCGCGCAGCTCGTCCTTGTCGCGCTCGAACATCTTCTCGAAGGCGTCGTCGGTCTGGCCGGCGTACCCCTCGACGACCTCGCGGATGCGTTCCTTCGTCACGTAGGTGCGCGCGACCAGCAGGCAGATGACCACATTGAGCAGTCGCTCACTCTTCCGCGCCGACACCCGACCACCTTACGGCCTCCGGGCGTCCAAAACCCGCCTTTCCGCACCGAAACTTCGAACACACCTTCGACGCGCTAAGGTCGCTGCGTGATTCGCTGGCGGGATGGTGTGGTGGCGCAGGTCGGCCGGAGCTGGGCCGGGGCAGTTGAGCTGTCTGTGACGGTCGGTGCGCAGACTGTGCGCGCCCTGGCGTACCCGGACCTGGTCGGTACGCCGGTGGCGGGCGACCGCGTTCTGCTCAACGTGAGCGCGCTCGACCGCGGCCTGGGCACAGGTGGGTACGCGCTGGTGGTCGCCGTACCGGACCGGCTGCCGGAGGACCCGCCGGAGCGCGGGCATCTGGTGAAGGCGCGGTACACGCCGATGCAGGCGATGGTGCTGGGCGCCGACGAGCAGGACTCCCCCGATCACGACGTACTGCGGGACGCGGACGACCTGTTCGGTACGCCGGTTGTCGTCGCGGACCTGCACTCTGCTCTGCCTGCCGTACTGGCGGGCATCTACGAGGCTCGGCCGACCACGCGGGTCGTCTACGTGATGACGGACGGCGGTGCGCTGCCGTTGGCCTTCTCGCGGAACGTGGCGACCCTTCGGGACGCTGGATGGCTGAGCGGGACAGTGACCGTCGGCCAGGCGTACGGCGGGGACCGGGAGGCTGTCACGGTCCACACCGGGCTGCTGACGGCAGTGCAGGTTCTGGCGGCAGAGGTGGTCGTCATCACCCAAGGACCGGGCAATCTGGGCACAGGCACGCGCTGGGGCTTCTCTGGCGTGCAATCCGGTGAAGCGGTGAACGCAGTCGGCACACTGGGCGGCCGGGCCGTCGCATCGCTCCGGATCTCCGAGGCTGACCCCCGACCGCGACACCGCGGCATCTCACACCACAGCCTCACCGCGTACGGCCGCGTGGCGCTCCAGCCGGCCGACGTCGTCGTACCGGATCTGCCGGGCGACTTCGGAGACGCCGTACGGGACGCCGCCGAGCCGCTGAAGGCGCGGCACCGGGTCGTTCGCGTCGGCGTGGACGGACTGTACGACGCGCTGCTGGCGGCGCCGGTCAAGCTGTCCACGATGGGCCGCGCTCTGGATGAGGACCGCGCGTACTTCGAGGCCGCAGCCGCAGCAGGCCGCCACGCAGCCGGTCTGGTGGACGTACCTCCACCGGGAGTGGGGACGCAGTACTCCTGATCGCAGCCGGTCGCGCACCGACAGTAGAGGTATGAAGACCAAGCACCGCGATCTCACGATTCACGACGTCGTCCGGCCGGAGCCTCCGCTCGCGGTCCGGGGAGCGACCACCCTGTGGTTCACAGCCGTCGGTGCCGGTGTCGCCGAGTCCGTTCTCGGTGCGATCGGCGCGATCGCCGACGGCATCCCGATCATCGGACTGATCCTCCAGATCGCCTTCCGGGCGATCGTGTACGGCGGCCTGTTCGTGGTCATCGACCGGTACTTCCGGCCCGGCGTCGGCTGGGCCCGCTGGCTGCTCGCCGGCCTGCTCGGCACCGTCGGCATCGCGACCCTGGTGGCCGGCCCGATCGGCTGGCTGCTCCACAACGGCGATTTCGGCACGCTCGACTGGTCCCCGTCGTTCGTCGCCTTCGCGGCGATCCGTTGCGTCCACATCACCGCCGTCATCACCGCGATCCTGCTCAGCTTCCAACCGGACTCGAACCGCTGGTTCAGTCGCCGCCCGGTCCGGCGTACCCGCTGAAACGCCGAAGGACCGGCGTCCCGCGAGGGGCGCCGGTCCTTCGGTGCGGAGCGCTTACTGCCCGGTCTGCTTGGGGGCCGGGAAGGCGTTCAGGATGTCGATGACCGCGAACGCGTTGACGACCTTGCCGGCCTGGTCCTTCGAGGCCGGGAGCTCGACCAGGACGCGGCTGCCGACCGGGATGCCGGCGAGGCCGTCGAGGGCGCCGGTCTGTCCGGTGGAGCTCGGGCCGACCTGCAGCTGGTCGGTCGGGGCGCCCGGCTGCGCGGGACTCTGCGCGGTGGCGGGCTGGCCGTCCCAGGTGCTGGCCTGCTTCTTGCCGGTGTAGTCGTACACGACGTAGCGGCCGATCAGCTGGCTGGCCTTCTCGATCGGCTTGCCCTTGCCGAGCGCGAACACGACCGGCTTGCCCGGCTTCGCCGGCGGCTTGGTGCCGGCTGCGACCGTCACCTTCGGCTCGGCGTTCAGCGGGCCGCTGACACTGATCTTGGTCGGCGTCGACGGGGTGACCGGATTCGCGTCCAGCGGGGTGTCGTTGGCGGCCTCGCCGACCAGGTCGACGACGAAGATCAGCGTGTCGTCACCCTTGATGCCGGCGTCGGTGTTGCCCTGCTCCTTGTAGCCCTTGTCGGCCGGGATCGACAGCATCACGCGGCTGCCGATCTTCTTGCCGACCAGACCCTCGTCCCAGCCGGCGATGACCCCGCCGACCCCGATCGGGAACGACGACGGCGCACCACGGTCGTAGGAGTTGTCGAAGACCTTGCCGTCGCGCCAGATCTGGCCGAGGTAGTTCGCGGTGAGCAGCTCACCCTTCTTCACCTCGGGACCGTCGCCCTCCTTGAGGACCTCGGTCACCAGCGTCTTGTCCGGGTCACCTTCGCGGTGGGTGACGGTCGGCTTCTGCCCGAAGTCGGAGGTCACCTTGACCCCGGCGGCCCCGAAATCGTCCTTCTTGTCCGATCCGCACGCCACCAGGGACGACCCCAGCGCCGCAACCACGACCAGACTCAACAACTTGCGCACGAAACCAGCACCTCGAACCATCCCGGCGCGAACCGCGCCGCTAGCCTCCGGTCAACAACGCCGCCCACCCTAGCCTGGGGGTTCAACCGGGTGGACGGCTGGCCGCGTCACCGTTGAGTCACACCACGTACAGTCACGGCGCTCAGAAACCCACGGCGTTGTGCGGTGCGCGGTCCGGTCGCAGTACTGCGTCCAGACGGGAGACTGCGCCGGGAGTGCGTTCGCCGATACGGCCTGCGTACGCCAACTCACTCGCGCGGACACCGCCGAGGTACAGCGATCCCAGCTCGGCAATGCCGAGCGAGAGGTCTGCAGTCTGGTCGGTGGCCGCGCAGGTGGATCCGTCCGGTGCTGCGTCCAGGCGCCAGTGACCTGAGCCGAACAGGTCGTCCGATACGTCCAGCACGAGCGAGTCGGTCGCGGCGTACGTCCGCGCCTCCAGAGCTCCTTGTACGTCGAGCATGCGCAGCCACAGGTTGTCCCGCGTCCGCGTGAGCTTCAACGCCCGCGGATTGGTCAGCATCCACCGCAACGGCTCGTCGACGGGCCGGCGTGCAGCAACCACTCGCTTGGTGAGGTCGAAGTCGAGCAGCAAGCTCCACAGGGCCCGGTACGCATCGGACGTCAGCGCCTCGAACGCTTCCACCTGCAGTACGCCGACCTGGGCCGGATCCGGCGACCACGGCAATCGGAAGATCGCAGCGCCATCCACCGAACCCCCGGCATCACGATGCACCAAGTGATGTGCCGGCCCCGACCCGTCTGCTGGCAATCCACCCGAGGCGAGCCCGTCCCACTTGCCCGGCAACAGGCTGATCTCCCCTACGCGCTCGGCCCGCACCTGTTCGTGCAGCACCGGCCACACCTCGGCGGCCACCACACCGTCCACCAACTCGAGCTGTCCCGGGTCGGTGAACTCCGACCGGAAGGAGACATCGGTACGTCGCACCTCCCACCGGTGCTGGAACGTCGCCGGCGAGAACCCGTACCGCCCGTAGATCGTCCCCTCGCTCGCACTGAGCCCGGCCAGGAACTCGCCGCGCTCACGGCAGTCCGCCAGCATCGCGGACATGATCTTCCGCAGCAGCCCACGTCGCCGGTACGTCGGCAGTACGGCGGTCGATGTCACGCCGCCGAGCGCCAATTGCCGGCCACCCGGCACGGTGACCTGCACCGACACGATCGCCGAGCCGCCTGCGATCTTGCCGTCGACGAACGCCGCCTGCGGGCGGAACCAGTCCGCTTGCAGCTCCTCGGCGTACCGATCGAGGTCAGCCGGCGTCGGTGGTACTTGCGGTGGCCAGGCCGCCTGCCCGGCGTACCAGGCCGACGGCTCAGGCTCCTCCTGCGGAAAGCCGTTCACATACGGCAGAACGCGCAGGTACTCCTCGGACTCAGCCGCGGTGATCGGCCGGATTTCAATCGCCATGCGCCCTTTCTAAGCAGCGCACAGCAACCAAGCACACTATTTAGTGGCTACCTACATGCTCGCGATGAGCTTCTCGACGCGCTCGTCGTGGGACTTGAAGGGGTCCTTGCAGAGCACAGTGCGCTGGGCCTGGTCGTTGAGCTTCAGATGCACCCAGTCGACGGTGAAGTCGCGGCGGCGCTCCTGCGCGCGCTTGATGAACTCACCGCGCAGCCGCGCCCGCGTGGTCTGCGGCGGCACCGACTTGGCCTCGAACACCCGCAGGTCGTCGACGACCCGGGTGACCGCGCCCTTGCGCTCGAGCAGGTAATACAACCCGCGCGGCCGGTGGATGTCGTGGTACGCCAGGTCGAGCTGCGCCACCCGCGGGCTCGCCAGACCGAGGTTGTTCTGCGCGCGGTAGCGCTCGATCAGCCGGTACTTGATCACCCAGTCGATCTCGCGCTCGATCCCGGACATGTCGCCGGACTCGATCGCCTTCAGCGTCCGCTCCCACAGCGACAGCGCCCGCTCGACCGCCGGCGTCCCGAGCTCGCGACGGTCGACGAAGTCGCGCGCCTTGGTCAGGTACTCCGTCTGGATGTCCAGCGCCGAGGCCTCGCGGCCGTTCGCCAGCCGGACCTCGCGGCGACCGGTCATGTCGTGGCTGATCTCGCGGATCGCCCGGATCGGGTTGTCCAGGGTGAGGTCGCGCATCACGATGCCGGCCTCGATCATCCGCAGCACCAGGTCGGTGCTGGCCACCTTGAGCAGCATGGTGGTCTCGGACATGTTCGAGTCGCCGACGATCACGTGCAGCCGGCGGAACCGCTCGGCGTCCGCGTGCGGCTCGTCGCGGGTGTTGATGATCGGCCGGGACCGGGTGGTCGCGCTGGAGACCCCTTCCCAGATGTGCTCGGCGCGCTGCGACACGGAGTACACCGCGCCGCGCGGCGTCTGCAGCACCTTGCCGGCGCCGCAGATCAGCTGCCGGGTGACCAGGAACGGGATCAGCACGTCGGCCAGCTTGGCGAAGTCGCCGTGCCGGCTGACCAGGTAGTTCTCGTGGCAGCCGTAGCTGTTGCCGGCCGAGTCGGTGTTGTTCTTGAACAGGTAGACGTCGCCGAAGATGCCTTCGTCGTGCAGCCGCTTCTGCGCGTCGACCAGCAGTCCCTCGAGGATCCGCTCACCGGCCTTGTCGTGTGCGATCAGGTCGGTGACCGAGTCGCACTCGCCGGTCGCATACTCCGGGTGGGAGCCAACGTCGAGGTAGAGCCGGGCCCCGTTGCGGAGGAAGACGTTGCTGCTCCGCCCCCAGGACACGACCCGCCGAAACAGGTACCGCGCCACCTCGTCCGGGGTCAGTCGCCGCTGCCCGCGGAACGTACAGGTCACGCCGTACTCGTTCTCCAGACCGAAGATTCGCCGGTTCACATCACCCACACTACGGCGCGGTTCCGACAAGCGGGTCGGATCTCAGGCGCGCCGCATCCCGGCGTTACCCCTTTGATGCACCCGAACGACGCAACAATCGGATCTCCGCCCGCATCGATCCATCGGAGGCACCAGCCTCCGATGACGCGAAGAAGGGCACATCCAGATGACGAAGAACAGGCGAACGCTCGGTGCGATCGCCGTCGGGGCTCTCGCCGCGGGCACCCTGATCTCCGCACCCGCCGGGGCCGCTCCGGCGAGCCCTCAGGCCCAGACCGCCGCTTGCTCCCTCCGCCTCGGCTCGGTGACCACCGGGGGTGACCACACCAGCCAGACCATCACGGCGGCTCCGTCGGCCGGACCGCGCCAGCTCGGTCCCAAGGACCTGTTCGCAGACGGTCAGGCGCACCTGCCCAGCGCAGTACGCACCGAGCTGGTCGTGCCGGCAGGTGAGGAGCGCACCGGGCTGGTCGCCATCGGCCCGCGGATGTACGGCATCAGCTACATCACCGACGGCACCGGTACGGAGGTCAACCCGGGCACCTTCAACCAGACTCTGGTCGGCGGCGGGTGGGACGACCTGCACAAGTACGTCGAGCTCAGCCGGTCCTCCACCGGGGGCATCGTCCGGTCCAACGCCTACTCGCTGATCAACCAGTTCACCGACGGCCTCATCGCCCGGTGGACGGTCACCTCGAGCGGCTGGAAGTACTACACGACCTTCGGCGGCTTCAGCGCCGTCAAGACGATGGTGCTGATCGGTCAGGGCAGCACGTACGACACCTTCCTGGCCACCACGAACGGCGGCGCGCTGTACACGGTCCAAGTGCCGACCGGCTCCGGGAAGCCGGTCGTGACGAAGGTGCGCACCTCGACCTGGCAGAGCTTCGAGACGCTGATCGCCGAGAAGTGCGGCAACTACGGCACGCTGCTCCTCGGCATCGACAAGAACACCGGTGCGGGCTACCTGTACGCCGTAGGCCACGCCGCCGGCGCCGCCACCGTCATCAAGGGCCTCGGCAAGGTCCCCACAACCTTCCCAGCCACCGACTCGTACTTCCGCTACTACACCGCCGGCACCAACCTCTCAGGCGCGTGAAACTGGTCTACCGGGTGTTTCGAGAAGCCCTAGCCTTTCGGGCATGAAGAGACTTCGGATCGCGGCGGGCACGGTTTGCGCCGCGATGGTGGCAGCGGCCGTCATGCCCGGAACGGCGCAGGCCGCACTCGTCCAGGCGAGTGCGGCCTGCAGCCTCACCCTGGGTGCTGTGACCGTGCAGGGCGATCACAAGTTCCGGACGATCACCGCGACCGCACCTGTGACGGCCGGGCAGCCGGTCGTCCGCCCGAAAGGGCTGTTCCCGGTCGATCAGGTGCGGTTGGCGACGTCGCTCGGCTGGGAGCCTGATCCGCCGTCGGCCATGGTCAGCCGCGGCTACGTGACCATCGGGGCCGATCTCTACAGGTTCAGCTACGCCATCGACAACAGCACCGGCCAACTCGACCCCACGTCGTACGTGAAGTCGAAGGTAGGCGGTGGCTGGATCCACCAGACGTATCTGGAGCAGTCGATGTACGGCACCCGGACGAACACCTATGCCCTGCAGGACGACGCGATCACACGCTGGACCGTGGAGGGATCGGCCTGGCGCACCAAAGCGACGTACAGCGGGTTCTCGGCGGTGAAGACGATGGCGCTGATCAGCCAGACCGCCGGCTACGACACCTTCTTGGCCAACACGCGGGGCGGAGCGCTGTACACGATCCGGATCCCGTCGACCGGTGCTCCGGTGGTCAAGAAGGTGCGTGCCTCGACCTGGCAGGCGTTCGACACGCTCGTCGCCGAGAGGTGCGGCAACCAGAGCACGCTGCTGCTGGGCATCGACAAGGACACCCGCACCGCCTACCTGTACGCCGTCAGCCACGCCAACGGAGCCGCTACGGTCATCAACGGCCTGGGCAAGGTGGGCGACCAACTCGTGGCGCCCGAGGACAAAACGTACTTCCGATACTTCGCTGGCAGCTCTGAGGCCGACGACCTTCTCTACGGGGAGTGAGCAGATGAAGAAACGAGCAGCTGGGCTGCTGGGGGTAGTGATGGCTGCCGGGGCGCTGGTTCAGGCCGCACCGGCGAGTGCTGGTACGACGGCGCCACCGTCGTTCTGCCAGCTGGCGCTGGGCTCGACGACAAGTGGTGGCGACCTCATCCTTCGAGGGTTGTACGGGGTGGTCCCGCCGAGCGCCAGTGCGAGCACGTGGGGCGGCAAGGACCTGATGCCGGACAACCAGATCCGCCTGGCCGGTGGACTCGGCCTGCAGGTCAACGACGAGCAGACCGAGGTGAGCCGGCGGCAGTACGTCGTACTGGGATCCACGCTCAACCTGCTGACGTACGACGTGAAGGGGTTCGGCGGCGAGGTCGATCCGGCGTCGGTGAAGCGGACACCGGTCGGCGGCGGCTGGGGTGACGCGCGGTACCTGGAGAACTCCCGGTTCAACGTCGGCAGCAAGCTCGTCCGCAACAGCGCGTACGGCGTCATCGGTGACAACATCCTGCGCTGGACCGTCGACGGTACGTCGTTCACCCGCAAGGCGACGTACACCGGCTTCAGTGCGGTCAAGACGATGGCGCTGATCAGCCAGACCGCCACCTATGACACGTTCCTCGCCAACACCCGCGCCGGGGCCCTGTACACGATCCGGATCCCGGTGTCGGGCAAGCCGGTCGTCAAGGTCGTACGGCGCTCCACCTGGCAGGGGTTCGAGGCGCTGGTCGCCTCCCAGTGCCACGGCAACGGCACGATGGTGCTGGGCGTGGACAAGGAGACCGGAGCGCCGTACCTGTACACGCTCAGCCACGCCAACGGGGAGGCGACCGTGATCACGGCGCTCGGCAAGGTGCCGCGCACCTTCGGTGAGGTCGCCTACTCGCGGTACTACGACGACACCCAGGACTACGACCAGCTGTCCGGCGAGTGAGCTCGATTGTCTGGTGAGTTTCCGGTGCCACACTGGAACTCACCAGGCGATCGAGGGGCAAGACGTGAGCCGGACCCGAGTGGCGATAGCGGACGACGACGTCCTGCTGCGCGAAGGGCTGGCCAGTCTGCTCGAGCGGTCCGGCTTCGCCGTGCTCGGTACGGCGGGCAACGGGCCGGACCTCCTCGAGCTGGTACGACGTGAGGTGCCGGAGCTCGTGATCGTCGACATCCGGATGCCGCCCGGGCACTCGACGGAAGGGCTCGACGCAGCCGAAGTCATCCGCCGGGAGCACCCGGAGACCGCGGTACTCCTGCTGTCGGCGCACGTGGAGGTCGAGCACGCGCTCCAGCTGATGACTGCCGGGCAGGGCGTCGGCTATCTGCTCAAGAGCCGGGTGACGGACGTCGAGGAGTTCCTCGAGAGTCTGCGACGGGTGGCGCGTGGCGGATCGGTGGTCGACCCGGCCCTGGTCCGGGAGCTGGTCGACGCCCGGCGCCGGCATGACCCGCTGGCCGCCCTCAGCGAGCGCGAGCGGGAGGTCCTGTCGCTGGTCGCGGAGGGCCGCTCGAACGCCGGTGTGGCACGTCGGCTGTGGGTCGCCGAGGGGACCGTCGAGAAGCACGTCCGCAGCATCCTGACCAAGCTCGATCTGCCGGAGACCGACGACGACCACCGCCGTGTCCTCGCCGTCCTCACCTACCTGGACGGCGTGCACCGCTCGGCGACATGAGGACGACATGATCGGCGGAGTCGCCCGTCGGGTGCTGGTCGCGAGCGGGCTGTTGATGGTGCTGGTCGGCTCCGGGTTCGTGGTGCTGCTGATCTCGGTGCAGGGCTTGCGTGCGTCGGAACACCAGGCCCGGCACACCGCGGCTGTGCTGACGAGTGCGCACCAGGTGGAACGGCTGGTCGCCGACCTGGCAACCGGTCAGCGTGACTTCGTCATCACCGGACAGGAGAGGTTCCTGCAGCCGTGGCAGGCGGCGCAGGCGCAACTGCCGGCGCAGACGGCGGCATTACAGCAGTTGGTTGCCAGCAGCCCCGATGAGCTCACTCGGGCTCAGGAGGTGAGCCGCAGCGTGACGTCGTACCTGCAGGACTACTCGATGCCGGAGATCGAGGCTGCGCGCCGTGACCCGGACGCGGCCCGCACCGAGGCGGCCACTGCGGAGGGCGCGCAGAGGGTCGCTCAGATCCGGTCGGTGCTCGACCAGCTCATCGGTCCGGAGCAGCAGTTGTCAGTGGCCGAGCAGCGGCACTCGGACTCGGTCGCCGACCAAGCCGTCGTCGCTGCGATCGTCGGGCTCGCCGGTTCCGTCGTACTCATCCTGGGCTTCACCATCTACCTGACCCGCGCGATCGTCCGGCCGGTCCGGGTCACGGCCGCGATGGCGAACCAGTTGGCCGCGGGCGACCTCGGCGTACGCGTGCCGGAAACGGGAGTCGGCGAGATCCGTTCGCTGGAGCGGACGTTCAACACGATGGCGACCTCGCTCGGTGCGGCGAGCGCCGACGTCGCCGCGTCGCGGGCACGCATCGTACGGTCGGCGGACGAGACGCGGCGCCGGATCGAGCGGGATCTGCACGACGGCATCCAGCAACGGCTCGTCTCGCTCGCCCTCGACGTACGGGCGATCCAAGCAGCCCCGGACGCCCCGGCGGAGGAGCTGGACAAGGTGGCCGACGGGTTGTCGGCCACGCTGGACGAACTGCGAGAGATTGCCCGCGGCATCCATCCCGCGATCCTGTCCGAAGGCGGTATCGGCCCGGCGCTCCGGATGCTGGCGCGCCGATCCAAGGTCCCGGCAGAAGTCACGGTCGGCTTCACGACCCGGCTCCCGGCGCCGATCGAAGCGGCAACGTACTACGTCGTGTCCGAAGCACTCACCAACGCCGCGAAGCACGCCGACGCGTCCGTCGTACTGGTCGATGCGGACATCGTCGACGGCAGCTTGCGGCTGACCGTTCGCGATGACGGCCGTGGTGGCGCGGACCCGGCGAACGGCTCCGGGCTGATCGGGCTCGACGACCGCGTCCAGGCCCTCGGCGGCACGCTGGTGGTCGAGAGCCCAACAGGAGCAGGCACTTCGCTCGCGGTCGCGCTGCCCGTCACCTCGTAGTACAGGCAGCAGGAATGCCACCGGGGCCAGGCGCCTGCGATGCTGGATGCATGCGGTGCCTGATCGTCGACGACAGCCGGCACTTCCTCGAAGCGGCGCGCGGCCTGTTGCTGCGCGAAGGCGTCACAGTCGTCGGTACGGCGTCCTCGGCGGCCGAAGCCGGTGCGCTGGTCGAGGGCCTGCGGCCGGACGTCGTACTCGTCGACATCGACCTCGGCGGCGAGAGCGGCTTCGACCTGATCGTCCAACTGCGGTCCGCCGGCTCACCGCCGCCGATGATCCTGATCTCGACTCACGCCGAGCAGGACTACGCGGACCTGATTGCCGCGAGCCCTGCGATCGGCTTCGTACCCAAGACGAACCTGTCCGCCGCCGCGATCCAGAGGTTGCTGGACCGGGTCTAGGTGGAGCGCCCGCGGCGTACCACGGCGTCGAATCCGGCAGCTAGCAAGAGGACTGCGCCGGTGACGACCCATTCGTAGCCGGACGAGTTCGCGCCCTGGATCAGGTCGCTCATGCCGTTGATGATGACGGCCACCACGAGGCCGCCGAGTACGGCGTCGATCATCCGGCCACGGCCGCCGAACAACGACGTACCGCCGATCACGGCCGCGCCGACCGCCAGCAGCAGCGTGTTCCCGGCGCCCGCGTTCGACTGCACCGACTGCAGGAGCGACGCAGCGACCACACCCGAGACGGCCGCCATCCCGGAACAGATCACGAAGACCGAGATCCGGATCCGGGACACCACGACGCCGGCCCGGCGGGCGGCCTCCTCGTTGCCGCCGACGGCGTACACATGCCGGCCGTAGCGGGTCCGGCTCAGGGTGAAGTGCCAGATCACGAACAGCAGCACCAGCAGTACGACGGCCCACGGCTCGCCCTGCGCCTTGTTGCTGAAGAACGCGTTCGTGATCAGGTTGCGGTTGAGCCCCATCTCGTAGGTGAACGCGCTGCCGAGCAACGCGACCCCGACCACCTTCGCCACGATCACCGCGACCGGTGTCGCGGGCAGTCCGCTCTGCCGGCGACCGCGCGCATCGATCAGCTTGATCGCGGCGTACCCGGCGACGAAGATCCCGAGCAGCGTCCAGCCGAGCCACAGCGGCACGAAGCTGTTCTCCAACGAGATCAGAGGTGAACCGGTCGGCAGGATCACCGACCCTTGACCGCCGACCAGGATCAGCGTCAGCCCCTGGAAGGCCAGGAAGGTCGCCAGCGTGATCACGAACGACGGGATGCCGGCCCGCGCCCGCAGCCACCCCATCACGTAGCCGATCACCAGTCCGACCGCGAGCCCCGCGAGTACGCCGACCCACCACGACTGCCCGTGCCGCAGCAACAGAACGGCCATGATCGCCGAGCACAATCCACCGGTCGTCCCGGCCGACAGGTCGATCTCCCCGAGCAGCAGAACGAAGACCAGGCCCATCGCCATCACGATGATCGGCGCGGCCTGGATGACGAGTGCCTCGAGGTTGTACGCGCTCAGGAAGCCCTGATGCACGATCGAGAAGAACGCGGTGATCACCACCAGACCGACGATCGCGGGGGCCGATCCGAGCTCACCGCCGCGCAGCCTGGCCAGGTAGTCCCGGATGTAGACGCTCAACGCACCCGGACCCCGCACCGGTGTCTCTTCGGCGATGGCAGGTCCGACCTTCGCGGTCACGATGTCGCTCCCCTCGACTCGGCCGGCAGTCCGAGTTCGCCGGACCGGCCGCTGGTGATCAGCTCGACGACCTGGGTCTGGCTCACGTCCTTGCGCCGTACCTGCGTGGCCGTCCGGCCCAGGAACAGCACGGCGATGGAGTCGGCGACCTGCATGACGTCGTTCATGTTGTGCGAGACCAGGACGACGGCCACGCCGCGATCGGCCAGCCGCCGTACCAGGTCCAGCACCTGCTCGGTCTGCGCGACCCCGAGGGCCGCGGTCGGCTCGTCGAGGATGACGATCTTCGAGCTCCAGAGCACCGACTTCGCGATCGCGACGGTCTGCCGCTGGCCGCCCGACAGGCTGGCGACCCGTTGCCGCACCGACCGAACCGTCCGGACTCCCAACGAGGCAAGGGTTTGCGAGGCCAGCTGCTCCATCGTGTTCTCGTCGAGCGTGTGCAGCCGGCCGACCCGTTCGCGGCCGAGGAACATGTTGCCGACGACATCGAGATTGTCGGCCAGGGCCAGATCCTGGTGGACGATCTCGATGCCGAGCCGCGCCGCGTCCCGCGGTTCGTGCAGCTGCTGCGGCGTACCGTCCACGAGGATCTCGCCGGTGTCGATGCGGTGGATGCCGCCGATGCACTTGACCAGGGTCGACTTGCCCGCCCCGTTGTCTCCGACCAGGGCGGTCACGTCGCCGGCCTCGGCGCTGAAGTCCACTTCCGACAGCGCCACGACCGGACCGAACGACTTGCCGACGCCCTTCAGCTCAAGGGTCGTCACGGGGTCTTGATGCCGTTCTCGCCGCACAGCTTCACCAGCGCCGGCGTCGGACACACCGAGGCGGCGGTCTCGTACCCGTCCGTCACGGGCAGTGCCACGTTCTTCTTGGTGATGACGGTCGGATCCGCCAGGTACGACGGGACCTCGCGACCGGTGGTCGGGTCCTTGATCGTTGCCGGGGCGGTCGGCTTCTGGCCGGACAGGATCTGACCTGCCAGCTTGATCGCGACATCGGCCTCACCGGCGACCGGCTTGTAGATCGTGAAGCACTGGGTGCCTGCCATCACGTTGTCCAGACCGCCGGCGGTGGCGTCCTGACCGGACACCGCGACCTTGCCGGCCAGACCCTGCGACTTCAGCACGTTGATCACCGACTGCGCCATGGTGTCGTTGGCAACCATCACCGCGTTCAGGTTCGGGTGCCGGCCGAGCATCGTGGTGAACACGGTCTGCGCCGTGGCCGGGTCCCAGTTGCCGGTCTGCTCACCGAGCTTCGTCCAGCCGGTCTGCTTCGACAGCACCGAGTTGTAGCCCTGGGCAAACAACGTCGCGTTGTTGTCGGTCGGTGCGCCGTCGATGTCGACGTACCCGACGGCACTCTTGCCCGCCACCTGCGAACAGGCGGCCAGCGCGGTGCCCTGGTCCTCGCCGACCTTCACGTTGTCGTACGAGACGTAGTACTCCGCCGTACCGCCCGTGGTCAGGCGGTCGTAGTCGATCGTCACCACGTTGTGCTGCTTGGCCAGCGACTCGATCGCCTTGCCCGACCCCGAGTCGAGGTTCGTCACCAGCAGCACGCCGACGCCCTGGTTGATCAGCGCCTGCGCCTGCGACTCCATGGTGGTCGCGCTGGCGTTCGCGTTGTCGATGTAGCAGGTCAGCTTGTTGGCCGTGCACTGCTTACGCAGCTCGTTCGGATCGGCCGAGACCCAGCGCGGCGAGGACGCAGTGTCCGGCAGCAGGATGCCGACCTTGGTGTTCGGCGGCGGTGTACTGCTGCCGCTCGCCGAGGAATTGTTGTTGTTGCCACAGGCAACCAGGCTCGCGCTCAAGGTGAGGGTGAGTCCGGCCAGCGCGGCAGCTCTCAATGGTGTTCGCATCTCGCGTCCTTCGTGATCGCCGCAGGGTTCTCTCCTGCCCAGCATGCGATCGGCGCCGCGCCACGTCGTCGCAGCAGGCACCCAACCCCGGTGCCCACCAGTGGGTACGGCAGATACCGGCTGGCAGGGGGCCGGGACGGCGGACAGCCTCACTGCACCAGCCGACCGGCCCGGGCCAAGGTTGTCGGTATGGCCACATCTGCAGCAGTACCTTCCGCTCGGCAGAGCCGGCCGGGCCTGAAGCGTGACATCGGCTTCGTCGGTCTGATCTGGGCGTCCGAAGGATCGATCATCGGCTCCGGCTGGTTGTTCGGCGCCCAGGGCGCCCTGTCCACCGCCGGCCCCGCGGCGATCATCTCCTGGGTGATCGGCGGTACGGCGATCCTCATCCTGGCGCTCGTGCACGCCGAACTGGGCGGTATGTACCCTGTCTCCGGCGGTACGGCGCGCTTCCCGCACTACGCGTTCGGCGGCGCGGCCGGTGCGTCGTTCGGCTGGTTCTCCTGGCTGCAGGCGGCCACCGTCGCACCGATCGAAGTGCTGGCGATGATCACCTACGGCCAGCACTACTCGTTCGCGAGCGGGTGGCTGGAGACCGTCAACGGACAGCACATCCTGACTGCGTCCGGGATCGTGGTCGCGGTCCTGCTGATGGCAGCGGTCACCGCGATCAACTTCCTCAGCATCAGGCTGCTCGCGCGCACCAACAGCGTGGCGACCTGGTGGAAGGTCGGCATCCCGCTGCTCACGATCTTCGCGCTCGCCGCGGTGCAGTTCCACGGCAGCAACTTCACCGCCGCGAACGGCTTCAACCCGTACGGCGCCAAGGGCATCCTGTCCGCGGTCTCGACCAGCGGCATCATCTTCGCGCTGCTCGGATTCGAGCAGGCCGACCAGCTGGCCGGCGAGAGCAGCAACCCGCGGCGCGACATCCCGCGCGCGGTGATCGGCTCCATCGTGATCGGCGCGGTGATCTACATCCTGCTGCAGATCGCGTTCATCGCAGCACTGCCCAAGGACCAGATCCAGGGCACGTGGGCGCACGCGGCGTACACCACGATGACCGGACCGTTCGCGCAGGTCGCGACGTTGCTGAGTATGGGGTGGCTGGCAACGATCTTGTACATCGACGCGGTGGTCTCGCCCGCCGGGACGGGCCTGATCTACATCACCGGTAGCTCGCGGGTGTCGTACGGGCTGAGCCGCAACGGGTACGTGCCGTCGGTGTTCGAGAAGACCAACCACCGCGGCGTGCCGTGGGTCGGGTTGATCACCGCCTTCGTGATCGGGTGCATCTGCTTCCTGCCGTTCCCGAGCTGGCGTTCACTGGTCGGGCTGATCACCAGCGCGAGCGTGCTGATGTACGCCGGAGCGCCGTTGTCGCTCGGGGTGTTCCGTCGACGGCTGCCCGACGCGCATCGCCCGTACCGGCTGCCGGGCGCGAACTGGCTGTCGCCGTTGGCGTTCGTGGTCGCGAACCTGCTGATCCTGTGGTCCGGGTGGATGACGGACTGGAAGCTCGGCGTCGCGATCCTGCTCGGGTACGTCATCCTGATCGCCAACCGGGTGTTCAAACTGAACCCGATCATGCCGCAGCTCGACCTGCGGGCCGCGCAATGGCTGCCGGCGTACCTGATCGGGATGGGGCTGATCGTGTACCTGAGCGACTTCGGCCCGTTGAAGCACCCGTGGTTCCCGCTCTGGTGGGACATGCTCGTCACCGCGGTCTTCAGCCTGGTCATCTACTTCTGGGCCTTGGCAGTCGCGCTCCCGGCCGAACAGATCCAGCAGATGGTCGACCAGGTCGTCGTACCCGAAGAAGCCAACCTGGGGTGAGGGGTGTACCGAAGAACGGGTAGTGGTGCCCCTCAGAGGCCGCCGCCGGGCTGCGCTCAGCGTGGCTTGAGCTGACGGACCGGGACACTACCCGTTCGTCGGTACGGTCAGAGGTCCACCAGGTCGAGGAGTTTGCCGAGCTCCTTCTGGTCGAGGTCGCGGAGTTCGCCGGTGTGCAGGTTGCCGCGGCGGACCGGGCCGATGGCGGTGCGGGTCAGGCGCTTCACCGGGTGACCGACCGCGTCGAACATCCGGCGGACGATGCGGTTGCGGCCCTCGTGCAGGCTCATCTCGACCAGCGTGCGGCCGGGGACGGTGGAGACGATCTTCACCGTGTCCGCGCGGGCCGGGCCGTCGTCGAGCTCGATACCGTCCAGGAGCGTCCGCAGTACTGCGGGTTTGACGTTGCCTTCGACCTCGGCGACGTACGTCTTGGAGACCTCGTACGACGGGTGTGCGAGACGGTGCGCGAACTCGCCGTGGTTGGTGAGCAGCAACAAACCCTCGGTGTCGGTGTCGAGCCGGCCGATGTGGAACAGCCGCTCCGGGCGATCCTGCACGTAGTCGGTGATGCACGGACGGCCTTGCGGGTCGGACATCGTGGTCACGACACCGCGCGGTTTGTTGAGGACGAGGTACACGTTCGCACTCACCGGCGGGATCCGCTCCCCGTCGACCCGGATGACCGCCGTCTCCGGATCCACCCGGACCCCGAACTCCGTCACCACCCGCCCGTCGACCTCGACCCGCCCCTCCTCGATCAGCAACTCAGCATTCCGCCGAGAAGCCACCCCCGCCCGAGCCAGAACCTTCTGCAACCGAACCCCGGCGTCATCCCCCATCCCGCACACCCCACCCAGCCGCCGAGCTCACACCATCAACATCTTGTTCATCGTCTTCGTCCCCGCCACCCCGCACGTCCCCAACGTCCGCGGCGTCTTCGTCATCCTCAACACCCTGCAGGTCCGCAGCGTCTGCAGCGTCTTCGTCTTCTTCGTCCTCGTCGACGTCAGCGGTCTCCGCACCCACCGCGTCATCCGCCCACTCGGCACCCTCCGCAGATCCGCCCTCCCCGACGTCCTCCGCGTCACCCGCCTCCCAGGCACTCACCGCGGACTCGCCGTACTCCGTCTGCTCGGAGTCGGTCTCGTTCGCCTGCCCAGCGTCGTCCGCGGGCTCGGCGTGCTCGGTGGGTGTGGACTCCGGGTCCTGGGTCGACTCTGCTGCCTGCGTGGTGTCCGCCGAGGCGGTGTCGTCTGCTGACGGCGTCGCGGGCGGGAGGGACTGGGCTGCCAGCTCCTCCTCGATGTCGTCCATGTCGGGAAGGTACGGGGCGAGTTCAGGAAGATCGTCCAAGGACTGCATGCCCATGCGTTCCAGGAAGTACGTCGTGGTGCGGTAGAGCGTCGCCTGCGACTCCGTGTCGGCGCCCGCCTCCTCGACCAACCCTCGCGCTACCAGCGTGCGCATGACGCCGTCGACGTTCACCCCGCGGATCGCGGAGACCCGCGCCCGGCTGACCGGCTGCTTGTACGCGACCACCGACAGCGTCTCCAGCGCGGCCTGAGTCAGCCTCGCCTGCTGACCGTCGAGCACGAAGCGTTCGACGTACGGCGCTGCCTCGACGCGGGTGTAGTACCGCCACCCGCCGCCGACCTCACGCAGGTCGAACCCACGCCCCTGCTCGGTGTACTCCTCCGCCAGCGCCCCCAGCGCCTCCGCCACATCCCCCGTCGGCCGCCCGACCGCCCGCGCCAACGTCAGCACCGGCAACGGCTCGTCCGTCACCATCAGGATCGCCTCGATCGCCCGCCGCATGGTGTCGTCATCAACAACAACCTCATCCCCCACCGGCACCGCCGTCTGCCCAGGCGGCAAATAATCCTCATCCTCCACCCCACCCGCAGCACCATCTCCTGCGCCTGGCTCGCCCAGCTCGGTGTCCTGTGTGGGGGGTTGGGGAGGATTGCTGGCCGAATCGGGTAGAGCATCCTCCCCAGCGCCGGGCGGCGTGGGGAGTGGGGACTCGGCGGCGGGGTCCTCGGGGGTTGGGGTGGTGTTGGTGTGGTCGGTCACTGGTTTGCCGTCTCGTCGGATGCTGGGGTGGGGGCGGGACCGGGGTCGATGTCGGATTCGTCGGTCAGGCTCGCGCCGGGTTCGAGGAAGTCGGTGTCCTCGGCAACTACCGGCGCTTCGCCTGCTTCGTCAGCCGGTGTGGCTTCTTCGTCGAACTCGTCGCTGACGTCGATCTCGCCCTCGTCCGTGCCCGTCCACCGGATCGTGAGCTCGCCCAACGGCGTCACCTGGTCGAACGTCACCGCCGCCTCGCGGAACAGCTCCAGCAGCGCAAGGAACCGGCACACGGTTGTCACGGTGTCCGGCGAGTCCGCAACCAACGCCCGGAACGTCGTACTGCGTTGCCGCCGCAACCGATCCACGATCACAACGGCCTGCTCGCGCACCGTGACGGCCGGCGCGTGCAGGTGAGCGAGCGAAACCCCTTCAGGTACGTCGCTCTTGGGCGCCATCGCCCGCGCCGCAAGGGCCGCCAACCCGGCCGGATCGAGCCCGAGCAACACCTCGGGCAGCAGCTCGGCGAACCGCGGCTCGACCCCGACAGCCCGCGGGAACCGCCGCGACTCGACCGCCATCCGCTCCTGCACCAGGGCCGCGATCTGCTTGAACGCCCGGTACTGCAGCAGTCGCGCGAACAGCAGATCCCGAGCCTCCAGCAGCGCGAGGTCCTCGTCGTCCTCGACCTCGCCCTTCGGCAGCAACCGCGCCGCCTTCAGGTCCAGCAACGTCGCCGCGATCAGCAGGAACTCCGAGGTCTGATCGAGATCCCACTCCGACCCGAGCGCCTTGATGTGCGCGATGAAATCGTCCGTGATCACCGACAGCGCGATCTCGGTGATGTCGAGCTTGTGCTTCGAAATGAGCTGCAGCAGCAGGTCGAACGGGCCCTCGAAGTTCACCAGGTGAACGCTGAACCCCTTGCCCTCAGCAACAGCCGGCGTGTCGTCGGCGCCGAGATCCAAAGGCAACGAGTCCGAGGACACCGTCACTCCGAACCCTTGAGCTCCGCGGCCCGGTCTTCGGACGCGCGGAGCCGCCGTACCAGCACCGAGTCCGGTCCGTGGTCGACGAAGTCGGCCAGCAGCACGTCGATCGCCTCCCGGACGATCCGGCCGCGGTCGGCCGTGAGGCCGTGCTCCGCGCGCAGCGCAAGTCTGGTCTGTTCCAGGCCGAGCAGCTCATCCTCCGTCACGTACACGGTGATCTTCGTGTCGTGACGGATCCGACCACTCGACTTCCGGTCGTCGACGACCGTCGTACGGGACCGTACGGTCGACGGTCCGTCAGTGGTGGTGCGCTTCTCGGGTCTGGTCTGCTTCGGTGCCGCACCCCCGAAGAGTTCACTGGCACCTGGCAGGCTCACCCGGCGGGACAACGCGCCAGCACCTCCTTGGCAAGGTCGCGGTACTGCGTAGCCGCTTGGGACGATGGCGCGTACGTCGTGATCGGTTCGCCGACGACCGTGGTCTCGGGGAACTTGACGGTACGCCGGATGACGGTGTGGAAGACGCGCTCGTCGAAGGCCTGGACGACCCGGTCGAGCACTTCCCGGGCGTGCGTCGTACGCCCGTCGAACATGGTGCCGAGGATGCCGACGATCTCGAGCTTCGGGTTCAGCCGGTCCTGCACCTTGGCGATGGTGTCGGTCAGCATGGCCAGACCGCGGAGCGCGAAGAACTCACACTCCAGCGGTACGACGATGCCGTTCGACGCGGTCAGCGCGTTGACGGTGAGCAGGCCGAGCGACGGAGCGCAGTCGATCAGGATCACGTCGTAGTTCGGGATGATCGGGCCGAGCACCCGCTGCAGGGTGTACTCGCGGGCGACCTCCTGGACCAGCTGCACCTCGGCCGCGGACAGGTCGATGTTGGCCGGCAGCAGGTCGAGGTTCTCCACCCGGGTCGGCTGGATCACCTCGTCGGGGGTGATGTCGCGCTGCATCAGCAGGTTGTACACCGACAGCTCGAGGTCGTGCGGCTGGACGCCGAGGCCGATCGAGGCGGACCCCTGCGGGTCGAAGTCGATCAGCAGCACCTTGCGTCCGGTCTCGGCGATCGCCGCGCCCAGGTTGATCGTGGTCGTGGTCTTGCCGACGCCGCCCTTCTGGTTGCACATCGCGATCACCTGCGCCGGGCCGGTCTTGGCGGGTGGCTGCGGCACCGGCAGGTCCGGCAGCGGCCGGCCGGTCGGTCCGATCTTGTGACGCGGACCGTTCGGGTCGTTCACGGGTGCAAGGTCCTCCGCGGTGAGCTTGGCCGTCGGCTTCGGCATCTCCGCATAGTTGTCGGGCAGCGCCCGGGGCGTCGTCACCGGGCGGGGTGGCGTGCTGAACGGCTGGGCCGGCTCCGGGGTCGGCTGGTGCCCCGGGATGCGGCCCGAAAGGTGGTCGGTCACGTGCTCGGTGCCCGGGAATGTCGACTCGTTCATGACTCGTCAAACCTTTCAACCGATACGGGCGATCCCAGCGACTGTAAGCGTGCATTCAAGCACTCTCAACCAGCCACTCCGCACCGGGGTGGGGCTGTTTGTCGACAAAGCTCCGAACCTGGCCGATCACCCACTCCGAGTCACCGGCCGTGACCAGATGATCGCACACCGTCCCCGGATGCCGATCACCGGGGTCTAACCTTTCACGAGCCGGTTGTAGCTGTAGAACCAAGTCGGTACGACGGCGGCGACGACCGCCAGCGACCAGGCGGGTAGTGGATGGCCCAGTGCGGCCACGAGCACCGAGACGAGCAGGCAGGGGATCTGCCAGCCGAGGAACCAGCGCAGCCGCACTCTGCCGATCACACCGGCCACTCCGCTGATCACGAAGTACAGCGCGAGCCCTCCGAACAGGTACCAGCGCTCCTTTGTCTCCAGATGCTCTCCGGCCTCTGGGATCAGTCCGCCCAGTCCAGCCGCCATAGCGACGATTGCCCCGGTCACAACGAGGTGAGCGAGCAGTGCGGCCCACGGCTCGAGCGGAGTGGTACTGCGGGGCGCCGGAGTGAACCCGTACAGGGTCGTGAGCTGCCAGAGCTCGATCAGCAACCAGAACGCCGCCAGCGACGCCAGGCCGACCTGCCAGTCCCAGTCCAGATCGGTGTTCGCGGCGACCACCTGCGCCAGCGCCTCGCCGAGCACGATGATCACGAACAGGCCCAGCCGCTCGTCCAGGTGCCCCCGCTCGACACGGGCCACCGAGATCAGCGGCGGCTTGGCCGGCTCCTCGTCACGGCGCCTGAACGGGAGCCATTTGAACCACTGCGCCCGTCGCAGCTCCGACTCCCGCTGCTGCCGGATGCTGCTCGCTCGCTGCTCCATGGCCTTCGGGTTGCGTGCTCCCATGACCGAGAACAGCAGGTCGGCCACGATCCCCCCGAACCAGAGCCAGTACGCCGTCTCCGCCGGGACGAACAGCGCAACGACCCAGGGTGCAGCCATGACACCTTGCGTGGCCGGCCAGAAGCCGATCACCTTCCCGTCCCGGCTGGCCGACTGCGCAGCGATACCCCGGCAGATCAGGAACGCCACGGTGAACGCGATGGTCCGGCTGCCACCGTGCGGCTCCCCGCTGTGGCCTGGCAGGAGTCCAGGCCACACGCCTGGTACGGAGGCTGCCATCACCCCGATCCCCAGCATGGTCCGCAGTACCGCTCGCCGCCTGGTGTGCTCCCCCGCGACGTTGGCGTAGACGCTCGTCGCCGTCCACACGCTCCAGATCGCGTAGAACATGGCCGCACAGATGGCGACCTGCCCGATCGTCTCGGCTCCGTGCAGCCGATGGGATATCTGCGCCGCCGCAGCAACCACAGTCAGGTCGAAGAACAGCTCCAGCCAACTGGCATGCCGTTCCGAAGCTTCGTCCGCCACGAACGACACCTTAAGAGGAGAGCGCTCGCGGATGAGACGTCGCGTAGACCTCACGCAGTTTGTCGACGGTCACCAAGGTGTAGACCTGCGTCGTCGTGACGGACGCGTGCCCCAGCAACTCCTGGACCACGCGCACGTCGGCCCCGCCGTCCAGCAGGTGCGTGGCGTACGAGTGACGCAGCGTGTGCGGCGAGATCTCCTTCGAGATCCCGGCCCGCTGCGCAGCGCGACGCAGTACCGTCCAGGCGCTCTGCCGGGACAGGCGGCCGCCGCGGGCGTTCAGGAACAGTGCGGGGGTGCCCCGCCCACGCGACACCAGGTCGGGGCGGCCACGGACCTGGTACGCCGACAGCGCGTCGCGGGCGTACGACCCGACGGGTACTACCCGCTCCTTGCTGCCCTTGCCGCGCAACAACACCGCTCCGGCGTCCATGTCGATGTCATCAACGTCCAGGCCGACCGCCTCGGAGATGCGGGCGCCAGTGCCGTACAAGAACTCCAGCAGCGCGGCGTCCCGAGTGGCCAGTACGGCGGGCTCGGCCTCGGCTCCAGCGGCCGCCGTGAGGATCCGGGTGACCTCGTCGACAGACAGTGCCTTCGGCAGCCGCTGTGGCGGCACAGGTGGCTTCACGGCCGCCGCAGGGTCCACAGCGGCCAGCCCTTCGCGTACACAGAACCGGTGGAACCCGCGGACCGCCACCACGGTCCGGCCGGCACTCGACGCGGTCAGTGGCGGATGGTCGGCGTCACCTTCGCGCAACCGCATCAGGAAGTCACTGACCACGGCCTCCGTGATCCGGCCGAGGTCATCGATCCCGGTGGAGGCGAGGTAGCCGCCGTACCGGCGCAGGTCACGCCGGTACGACGCCAGGGTGTTGGCGGCCAGGCCGCGCTCCACCGTGAGGTGGTCCAGGTAGGTGCCAACTGCCCTGGTGATGCTCAGACCAGCACCTCGTCCAGCTTCAGCTGCGACAGGTCATGCGCCTCGGCCACCGGGCCGTAGGTGACGTGGCCGTCGAACGTGTTCAGGCCGAGTGCCAGGCTGTGGTCCGACTTCAGCGCCTCCCGCCAGCCCAGGTTCGCCAGCTCGATCGCGTACGGCAGCGTGACGTTGGTCAGCGCGTACGTCGACGTGTTCGGCACCGCGCCAGGCATGTTCGCCACGCAGTAGAACAGCGAGTTGTGGACCCGGTACACAGGGTCGGCGTGCGTGGTCGGACGCGAGTCCTCGAAGCAGCCGCCCTGGTCGATCGCGATGTCGACCAGCACGCTGCCCGGCTTCATCCGGCTGACCATGTCGTTGGTGACCAGCTTCGGCGCCTTCGCACCGACCACCAGTACCGCACCGATGACCAGGTCGGCCTCGAGTACGGCGCGCTCGATCTCGTACGCGTTCGAGGCGATGGTCAGCAGATGGCCCTGGTAGACCTGGTCGGCCTGCCGCAGCCGGGCGATGTTGCGGTCGAACAGCTGCACCTGCGCCTGCATGCCGAGCGCGATCGCGGCGGCGTTCATCCCGGAGACACCCGCACCGAGGACGACCACCCGGGCCGGGTGCACGCCGGACACGCCGCCGAGCAGCACGCCACGGCCGCCGCCCTGCGCCATCAGGTGGTACGCGCCGGACTGCGGGGCGAGCCGGCCGGCCACCTCGCTCATCGGCGCCAGCAGCGGCAGCGTGCCGTCCGGAAGCTGGACGGTCTCGTACGCGATCGCGGTGATGCCGGACCTGAGCAGCGCGTCGGTCGTTTCCTGGCTGGCGGCAAGGTGCAGGTACGTGAACAGCACCTGGTCCTTGCGCATCCGGTGGTACTCCTCCGCCACCGGCTCCTTCACCTTGAGCACCAGCTCGGCGTCAGCCCAGACGTCGTCCGCGGTCGGCACGATCCGCGCACCGGCGGTGACGAACTCCTCGTCCGGGATCAGCGAACCGCTGCCCGCCCCCTGCTCGATCAGAACCTCGTGCCCGCTACGAACGAACTCGTGCACGCCGGACGGGGTGATCGCCACCCGGTACTCGTGGTTCTTGACTTCCTTCGGTACTCCGACCTTCACAACTTGCCCTTCTTTCACGTTCCAGGTGTGCGGCTCACGTCGTTGTGTCCGCGGGCCCGGCGGTTGAGGGGTGTGCCGCTAGGTCGCTGCCGAGTGTAAGCCCGTCCGGTTCATACCACCCGACGGGATGGTCTGATCTTGACATGACCTTTCGGAGAAGATGACGCCATGGAGAAGGAAGTGATACTTCCGGGCGGCAACATCGGCGGCGCGGTCCGGATCGGCGCCACGGTACGGCGCGCGACCGGGCCGTGGACGCCGGCAGTTCATGCCCTGCTCAACTACTTGGCCGACGCCGGATCGACCGGCGTACCGCGGGTGCACGGATACGACGAACGCGGACGGGAAGTTCTCGATTACCTTCCGGGTACGGCGTACGGCCCGGAAGTACCCGACGACGTGCTCGCGGACGCGATGCGGTGGCTCGCGCGGTACCACCAGGTCGTTGCCGCGTACCGCCCGTCCGGCGTGATCACGTGGCGGGCCGGTGCGGGTGAACTCGCGGCGGACCAGATCATCTGCATGCACGATTACGGGTACTACAACTGGATCGGTACGGCAGACGGGTTCAGCGGCGTGATCGACTGGGATCTGGCCGGTCCCGGCGTACCGCTCGACGACATCGCGTTCACGGCCTGGAACACCGCGCCGCTGGCGCTCCCGATGGAACCGGCGTACCAGGCGGCGCGCATTCGGTTGATGGCTTCGTCGTACGGCGATGTGTTCACGCCGCTGGAGATTCTCGAGGCGGCGCCGGGCCTCGCGCAACGATCCGCGCGGGTGATCCGCGCCGGCCAGGACGCGGGCGATCCCGGGATGCTCAACCTGGCCACGGTCGGTGAACCCGAGCGCACAGAGCGGCGTCTGACGGACCTTCGCGCCCGCGTCCCGGAGATCGCCCGCCACCTCTGACGGGGCAACGATCATTGACTGCCATTCGTTGCCATCAGGGATGCTTGGAACGGAGCCCGTCCGCCCCGGGTTGCACGCTGAGGCTGATCGACGAGAGGAGTACGGCGTGGCAGTCGAGCTGGGACGGTACGGGGTCTGGCACGGACCTCAGCACTTCGGCCCGGAACTGGCGGCGGGACTGGAGCAGGCGGGGTACGGCGCGCTGTGGCTGGGCGCCTCGCCGGACACCGGCCTGCGCGACGCCGAGGTGTTGCTCGCCGCAACCACTTCGGTTGCCGTCGGCACCAGCATTGTGAACATGTGGAAGTCGCCGGCCGCCGACGTCGCGGCGTCGTACCACCGGCTGGAGGTCGAGCAGCCGGGGCGGTTCCTGCTCGGAGTGGGGATCGGTCACCGGGAGCGCAACGACGACTACCGGTCACCGTACGAGACGATCGTCAGCTACCTGGACGAGCTCGACGACGCGAAGGTGCCGGCCGACCGGCGGGCGCTGGCCGCGCTCGGTCCGAAGGTGCTGCAGCTGTCCGGGGCGCGGACCGCCGGCGCACTGCCGTACCTGACCACTCCGGAGCACACCAAGGAGGCGCGCCGGATCCTCGGCGGCGGGGTGCTGCTCGCGCCGGAGCAGATGATCGTGCTGGAGACCGATCCGGAGGTCGCCCGGGCGACGGCGCGGGACCGGCTGGCGTCGTACCTGCAGCTGACGAACTACACCTCGAACTTCAAGCGGCTCGGGTTCACCGACGACGATCTGGCCGACGGCGGCAGCGACCGGCTGGTCGACGCGATGGTGCTGCACGGCTCGGCGGTCGAGGTCGCCGAGGGTCTGAAGGCGCACCTCGACGCGGGCGCGGACCACGTCGCGATCCAGCAGCTGGGGCGGGAAGGGATCGACCTGCTGCCTGGGTACGAGGCGCTGGCAACCGTCCTCGGGTAGAGCGATCGGTGCCCCTGGCAACCGTTGCCAGGGGCACCCGCTACCGCATGGTGAAGTCGGCGAAGTCGAACCCGGGTGACACCACACACGACACCAGCACGGCCTCGTCACCAGCGGGCCTCGCGGCCTGCCACGCGCCGGGCGGGATCACTACCTGCGGCTGTTGCCCGGCCCGCACATCCGGTCCGAGTACGACGGACTCGTCGCCGTACTCCATCGTCAACGGACCGCCGGAGTGCCACAACCAGATCTCCGCCGACCGCACCCGATGCGCCCGCGACTCCTCCCCCGGCGCCAGCAGAAAGTAGATCGCGGTCGCACTGGCCCGAGCCCCGCCGTACCCCTCCGGCTCGAACTCGACCCCCGACCGCCACGTCTCCCGATACCACCCACCCTCAGGATGCGGCTCCATCCCCAGCAATACCGCCAGCTCCGGCTTCTCCATGGCCCGATTCTCCGGCAGAGTGCGGGGCATGACTGAGCTGCCTTCTGAATACCACCGCAGGCTTCCGTACGGTGAGCGGGTGTCTGCGGACCCGTTGGTGGGCCAACCGTTCTTTCCGTTCGAGGGGGACGTGCAGGTTGTGCCGTTGGCCGAGCCGGTGGTGCCGGAGCCGCCGCGGGCCGGGGAGGCCGGGGGGAAGCCGTGTGCGAAGTGTGCGGATCCGGACGGGTACGTGATCTGGCGGGACGAGCAGTGGGCGGTGAAGGCCTTCGGCGCGACCGGGTTGCCGCTCGTGGCGGTGCTCGAGCCGAACGAGCATTACCGGCTCGACAATCTGCCGCCTGAGCTGACAGCGACCCTCGGCCCGATGATCCAGCGAGTGGCCAAGGCGATCCAGGGGCTCGACAGCGTCGGGCGTACGCACTTCAACCGGTGGGGTGACGGCAGCGAGCACTTCCACCTGTGGTTCCTGGCGCGGCCGCTCGGGATGATGCAGCTCCGCGGCGCGATGATCGCGGCCTGGGACGACATGCTGCCGAAGATTCCCGACGAGGAGCTGGCGGCGAACAGCCGCCAGGTCGCCGCCGCCCTGGCCGAGGGCGGCGGCGAAGCGGTCGTCAGCTGACCCTGTCCGGAGTTACCAGGTGCCGAGCGAGCGGGCGACGAGGATGTCGGTCTTCCGGGCGGGCGCTCCGTCGACGGGGGCCGGGTCGTCGGGCGTCGGCGCGATCCCGCCTGCGGCCACGCGGTCGAGGGTGGCCAGACCGAGCCGGTCGACCGAGCCGAAGATCGTGTAGTCGGGGCGCAGCCGCGAGTCCGCGAACACCAGGAAGAACTGCGACCCGTTGGTGTCCGGGCCGGCGTTCGCCATCGCCAGCGTGCCCCGCGCGTAGACCTTGCCGGCCCCCGTCGGGTCGGTCGGCCAGTTCGGCAGGCCGGTCGGCAACTCGTCCTTGTACGAGTAGCCCGGGCCGCCTTCGCCCGTACCGCTCGGGTCACCGCACTGCAGCACCTTCAGCGTCGTGTACAGCGTCAGACGGTGGCACGTGGTGAAGTCGTAGAACCGGCTCTTCGCCAGGTGCAGGAAGCTCTGGACCGTGCACGGCGCCTTCGCCCGGTCCAGTGACAGCAGCATCGGACCTTGGTTGGTCGCGACGAGGACCTTCACGATCCCCTTGTCGGGTGTGTGCTTCGGATCCGGCGGCAGCGACACGGGACGCGCCGGCGGCTCGTCCGGGGTCGCCGTGTAACCGCACGGGCCTTTGGTGCTCACCGGCGTAATAGCCGCGTCGGCCGGTGCAGTGGTGACCAGCAGCCCGGCCACTGTCACAGCAGCACACGCAATCGCACTTGTCAGTCTCATCAGCAGTCCCCTCCGATTCAGTCCGCGGCGACGGTGAAAAGCCGTAGATCGCGGTTCTTGGGCAGCGTGATGCTCACCGGTGTCTGCGTCAAGGTCACAGGCGCCGTGGCGAAGATGTGCGTGGTCACGTTGTCCTTCCCGCCGCCGGACTCGTTGCGGTACGGCGTGGTGGCGACGATGACGTTGCCGTAGTGGAGGGTGTCGCCGCCACCGCCGAGCGTCCAGTCGCTGAAGGACAGGTCGATCGGCGACGTACTGCCGTCGGCGTACTTCAGCGTCGCCGTCGTCTCCTGATTGCCGTTGACCGCGCTGCCGATGAACGACAGCTTCGTCGTACCGGCGGGCAGGTTCAGATTGAGCAGCTGACCGTCAGCAGGCACGTTGTCTGGATCACCGCTGGGTACGCCGGGCCACGTGAACGTGAGGCCTTGCACCGTCCCAGTGCCGCCAGGTGTCAGACCAGCGGCGGCTAGCGCCTGGCGGGAGTAGCTGACGCCACCACCGTCGTAGTCCGCTTCGGTGTGGTCGCCGTTGTCGTCCGAGATGCCGACACCTTCCCGCAGTACGAAGAAGGAGTTCGGCTGACCGACAGCGACAGTGAAACCGACCTGTGGCAGCGCAGTACCGTCAGCGGCCTTCATCGACACCGTGACCGGGTAGCGGCCGTCCGGCGTACTGGCGGCCGCAGTGATCGTCACCGCGGCGCTGCCGACCTTGTCCACGTGGAAGGTGCCAGTAGTAGGTGTCGCAGTGAGACCAGCAGGTGTGTTGATGGTGTACGTGACGTCCTGCGCGGTCCCACTCAGTCGGTGGGCTTGCACTGCGACGGGTGCGCTGGTGGCGCCCGGCGCGACGACGAGGCGGCTGGTGTCCGTCGACGTCTGGAACGGGATCTCACCGGTCCGCCACGACGGCGGTGCGTCACTGGAGCTCGCACCCCACGCCTTGTTGGCCGTCGTACCCAGCGTGAAGTCCAGCGTTCCACCACGCTGCACGAACGACTCCGGCAGCCACGGCTTGGTCGTCGACTTCCCGTTGACCTTCAGCGACTGCACGTACGGCGCATCCGCGCCCGGGGCGTTGATGCGAATGGTCCGGCTGCCCCGGTGGATCACTGCCCGCGAGAACACCGGCGCCGCAACCTGTAGCTCCGCACGGCTCGGCACGTCCGGGTACAGACCCAGCGCGGTCCACACGTACCAGGACGACATCGCACCGAGGTCGTCGTTCCCGGGGATCCCGCCGGTGCTGGTGTTCCACAGCTGGTTCATTGCCTGCCGCAACGTCTCCTGCGTCTGGTACGGCCGGCCGGTGTAGTTGTAGATCCACGGCGTGTTGATCGACGGCTCGTTGTCCATCTCGGCGTGCAGCTCGCCCGCACCGGTCAGCGCCCAGGTCCCGTCCGGGTTCTTGAAGAACGCGTCCAGCCGCTGGTTCGCCGCGTCCACACCGCCCATCGCGTCGGCAAGTCCGGCCCGGTTGTGCGGAACCATCCACGTGTACTGCGCGCTACTACCCTCGGCGAACCCGTCGTACGTCGACGGAGTGAACGCGGGCCAGGCGCCGTTGCCGTCCCGGTTCTGGACGTAGCCGCCGTTGTCCGGGTTGAACACGTTCTGCCAGTACTGCGACCGCGTGAGGAACTTCTGGTACGTCGACTTGTCGCCGGTGCGCTGCGCCAGCTGGGCCAGCGCGAAGTCGTCCGTCACGTCCTCGAGCGTCTCGACCGCACCGCCCCAGGCGTTGGACTTGGTCGGGACGTAGTGCAGCGCGAGGTACTTGTCGAGCGAGGGTCGCTGCCCGATCGTCATGACCGGCTTGCCGGCCGAACTGAGGTCCTTCGCGGTGGGTACGGTCGCCGCCTTCACCAGCGAACGCAGTGCGCCGCGAGCGTCGAAGTTCGTACCACCGAACGCGTAGATGCCCGCCACCGCCGGCGCGGACGGGTCACCGGTCATCACCGACGTACTGCCGGACGCATGCGTCCACCGATCCCAGATGCCGCCGTTCTGCGTGGCCTGGTTGAGCAACGACTGCGCGATATCGCCGGCTCGATCCGGATCGAGCAATGTAACTAGTTGCAGCTGCGACCGGTAGACATCCCACCCAGAGAACGTCGCGTACTGCGCGACCTGTCCGCGCAACGCAGAGTGCGGCTTCTGATCGAAACCCCAGTACTGACGGTTGACGTCGCTGAACACGTTCGGGTGCAGCGACGCGTGGTACAGCGCGCTGTAGAAGGTCGTGCGCTGGTCCGTCGTACCGCCGGTGATCTCGATCCGGTCGAGCTGCTTTCGCCATGCCTGCTTGGCTTTCGCAGCCGTCATCGCGACCGATGTACCGCGCGGGTTCTCGGCGCGCAGGTTGGCCAGCGCGTTGGCGGTGCTCACGTAGGAGATGCCGATCCGCACGGTCACCTTGTCGCTGTCGAAGCCGACGTACCCACCGGAGCCCTTGTTCGGCGGCATCCAGCCGTCGCTGCCGTACGTCGTACCGCCGCTCGCCTGAGTGCTCCCTGGCGTGACGCTGGTGTCGGTCCAGGTGCCCTGGTTCTTGAACGGCTGGTCGAACTCCGCGACGAAATGGAGTGTGTAGTAGCTGCGCTGCCCGACGCCGGCCAGGTAGCCGCAGAAGTTGCCGCTCGTCACGGACCCGCTGACGGTGCGGTGCGCCGGGTCGATGCTGACCTGCGCGTCGCTCGATCCGACCTCGGAGTTCGACGTACGGAACATCAGCGTCTTGGCCTTGTCGGCCGGGAACGTGAACGCCGCCGACCCGGTCCGTGTCGTGGCGGCCAACTCGGCCGTCACGCCGGAGTCGAGGCCGACCTTGTAGTACCCCGGCTTGGCGACCTCGTTCGCGTGGCTGAACGTCGCTGCGTAGACCTCGTCCTTGGCGTCGCTCTGCGGCGAACTCGTCACGTCCCCGGCCAACGGGAAGATCGGGATGTCACCCGAACCACCCGCGCACCCGGTCCCACTCATATGCGTGAGGCTGAACCCGCGGATCTTGGTCGCGTCGTACAGATACCCGCCAGGCGCAGCCGTCCGGTACGCGTTCCCCCGGCTCGTCTCCGGACTGAACGACAACATCCCGAACGGCACGACAGCCCCGGGAAACACGTTCCCCGCATTCGACGACCCGATCAACGGATCCACCTGTTCGGTCGGATCCGTTGAACTACTCGTGATCCGACTACTCCCGGCGGCCGCCGGCGCCCGCAACCCGGCCACCGCCGGATCAGGTGGAGTCGCGGTGGTCGGGTGGTCGCCCGAGCCGGCCGGAGAGGGAGTGGGCAGAGCCTGAGCGCTCGGCGCGAGCGCTGCGATCAGAACACCCGCGAGGACGAAACTCGCGCGGCGGGACAGGGCGGAACGACGCATGGGCGGAACCAACCTTCGACGTCGGAACGGGGCGGAGTGACATCGTTGTCAGCAACAAATACCCCAGCCCGTCCCCTCGGTCAAGCTCCCACCGGCCCCACGCAGCGATGGATCAACCACGATGGGTCAGCGGCCGAAGCCGGTCCAGCGGTGCTTGGTGGCGGGCTGGGCCCGGTCGGCGGCCGCGGCTGTCGACGACCGGTCGGCCTGCTGCAGCGGCATGGCGCTGAGGGTTTCCTTGACGGTCCGGGCCGAGTCGTCGACCCGCCCGCACACCGCGGCCACTCGTCCCTGAACCTCAGCCGCCGCGAGCTGCGGCTCCTCAGCGAGTCGCTGGAACTCCGTACGAACGTCGTCGGTCAATCGCGCGCGCAGGTCGGACAACGCCTCCCGCGCCGGCTCGAACTTCTCCCGCAGCTGAGCTGCCAGTTTCGCGTCGACGACCCGTTCGAAGGCCTGCTCCCGCGGCCCCTTCAGCAGATCGCGGACCGCGTTGTCGGGCCACTCGCCCCGCGCCCGCGCGTACTGAGCGGCCAGTGCCACGGCGGCTTCCCGGGCGACCGGATGCTCGGGCTCGCCCTCCTGAGTGTCCTGCAGCCTCGAGCTGAGCTCGGGGCTGAGCCGGAAACAGATCCGATCGCCGCTGACCGCCCAGTCCGCGTGCCGCAGCCCGTCGTTCAGGAACCGATCCGCATCGCTCCCGGCGTCGAGCGCCATCCGGATGGGGCCGTCGCCTTCGGTCTCGCGGTTTTCGATGCGCTTGTCCAGCGCCGTGAACGTGACCACCCGGATCGCGTGCCGGAGCTCGGCCACCTCGTCAGAGCTGAGCGCCTGAGGTCGTTCCGCCGCGCTCTCGAAGGCGCGACCGATCGAGTCGTCGAACACCATCGAGCCGTCGGGGTGTACCGCCCCCAACGGCCCGGCCGACGCGTCGAAAGACACTCCGGCCATGTTGTGATGGACGTTGAGCTCGCCCCAGTCGATGACGTTGGTCACCAGCTTGTCGAGGATCTGCTTCGCTCCAGGCGATGGCTGCCACGCGTTCACGAACCGATCTCCTTCTGCTCGCCGTCGGTCGTCCGCAGGACCCTAGCGACGAGCCGGCCCACTCTCGATGCGCGGCAGGTAACGATGCCGCACCGGTCAGGTGTGGTCCTTCGCGGGCCACGGCGAATCGGCGGGCCGGAGGGTGTCGAAGCCGGGGCCGTTGAGGGCGGTCCAGGTGGCAAGGGCGCCCATGATCAGGATCGGGTTCTGGAGCTGGCCGGCCAGGACGGCGCCGACGACGTCGATCAGCGGGGCCCAGACGGTCTCCATGTCCGCCTCCTCGTGGAGGCGTTCGAAGGACTCGTCGGCGGGCGAGAGGTCGCGGGCCAGGAAGATCCGGACCGCCTCGTTCGTCAGGCCGGGCGAGGTGAAGGCGTCGACCAGGATCCGCCAGTCGGCGGCCTTGGTCGCGGTCTCCTCCCACAACTCACGCTCGGCGCCCAGGCGGTACTGCTCCCCCTGGACGTCGAGCAGTCCGGCCGGCGGCTCGAGCAGCTTGTACCCGACCGGATGCCGGTACTGACGAACCAGCAGCATCCGGTTGTTCTCGTCGAGCGCGACCACACCGACCGCGCCAGGGTGTACGACGACATCCCGCACGAACGGCTCAGCGCCGACCGGGGCGATGGTGTCCCGTCGTACCGAGATCACCCGCCCGGTCTCGTGCACCACCTCGGACGAGGAGACCGGCCAGTGCTCCGGCTGATCGGCGAGACCGGCGCCGAACCGCAGCTCGGGATGATCCGTCATCGGGTCTTGACCGGGGTCTTCTTGGCCGCAGCCTGCTTCGGCTCCTCGACCGGGAGCCGGGACTCGCGCTGGCGGTCCAGGGCGGACGCGACCAGGCCGGAGAACAGCGGGTGCGGCTTCGTCGGCCGTGACCGCAGCTCCGGGTGCGCCTGGGTGGCCACGAAGTACGGGTGCACGGACCGGTCCAGCTCGATGAACTCGACCAGCTCGTGGTCCGGCGACAGGCCGCTGAACACCAGGCCGGCGGTCTCCAGCTTGTCCCGGTACGCGTTGTTCACCTCGTAGCGGTGCCGGTGCCGCTCCTGGATCGAGGGCGCGCCGTACAGGCCGCGGACGATCGAGCCCTCGGTCAGGTTCGCCGGGTAGAGGCCGAGCCGCATCGTGCCGCCCATGTCCCCGGTGCCGGAGACGATGTGCTTCTGCTCCTCCATGGTCGCGATCACCGGCTGCTCGGCGTCCGGATCGAACTCGCTGGAGTTCGCGTCCACCAGGCCGGCCAGGTCGCGGGCCACCTCGATCACCATGCACTGCAGACCCAGGCACAGCCCGAGGATCGGGATGCGCTGCTCGCGGGCGAACCGGATCGCGCCGATCTTGCCCTCGATCCCGCGCACCCCGAAGCCGCCGGGGATGCAGATCGCGTCGACGTCGCCGAGCAGCCGGGCCGCGGCCTCGGGCGTGGCGCACTCGTCGGAGGCGATCCAGCGCAGGTTCACCCGGGCGTCGTTGTCGAACCCGCCCGCGCGCAGCGCCTCGGCCACCGACAGGTACGCGTCCGGCAGGTCGATGTACTTGCCGACCAGCGCGACCGTGACCTCGTCCTTGGGGTGATGTACGACGCGCAGCAGCTCGTCCCAGCGGGTCCAGTCGACGTCGCGGAACTGCAGGTTCAGCCGGCGGACGACGTACGCGTCCAGGCCCTCGGCGTGCACGACCTTCGGGATGTCGTAGATCGACGGCGCGTCCACCGCGGCCACCACGGCCTCGACGTCCACGTCGCACATCAGCGAGATCTTGCGCTTCACGCTGTCCGGGATCGGCCGGTCCGCCCGGCAGACGATCGCGTCCGGCTGGATACCGATCGAGCGCAGCGCCGCGACCGAGTGCTGGGTCGGTTTGGTCTTGAGCTCGCCGCTCGGCGCCATGTACGGCACCAGCGAGATGTGCAGGAAGAACACGTTGTCCCGGCCGACGTCGTGCCGGACCTGCCGGGCCGCCTCCAGGAACGGCAGCGACTCGATGTCACCGACCGTGCCGCCGATCTCGTGCAGGACGACGTCGACGTCGGGGCCCGCCATCGCGAGCATCCGTTCCTTGATCTCGTTGGTGATGTGCGGGATCACCTGAACGGTGTCACCGAGGTACTCGCCGCGCCGCTCCTTGGCGATCACGCTCGAGTACACCTGCCCGGTGGTCACGTTCGCGACCTGGGAGAGGTCCCGGTCGAGGAAGCGTTCGTAGTGCCCGATGTCCAGGTCGGTCTCGGCGCCGTCGTTGGTGACGAACACCTCGCCGTGCTGGAACGGATTCATCGTGCCGGGATCCACGTTCAGATACGGATCCAGCTTCTGCATCGTGACGCGGATGCCCCGTGCCGTCAGCAGACTGCCGAGGCTGGATGCTGTCAGTCCCTTGCCGAGACTGGAGGCCACGCCGCCGGTGACGAATACGTGCTTGGTCTGCTGCGAATTGGAAGCCCTGTCCACGGGTCTCCAGCCTACCTCTTGTCAAGCATCGGTCGCGACGAGACCCGCGTAGATGTCGAGCAGATTCTTTGCAACCGCGTCTTCGTCCATCCACCGGGAGGACAACTCCTGGCCTCGTGTCCGCATAGCGTTCGCGGTCTCCGGCTCGGCCAGAACGGCCCGAACCCCGTCCGCCAGCCCGTCCGCGTCGCCCGGAAACGCCAGTACGGCGCTGTCTCCGACCAGTTCGGGTACGCCGCCGACCGCGGTCGCGACGACCGGTACGCCGACCTGCATCGCCTCCTGGAGCACCAGCGCCCGGGCCTCCCAGTGCGACGTGAGCAAGAACACATCGGCCGCACCGAGCAGGTCAGCCACGTCGTTGCGGTGTCCCAGCAGCTGGACCGGCAGCTGCTCGGCATCGATCCGCGCCTGCAGGTTGTCCCGCAACGGTCCGTCACCGACCACGATGAACACCGCGTGCGGAGTGGACTCATGCACCCGCGCGGCGACGGACAGCAGCGTCGGGTAGTCCTTCTGCGGCGCCAGCCGGCCGACGGTGAGCACCACGGGCCGATTGCCGACGCCAAGCGCGTGCCGGACGTCTTCGCGCGGCGTACGGATCCTGGGCATCGCCGGGGCGGCTACTGGAGCCAACTGGGCGTTACGCGCACCGAGGCTCTTCGCCAGCTCCACGAGGTCGCTGGAGGCTCCCAGTGTCAGATCCGCGCCTCTGGCAACCAACCGCTGCCCCATCCGCATCATCAGGCCACGTGGACCGGGTGCGATCACCGCGTTGTGCCAGGTGACCACCAGTGGGCGCAGCCTCGACCGGTCCCGCAGGGCAGTCATGCCGGCCCGGTAGCCGTGCGCATGGATGACGTCGGAGCCGCGCAGCCCGGCCGCCTGCGTGACGACCGTCGCCGGACCGAACTCGAAGTGCTCGGCCGTGCCCGGTGGGGCGCACACGACCACCTCGTGCCCAGCGCTGACGAACCGCGGCACCAGCGAGGCGACATGCTGGCCGATGCCGCCCCGCGACTCCGCGAGCAGCAGCCCGATCCTCATTTGTTGGTCTCCTCCACAGATCCCCGGCGTAGTAGCGCGCGGGCGTCGGGTCGGTCGAGGGCCATGGCAGCTCCGGCGTACACGACGACGACGGCCAGGCCGGACAGTACTGCGAACACGAGTGCCTTACCCACGCCGCCGTTCCCGGCCGGCAGTGCGGCCGCCCAGCCCGCCGCGCCGGCCAGTACTGCACCAGCCAATGCGGCAAGGGTCGCACGGCCGGAGCCGGCAAGTACACCAGGCCCCGCCTCACGTCGCAGTACGCCGAGCAGGACCACCGCGCCGACGACCATGCCGATCGACATCGCGGCTGCCAGCGCCGGTACGGCGTCCCAGTGCGCCGTCAGCACCACACCGGCCAGGGCGACCACGATCCAGGCCGCTGACGTCACTACTGCTACCTCACGACCACAGTGCCGTGCGTAGAGCACGCGGCCGACATGCATGAGTACGGCGAACCCGATGGCCGCTGGGGCGAACGCGATCAGGCCGTTGGCCAGTGAGGTCGCCTGGGTCTCATGCACCGCGCCGTCGTTGTACGCGAAGATCCTGGCGACCGGGACCGCCGTACCGACCAGCAGAGCGGCTCCGGCGCCTCCGGCCAGCAGTACTGCGCGCGTGGACGTGGCGGCGTACACGTCGAAGCGGTCACCCGACTCGAACGCCGCGGCCAGACGCGGAAAGACCGCTGTGGTGATCGGCACCGCCAGCACGGCGTACGGCAGCAGGTAGACAGCGTTGGCCCAGGTGTAGACCGCAATACTTCCCGCAACGCCACGGTGGTTGGCCAGGTACGTCGTGACCACGAAAGTGAGCTGCTGCGCGACTAGTACTGCCAGCCCCGCGAGAGCGAGCCGCCGCAGTACCGGACCGACGCCCGGGTCCAACCGCAGCGTGGGTTTGATCGGCAAGCGCAGGAAGAGCATCGGCACCAGGACCGTGAGCGCGAGCGCGAGAACGCCCGCAGTCGTGCCCCAGGCGAGCAGGTTGGTGGCGCCGCGGGACGCCGCGTCGGCCTCGGGCGCGGTCGCCGCGAACACGACGTAGGTGGCTACGACGACCAGGCTCGAGATCAGCGGCGCCAAGGCACCGGCCGCGAAACGCTTGTGGGACTGGAGAACCGCGGTCGCGACCACCGCCACGGCGTACCCGAACACCTGCGGCACGAAGATCGCCAGCATCCGCGTCGCGGTCCCCGTCGTCCCGCCGCAGTCGGCGCCGGGGTCGAGCATCGCGTCGGTGTACCGGCCCGCCAGAACCCAAGCCAGCAAGGCGACCGGCGCCAGCAGCAGGAACGACCACGACAGCAACGCCCCGACGATCCGGCCCTGCGCCGCCCGATCCCCGCGGGCCACCGGCCCGGCGAGCACCGGGATGACGGCACCTGCCAGCGCTCCGCCGGCCACAACCTCGAAGAGAATGTTGGGCAGCTGGTTCGCCGTCGTGTAAGCCTCGGCCAGACACCCGGCCCCGACGGTCTTCGAGAAGACCAACCACCGGGCGAACCCGACAACCCGCGCCAGGACAGTGATCGCCGCGACAACCAAAGCGGCGCGGGCGACCCGACTCACCTGGGTCGTCGGCCCCACTGGTCGATCTTGTCGAGGATCGGGGTGTCGGCGATGACCTTGGTGAAGCTGACCTTCTCGCTGGCCAGATTCAGCCCGACGACCGCCGCCAGCACGAGGCTCTTCAACGGGCGCGGGAGGGATGCGGCCAGCGCCGTACCGGTGATCGCGCCGAGGCCGTTCGCGCCGCAGTCACCCAGCATCGAGCGCTCGCCGAGGTCGGACGGTGCGGAGGCCGCGGCGGCACCGACGACAGCGCCCGCCGGACCACTCACGACAGCGAGCGGAGCGTTCAGCGCGGTGACCGCCTTGAGTGCGCGGCCGGGCCGCAGGTCGAGGAGGTTGGTGAGGTTCGCCGTGCCGGCGATCAAGGCGCCGTCGGCAACGACTCCGGCGAAGGCCTTCACGCCGCGGGACTTGCGCGGCAGCAGGGCGGCGGCCGCGAGACCGGCGGCGCCGACGCCGAGGATCTTGATCGCACCGCTGGTGACCTCGCCGCGCTTCAGCGCGCTGAGGTGGCCACGGAAGCCCTTGGCCTGTGTGGTTCCGCGCAGGTCGTCGTACGCGCCGACCGCACCGGACACTGCACCGGCGAGCAGCGCGGCCGCCTTCACCTTGCCGTTGCCCCGCGAAGCGGCGACGCCGGCGAGCGCACCGAGCACCGCGACCGGACCCTCGAGCAGCGTCACCGTCTCACCGCGATGGTTGGTGCGCTCGAACGGCTCCCAGTTCTCCTTCGGCAGCTTCTCCGCTGCGCGCTCGAGCCCGGCAGTAGCGGCCGCCGCGACGGCAGCGCTCAGAATTCCCACGTCAGTTTCCCTTGGTTTGTACGGCTGACGGCGCGATGCCGTTCTTCGCGTTGATCGCGCCGTACTGCCCAGCCTTGCCGCCGGCCTGCTCGACCAGTGCGAAGACGACCGTCATCTGCCCGGCCGGGATGTCGGCCACGTCCACCGAGGAAACGATCTTGGTGGCCTCGGAGTCACTCCGCAAGGCCTTGAGCAATCCACCGTCGCCCGCGCTGTCCGGCGTACCCGCGACCACGACCCCGCCGCTGCCGAGGTCCAGGCCCTTGATGAAGTCGACCGCGTCGCCGTACGTCGAGTTGTCCGGCGCCTGTGCCGGCGGCTTCGCGGCGATCACCACGATCAGGCCGGCCCGGTCCTTGATCTGCGACGGCTTCAGCGACAGCAGCTTCGCGCCGGTCAGCCCGCTGATCACCTTGGTCGAGTCGGCGTCGGCGGGCTTGCCCTCTTCCTTGGCCGCGACGCCGCGGGCGAGGATCATCCCGGCCCGCAGGTACGTCGTCGCGTCGGCCGGGTACTGGATGTCGGGGGTGACGAGCTGGTTGACCAGGGACTCGACCAGCTGACGCTGACCGGTGTCGAACAGCTTCGCGTCCAGCGCCACCTTGGTGTTCACCACGGCGCCGGCCTTCTCCAGCTCGCCCTGGACGCCGTCGCTCAGGTCGCTGTCGGCGTTCGGCATGGTGACGATCGTGACCTTCTTGTTCACCAGCTTGCCGTCGGTCAGCCCGGTGGTGACCTTGGCGACGAAGTCGTCGCGGTACTTGTCCAGGGCCTTCACCTGGACCAGCTCGGCGCGTGCGTCGGCGAGCTGCTGGCGGTCCTTCTCGGCCTGGCTCGCGACGATCTCGCTGCCGGTGCCCTTCAGCGGACCGGCGCCGAGCACCACACCGGCGCCCAGGGCGAAGAAGATCGCCACGATCGAGACGATGTGGTAGCGAAAGTCGATCACGTGAACAGCTCCCGGATCCAGTAGACGAAGTCGCTCCAGCGCGCCCGCAGGATCGACCACAACACGTCGTCGGCGCCGATGGCCACCATCGCCATGCCGAGTGCGAACAGGCCGGCCACCATGAGGGCGACCACCTGGAACGTCGAGACCCGGCTGCGGTACAGCCGGCCGACGCCCTTGGCGTCCACCAGCTTGGCACCGACCCGCAACCGGGTGATGAAGGTGCTCGCCATCCCGGAGCGTCCCTTGTCCAGGAACTCCACCAGCGAGTTGTGGGTGCCGACCGCGACGATCAGCGAGGCGCCCTTGGAGTCGGCCAGCAGCATCGCGACGTCCTCGCTGGTGCCGGTGGCCGGGAACTCGATCGAGTCGACACCGAGCCGCTCCAGCCGTTCGGACCCGGGCGCGCGGCCGTCGCGGTACGCATGCACGACCACTTCGGCGCCGCTCTTCAGCGTCTCGTCCTTGACCGAGTCCATGTCGCCGACGATCAGGTCCGGGACGTACCCGTTCTCCACCAGCGCGTCCGCGCCGCCGTCGACGCCGATCAGCACCGGCCGGTACTCGCGGATGTACGACTTCAGCGCGACCAGGTCGTCGCGGTAGTCGTACCCGCGAACCACGATCAGGACGTGCTTGCCCTCCATCGCGGTGTGGATGTGCGGTACGCCGACGCCGTCGAGCAGCAGGTCCTTCTCGCGCCGCAGGTACTCCAACGTGTTCGCGGTGAACGCCTCGAGCTGGGTCGACAACCCGGCGCGGGCGTCGTCCATCAGCTCCGCGACCGACTTGCTGTCCTGGGACAGGCCCTTCGCGACCGCCTCGGTACCGCGGTACAGCGTGCCTTCGTCGAGCCGGACCTGCTCGCCCTCGTGCAGGATCGAGAACACCTCGCGGCCGACGCCGTCGACCAGCGGGATACCGGCCTCGACCAGGATCTCCGGGCCGAGGTTCGGGTACCGGCCGCTGATCGAGTCGGCCACGTTCACCACGGCGGCGACCTTGCAGTCGACCAGCGCCTCCGCGCTCACCCGGTCCAGATCGACGTGGTCGATGACCGCGATCTCGCCCGGTTTGAGACGTTTGGTGAGATTCTTGGTACGGCGATCCAGCCGGACCACTCCGGTGACGCCGGGCAGTTCAGTGGGTCGTGCTCTCCGCAGGCTGGGCAGTCTCATCGCCCTCTCATCCTGCCATGTCAAGAGCCCCCTACCGGTTCATTTACCCGGCAGGCCCCCGTTAACGCACTGAATTAACGGTGACTGTGCGTCAAATCATCCTTTGGAACGACTTTTCTTCCGCGGTTTGTGGCGTTCGGCGGCCAGCGCCAGCAGCTCCTCGGCGTGGGCCTGGGCGGCATCGGAGTTCTCCAGGCCGGCCATCATCCGGGACAGTTCCTTCAACCGGGCGTCGTCGTCGAGCGCGACCAGCCCGCTGGTGGTGACCGAACCGTCGTCGCTCTTCAGCACCACCGCGTGACGGTCCGCGAACGCGGCGACCTGCGGCAGGTGGGTGACCACGATCACCTGGGCCTTCTCCGCCAGCCGGGCCAGCCGTTTGCCGACCTCGACCGCGGCGCGGCCGCCGATACCGGCGTCGATCTCGTCGAACACCAACGTGGGCACCGGATGCGTGTCGGACAGGATCACCTCGAGCGCGAGCATCACGCGGGACAACTCGCCACCGGACGCGGCCTTCTGCAGCGGGCGGGCCGGGCTGCCCGGGTTCGCCGCGAAGCAGAACTCGACCTCGTCGATGCCGAACGGACCGGCGGTGGTCTCGTGCACCTCGACCGACAGCTTCGCGTGCGGCATCGCCAGCCCGGTCAGCTCCTCGGACACCGCGACACCAAGCCTTTGCGCGGCTTCGATCCGGGCCTCCCGCATCTGCCCACCGAGGTCGGCGAGCGTCGCGTCCAGCTCGGCCAGCTCCGCGGTCAGTTGCTCGACCTTCTCGTCGCTGCCGTCGAGGTCGGCGAGTCTGGCCGCGGACCGTTTCGTCCACTCCAGCACCTCGTCGACGGTGCCCTGCTCAGCGCCGTACTTGCGGACCAGTCCGTGCAGCAACGCGCGTCGCTCGCTGACCACGGACAACCGCGCCGGGTCGGTGTCGACATCGGCGGCGTACGACGAAAGCTCGCCGGCCAGGTCCGCGGCGAGATAGCCCAACTCGCCGGCCCGGTCCGCCAGCTCGGCCAGCTTCGCGTCGTGCTCGCGCTCACCGTCCAACGCCTGCTTGGTCAGTGAGAGCAGTCCGAGCACGTCGTTCGGCCGGGTGGAGTCCAGGTCCTCGGACGCCAGCGCATCGGCGGCCGTCGTGGCCGCAGTACGCAGACCGTCGGCGTACGCGAGACGCTCCTCCTCGGCGGCGAGCTCGGTGTCCTCGCCGGACAACGGCTCAGCCTTCGCGACCTCGTCCAGACCGAACCGCAGCAGGTCCGCCTCGGCCAGGCGATCGCGCTCGCGCGTGGTGAGCTCGATCAGCTCGGCCTCGACCTCACGACGCCGCCGGTACGCGCCGGTGTACTCCTGCAGGGGGACGAGAACCGCCTTGCCTGCAAAGGTATCCAGCGTTTCGCGTTGCCGTGCGGGCTGCAGCAAGCGCCACTGGTCGGCCTGCCCGTGGATCGCGACCAGGTCGCCGGACACCTCGCCCAGCACCGACACCGGCACCGACGCGCCGCCGAGGAATGCCCGCGAGCGTCCCTCGGACGAGAGCTCACGCGCGATCAGCAACTCACCGTCGTCCAGCTCGCCGCCACGGTCCTCGGCCTGCTGCACGATCGCCCGCGGTACGCCGCTGGCGCGGCCCTCGACCCGCGCCCGGCGGGTCCCGTGGCGCACCAGGCCGCTGTCCGCGCGGCCACCGAGCAGCATGTTCACGCCGGTCACGACCATCGTCTTGCCGGCGCCGGTCTCACCCGTGACGGCGGTGAATCCGGGGTCGAGGTCCAACGTCGCGTCCTCGATCACGCCCAACCCGGTGATGCGGATCTCCGAGAGCATGTCAGGTCTCCTGTTGGCTGTTGCCGTTGCGTTTGCGCTCGGCGGCCCCACGCCAGCCGAGCACCGGGAGGTCGAACTTAGCGACCAGCCGGTCGGTGAACGGCGCCTCGTGCGCCCGGGCCAACCGCACCGGCGTCGCGCCCCGCCGGACCGTGATCTCGGCGCCGGGCGGCACCTCGACCATCCGCCGGCCGTCACACCACAGCACCCCGCGCCCGTGCCAGGACGGCACCAGCTCGATCGACAACTGCGACGTCGGCGCCACCACGATCGGCCGCGAGAACAACGCGTGCGCGCTGAGCGGCACCATCAGGATCGCCTCGACCTCCGGCCAGACGATCGGTCCGCCGGCGGAGAACGCGTACGCCGTACTCCCGGTCGGGGTCGCGACGACGACACCGTCACAGCCCCAGCGGGACAGCGGGCGGTCGTCCACCTCGACCAGGACCTCGAGCATCTTCTCGCGGGCGGCCTTCTCGACGCTGGCCTCGTTGAGCGCCCAGGTCTCGAACATCAGGTCGCCGTCCAGCCGGACGTCGACGGCCAGCGTCATCCGCTCCTCGACCGTGTAGGTGCGATCGACCACCACCTGGACGATCCGCTCCAGGTCGTCGACCTCGGCCTCGGCCAGGAACCCGACATGACCGAGGTTCACCCCGAGCACCGGCGTACCGTGCGGGCGGGCCAGCTCGGCGCCGCGCAGGATCGAGCCGTCGCCGCCGAGCACCATGATCAGCTCGACGTCGTTGGCCGCCTTCTCCGGGTCGTCGACGATCTCGACCGGGTCGAACTTGAGCTCTTCCGCCTCGCCGCTGAGCAGTCGGACCAGCATCCCGGCGTCGGTCAGCAACCGGTGCGCCTCGCGTGCGACCTCGACGGCCTGCTCCCGGCCGGTGTGCGTCACCAGCAGCACGCGCCGCGGCTCGTGCTCAGCCACCCTGCCTCCTCACTGCGGTCCGCGCTCGATGGCGCCTGCAAGCATCGTCTCATCGAGAGGCGGTGCTTCCCGGCGTATCCACAGGAAGTATTCGACATTTCCTGACGGACCAGGCAACGGGCTGGCCGCGACGCCCTCGATTCCCCACCCGAGGTCGCTCGCCTTCGCCGCCACGCCTCGCACCGCGTCCGCCCGCAGCGTCGGGTCGCGGACCACACCGCCCTTGCCCAGCCGCTCCTTGCCGACCTCGAACTGCGGCTTCACCATCAGCACCAGATCGCCGTCCGGCTTCACCACGCCGATCAGCGCGGACAGGACGAGTGTGAGGCTGATGAAACTCAGATCGCTGACCACGAGATCAACCGGTTCACCACCGATGTCCTCGAGCGTCAGCGTCCGGACGTTGGTCCGGTCCATCACCGTGACCCGCTCGTCGGTCTGCAAGGCCCACACCAGCTGGCCGTAGCCGACATCGACGGCGATCACGTGCGCGGCTTCATTGCGCAGCAGTACGTCGGTGAAGCCGCCGGTCGACGCGCCGGCGTCGAGGGTACGGCGGCCTTTGACCTGGACTGCCGGGAACGCCTCCAGCGCGCCGATCAGCTTGTGCGCACCGCGGCTCGCGTACCCGGGGTCCTCGTGCTCGGACGTGTCGACCACGATCGGGGCGTCCGAACCGACCCCGGTCGCGGGCTTGCCGGCCACGGTCCCGGACACCTTCACCTTGCCGGCCGCGATCAGCTCGCTCGCGTGCTCACGCGACCGCGCCAGGCCGCGTCGTACCAGCTCGGCGTCGAGCCGCGAACGCTTGGCTGCCTTGGCCACTCAGCTCCGGTCGCCCTGCTCGGCGTCCGCCTCCACCAAGGCACTCTGCAGTCGCTCGTGCAGGTCGGCGTACACCTCGCCGTGCTCGCTCACCGGCCGGTCCCGCAGCTCGTCGAGCCGGGCCATGGTCTCCTCCACCAACGGATGACCGCCCTCGCCCGGCTCCTCGATCGCCTCGGCCCCGGACACCTGCTCCTCACCCGGGTCCTCGGCCGACCCGGCCTCGAAGGAGTGCTCGTACTCCTCGCCCGGCGGGCGCGCGAACTCCGGCCCGAACTCGACCGCGGCCGGATCCACGTGCTCAGCGACGTCCTGGACACTCTCCTCGGCGACATCCTGGGCGCTGTCCTGGGCGCCGGGCTCGGTGTCGTAGTCGGGGTGGGCGGTCGTCTCCTCGGACTGGTGCGGGTCGAATCCGGGCTCGACGTCCGGGTCCACGTCCGGCGGGAACTGCTCGCCAGGATGCTCGGTCACGTCAGGCCTTCTTCGCCGTCTTCTTGGCAGCCTTCTTCGCCGCGGCCTTCTTGGCCAACGGGACCGCCTTCTTGGCCGGCACCTTCTTGGCGGCCTTCTTCGCGGCCGCCTTCTTCGCCGGCGCCGGCGCGTCCCCGACCGGCGCAGCGTGAACCGGCGCGGCGGCGTGGGCGTCGGCCAGCTCGGTCTCCAGCGTCTTCACCCGCCGGGTCAGCGCCGCGACCTCCTCGGAGCGGACGAACCCGAGCCGCGCAACGGCGCCCTCGACCTCGTTCGCCACGATCGCCTGCAGCAGCTGACGGTTGCTCTTGCTGGTGGCAACGATCTCGTCGGCCAGGTCGCTCACCCGGGTGGTCAGCGCGTCCGCCCCGGTCTGCTGCAGCAACGCTTTCGCAGCCGCCTGGGCCTTCTGCTTGGTGACCTCGGTCAACCCGTTCGCCAGCTGTACGTAGCCGCGCACTGCGTCCATCACCATGACTGCCTCCTCGCATCGTTCCCAGCAACGGTATCGCCTCGGACGAGGGATACCAGCCAGCAGCACCTACTTGTCGAGGCCTACCCGGTGCAGGGCCGCGTCGATAGTGATCGAATCGGGCGTCGGAGCGGGCTTCGGCCGCGGGCGGCGGGTGCGGCCGGCTGCCTTCGCGGGCTTGGCCGGCTCCACGGGCGCGTCGACGGCGGCCCACACCGCGGACAGGATCGCGCGCAGTCCGTCGTACGGCTCGCCCTCGCCCTTGACCGCGACCGCGTTGTTCACGACCTCGGCGGTCCAGCCCGCACAGGAGTGCTTCCCGCCTTCGACGGTCACCCCGGGCTGCTTCTCGGCCAGCGCGCTGAGGCCCGCGGCGACGTACGTCGGGCGCTGGTTCTTCGGCGCCCGCGCCAGGTCATAGGCGTCGTGCACGCCGGTCGCGACCCACAGACTCGCGATCCCGACCGCGTTCGCGCCCTGGATGTCGGAGTCGAGCCGGTCCCCGATCATCAACGGGCGCTTGGCTTCCAGCCGTTCGATGCTCGTCTCCAGCAGCGGCGGCTCAGGCTTGCCGGCGACGACCGGATCCACGTCGACCGCGGCCCGGACCGCCTGCACGAGCGTCCCGTTCCCGGGCGCTTTGCCGGCCGCGGTGGGGATGGTCAGATCCAGGTTGGTCGCGAACCACTTCGCGCCCTCGTGGATCGCGTGCGCGCCGTCCGCGAGCATCACCCAGTTCACATCCGGGTGGAAGCCTTGTACGACGGCCACCGGGTGCGCGTCGCTGCTGCGGACCGGCGTCAGCCCGTACTCCTCGAGCGCGACGTACAGGCCCTCGCCACCGACCACCAGGACCGGTGAGCCCTTCGGGTACTCGCTCGCGATCAGCTTCGCCGCGGCCTGCGCGGACGTCACCACGTCCTCGGCGATCACGTCCAGCCCGAACGATGCGAGGTGCTCGGCAACGACCCGCGCCGGCCGGCTCGCGTTGTTGGTGATGTACCCGATCCGCATGCCTTCCTTGGCAGCGTTCCGCAGGTTCTCGGGTGCGTCCGGCACCGGGTCCGGGCCGACGTACACGACGCCGTCCAGGTCCAGCAGCGCCACGTCGTACCGGCTCGCGAGCGGTTCGTCACACGCCGACAGCGGTTCGGGCGCTTTGTCTGCCGTGCTCATACTTCACCCCGTACGATTCCGCGCATGCCGGATACGAGCGGGAGGGTGCTGAGGCTCGATCCGCTGCGCGCCTGGCGGTTCGTGGCGGGCAAGGTGAGCGCGCTCGGCGCCGTCACCTCACCGCCGTACGACGTGCTGGAACCCGCCATCGTCCGGCGGCTGACTGACTCTGATCTGCACAACATGGTGAGGCTCATCCTTCCACGCGATCCGGGCCTCGGCCCGGCCCGGTACAACGAACCCGCGCAGCGGCTCGCCCGCTGGCAGCAGGACGGTGTGGTGGTGCAGGACGAGCGCCCCGCGCTGTACGTGTACGAGCAGCGCCTCGGGACCGCCGTACTGTGCGGACTGGTCGGCTCGCTCGAGCTGGATCCGGCACGCAATGTGGTGCTTCCACACGAGGAAGTGATGCCGCACTGGGTCGACGACCGGCTCCAGCTGATGGAGGCGACCGACGCGGACCTGGAGCCGATCCTGCTCGCGTACGCCGACGGTGGCGTGGCGAGCGATGCTGTGGACGCGGCGCGGTCCGGCGAACCGTGGGTGGAGGCCGAGACGTACAACGGCGCGGAGCATCGCATCTGGCGGATCGACGACCCAGAGGTACTCGCGGCGATCTCAGCGGAGCTGGCGAAGCATGAGGCGGTCATCGCCGACGGACACCACCGTTATGCGGCGTACCTGGAGCGTCAACTGCGAGAGCCGTACCGAGAGGGCTCAGCGGTCGGTCTGGCGATGCTGGTCGACTACATCCGCCATCCGCTCACACTGGACCCGATCCACCGCGTCGTACCGGGTCTGGACCTGGAGACGGTGCGGACACACACGCCGACGGGCTGGCAGATGCAGCCTGGTCGGGTGGAGGGCGATCCGGACCGCATCTCCGTCACAGACGGCACCAGTTGGCTGACGCTTCACTCCGATGGGAACACACCGACCGTCGCGCTACTCCACGAGGTGCTACTGCCGGCCTGGGGTGTGGTGGAGGAGGACATCAGCTTCCACCACACACTCGCAGACGCACTGGCGCTGGCAGGACCTCAGCAGGCGGCTGTGGAGCTCTCGGCGCCACGGATGGACCAGGTACTACGGTCCGCGGCCCAAGGCGTCGTACTGCCGCAGAAGGCCACATCGTTCGGGCCGAAGCCGCGGGTAGGGCTGCTGTTTCGGATGCTGTGAGTCAGGGCCGGTGGTACAGGCCGAGGAACTGCTCGCGGAGAGGCTTGCGGGCAGCGCGGTGGCGTTCTGTGAGCCGTCCGAGGGTGAAGGAGAGCTCCGGGTCGTCCTGAGCGGCGGCATCCGCAGCCATGCCGGTGAGAGCGTCTGCTGCCGCGCAGTGGTCCTGGTGCTGGCCCAGGAGCTCTTGGTACGTGGCAGCTTGGGCCGCGGTGGCCTTCGCTTCGTCGCCCAGTACGGACGCGCTGGTGTCGGCGGCGTACCGGACGCGCTTCGCCAGCAGTCGGACCTCGTGCCAGTGGTCGTCAGGGCTCCAGGGCTTCAGCTTGTCGGCTTCCTGGGCGAACTTGACGGTGGCCGACTGCAGTAGCTCCGGCAGCACCTCGCCGCACGGCCTGTCGGCCTTGGGCGTCAGGTCCGGGGCCACGGCGACCGACTCGATCGTGGTCAGCAGGTCCTTGGTCGCCTCGCCGAGCACGACCTCGGCGGACCGTGCGGCTGCGCGGTCCAGTCCGAGGGTGAGTGTCGTGAGGATCGTGTCGACGTGTTCCTCGTTGTCCTCGCTGGTGGCGTTCTCGCGGACGAGGGCGGCGATCACTTCCAGATCGCGCGCCTCACCACACGCCTGGGCAAGCGCGGCCAGATCGGCCCGGAGCTCGGGCGCCCAGGCGCCGGCCAGGAGTTTGCGGAACAGCTTCAGATCGCTCCGCAGCCGCCGGCACGACACCCGCACCTGGTGAATGGCGTCGTCCTCACCCGCCGACACCATCCCCATGGACTTCTCGAGCCGCCGAGCCCCCTTCGCGAGGGTCACAGCGACGAGCAGACCAACCGGGCTCTCAGCCACTACCAAGTCCCGGTCTTCCACGGTCTACTCCTCAGCACCCTTGGACGTCTCGCCCGACGCCTCGCCGCTCCCAGCCTCCGTCACATCCCCAGCCTCGTCCACCCCAGCCACGTCGACCTCGGCGTCCTCGGCGTCCTCGGCCTCGTCGTCAGACCCGTCGACACCGTCGTCGTCCAGTTCGTCCACCAGATCCGCGGCCTCTTCGTCGTCGGTCTCGTCCTCAAGCTCGTCGGCTTCGTCCTCGAGCTCGTCGGCTTCGTCCTCAAGCTCGTCGGCTTCGTCCTCGGACTCGTCGGTGACGTCTTCGTCGGCTTTCTCGTCCTCGAAGTACTCGTCGTCGACGACCGTGTCGTCGTCGAGGTCGGTGAACTCGAGGCCTTCGAGCCGCGCGGCACGTTCGGCGGCGCCGGTGACACCATCGCCGTCGACACCAGCCGCACGGTGGAACCAGACGAGCGCCTCATCAGTACGCCCCGCCTCCTCCAGCGCATCGGCGTACGCGTACCGCAGCCGCGGCAGCCACTCGGCCCGCGTCCGCTTGCTCAGCTCCGGGATGTCCAATGTCTGGATCGCCGCCGCCGTCTGCCCCATGTCGCGCCGCGCCCCGGCCGCCACGATCAGCAGCTCGATCTGCGTCGGCTCGGACAGCTCGTTGACGTGCTTGTCCTTGGTCAGCGCCAGCGCCTTGTCCGGCCGGCCGAGCGCGCGCTCGCAGTCGGCCATCATCGCGATGACCTCGTGGTTGCCCGTCATCCGCCGTACGGCCCGGAACTCGGTCAACGCCTCGTCGTAGTGCTCAGCCAGGTACGCCGTGATCGCCACAGCCTCCCGCACTCCACCAAGCCGCGACGCAAGCCGCCGCGCGACCCGCGCATGCTGGTACGCCAGCTCCGGGTCGTCGTCGAGGAACCGCCCCGACGCCACCAGGTGCTGCGCCACCAGATCGGCCAGCGTCCGCGGCAACGACCGCAGCTCGGCCTTCACTCCACGGTCGAGCTCGGCTCCGGTGATCCCTTCCGGAATCTTCGGATCGTCCCGCCGCGGCCCGGCCTTCTCCTCACGGTCCTCCCGCCGAGGCCCACCACGCCGCTCATCCCGGCCGCCCGAACCTCGCCGCTCATCCCGACCGCCCCGCCCCCGTGCGTCCGCACCCCGCCCGCGCGAATCTCCACCACGCTCATCCCGGCGGAACCCACCGCGCTCGCCACCGCCACGCTCGTCCGGCTGGTATCCACCACGGCTCGCCCCGGCGCGATCATCCCGCCTCGGCCCACCACGGCTGTCTCCCCCGCGGTCATCCCGCGAGTACGACCCACGCGAATCGCCGGACCGATCATCACGGTTGTATCCACCACGGGAATCACCAGACCGCTCGTCCCGCCGGTACCCACCACGGGCATCGCCGGACCGGTCATCACGGCTGTACCCGCCACGGGCATCGCCGGACCGGTCATCACGGTTGTATCCACCGCGCGCATCACCGGATCGATCATCACGCCGGAACGCACCGCGCTCCCCACGCGCGGGCCCACCACCGCGAGCCGCACCGGGTCCCCGCCCACGCGAATCCCCGCCACGCGAGTCACCGGACCGGTCATCCCGCCGGTACCCGCCGCGATCGTCACCAGACCGCTCGTCGCGCCGGAATCCACCGCGCGCGTCCCCGGATCGGTCGTCGCGGTTGTATCCACCACGCTGATCGCCCGACCGCTGGCCGCCCCGATACCCACCGCGCTCTCCGCCGGTCCGCTCATCGCGCCGGCTGGAACCACGGTCATCGCCGGATCGGTCGTCGCGGCGGTAGCCACCACGGCTCGCCCCACCGCGGTCATCCCGCGAAGCACCACGGCTGTCTCCCCCACGGTCATCCCGCGAGTACGGACCACGCCCGCCGCCACCACGGTCATCCCGCCGGGACGCACCACCGTCGCGCGAGTATCCACCGCGGCCACCGGACCGATCATCACGTCGGTCGTCGCCACGATCATCTCGCCGGAACCCACCGGATCGGTCACCACGCCCGGCGCCGCGACCTCCTTCGCCAGCCAGCTGCCCACCGAACGGATCCCGCCGGTCCTTGTCGTCACCACGGGACCCGGCGAAGCCACGCCTGTTGTCCGACGAGCTCTCATCCCGATCCCGGTACGACGAGCCGCCGCCCGAACGCGGATCACCGGTCCGCCCCGCACCCGATCGCCCACCGGCAAAGCCTCCGGGACGGCTGGGCGCACCACCAGAACGACCGCCGGCGCCGCCACGACCGCCCCCAGAACCCGCACGACCACCCGAGCCGCTCGCTCCAGAGCTCGAACGACCAGCGCCGGCTCCGGAACCAGAGCGACCACCGCCCGAGCTCGAGCGACCAGCTCCGGAACCAGAGCCCGAGCGACCGCCGGACTCCGGACGTCCACCTCCACTGCGGCCGGAACGGCCGGCGCCTCCGGAGGAACCGCGGCGGTCCCCTGAGCCGGAGCGAGGATTGCGAGGTGGCGTCGCCACGGTGACTCCTAACGAAGCTGAAGAACAGTAATCGGACAAACGTTACCGCGTCTGCAGCGGGGGTGATGCCCTGGCCGCCAGTCAGACACCTACGGCGGCAACAGGGATGACAAGAGAGTAGACAGCAAGGCCACGAAAACTGGCCGTATAAATGTTAAGGGCCACCCCCGAGGGGGTGGCCCTTAACAGTGTGAATGTCCGGCGGCGTCCTACTCTCCCACGACCTCCCGGTCGCAGTACCATCGGCGCTGGCGGGCTTAACTTCCAGGTTCGGAATGGAGACTGGGTGTTTCCCCGACGCTATGGCCACCGAAACAATATGAGAACACTATCAACCTGCCAAGCCACGAACCCCTCGAGAGGGTTCGGTGTGCTGGGGTGACCGTATTCCGGGAACCGTACAGTGAACGCGAACATCAGTTACATAGCGCAGACTCATCATTGCCCGACAACACGCTCCCAATGGGGGGTGTTGTGTATGAGACAAGCCCTCGGCCTATTAGTACCAGTCAGCTCCACACCTTGCGGCGCTTCCACTTCTGGCCTATCAACCCAGTGGTCTACTGGGGGCCTTACCCGGTTAACCCGGTGGGAGACCTCATCTTGAAGCGTGCTTCCCGCTTAGATGCTTTCAGCGGTTATCACTCCCGAACGTAGCCAACCAGCCGTGCTCCTGGCGGAACAACTGGCACACCAGAGGTTCGTCCACCCCGGTCCTCTCGTACTAGGGGCAGCCCTTCTCAAGTCTCCTGCGCGCGCAGCGGATAGGGACCGAACTGTCTCACGACGTTCTAAACCCAGCTCGCGTGCCGCTTTAATGGGCGAACAGCCCAACCCTTGGGACCTACTCCAGCCCCAGGATGCGACGAGCCGACATCGAGGTGCCAAACCATCCCGTCGATATGGACTCTTGGGGAAGATCAGCCTGTTATCCCCGGGGTACCTTTTATCCGTTGAGCGACGGTGCTCCCACATGCCACCGCCGGATCACTAGTTCCGACTTTCGTCCCTGCTCGACATGTCTGTCTCACAGTCAAGCTCCCTTGTGCACTTACACTCAACACCTGATTGCCAACCAGGCTGAGGGAACCTTTGAGCGCCTCCGTTACCTTTTAGGAGGCGACCGCCCCAGTCAAACTACCCACCAGGCACTGTCCCTGATCCGGATAACGGACCAAAGTTAGACAGCCAGAACAATCAGAGTGGTATTTCAACGATGACTCCACCCGAACTGGCGTCCGAGCTTCACAGTCTCCCACCTATCCTACACAAATTGTACCGACCACCAATACCAAGTTGTAGTAAAGGTCCCGGGGTCTTTCCGTCCTGCTGCGCGTAACGAGCATCTTTACTCGTAATGCAATTTCGCCGAGTCCACGGTTGAGACAGCGCCCAAGTCGTTACGCCATTCGTGCAGGTCGGAACTTACCCGACAAGGAATTTCGCTACCTTAGGATGGTTATAGTTACCACCGCCGTTTACTGGCGCTTAAGTTCAAAGCTTCGCCGGCCTAAGCCAGCTAACCTGTCCCCTTAACGTTCCAGCACCGGGCAGGCGTCAGTCCGTATACATCGAATTACTTCTTCGCACGGACCTGTGTTTTTAGTAAACAGTCGCTTGGGCCTGGTCTCTGCGACCATCACCGCTTCGGTAAGCAAGTTACCTCACGGATCCGGTCCCCCTTCTCCCGAAGTTACGGGGGCATTTTGCCGAGTTCCTTAACCATGGTTCACTCGATCGCCTTGGTATTCTCTACCTGATCACCTGTGTCGGTTTGGGGTACGGGCGGCTCTAACACTCACTGCGAAGTTTTTCTCGGCAGCATGGGATCATCCACTTCCCCTGAACGGGTCCGCCTCGGCTCTCAGGCTCAATGAGACACGGATTTGCCTATGCCTCGCCCTACCACCTTGCCCGCGGATCAGCTTGCGCCTACCATCGCCGCGGTTGGACTACCCTCCTGCGTCACTCCTCAATGCACCTACTACCACCTCGGGTCAAACCGTCCACCGATCCGTCCGAAGACATCACAGCTTCTGATTCTTAGCATCAGCAGGTTCGGTCGGGTCGTGTTAATGCCGGTACGGGAATATCAACCCGTTGTCCATCGACTACGCCTGTCGGCCTCGCCTTAGGTCCCGACTTACCCAGGGCAGATTAGCTTGACCCTGGAACCCTTGATCATCCGGCGGACGGGTTTCTCACCCGTCATTCGCTACTCATGCCTGCATTCTCACTCGTGCAGCATCCACAACTCCATCACTAGGCTGCTTCACACGCTGCACGACGCTCCCCTACCCATCCACACACCTGGACATCGATCAAGTCGATGCCGAGTACGAGTGTAAATGCCACAGCTTCGGCGGATTGCTTGAGCCCCGCTACATTGTCGGCGCGGAATCACTTGACCAGTGAGCTATTACGCACTCTTTCAAGGGTGGCTGCTTCTAAGCCAACCTCCTGGTTGTCTGGGCAACTCCACATCCTTTTCCACTTAGCAATCGCTTAGGGGCCTTAGCTGGTGATCTGGGCTGTTTCCCTCTCGACTACGGAGCTTATCCCCCGCAGTCTCACTGCCGCGCTCTCACTTACCGGCATTCGGAGTTTGGCTGATTTCGGTAAGCCGGTAAGCCCCCTAGACCATCCAGTGCTCTACCTCCGGTAAGAAACACGCGACGCTGCACCTATATGCATTTCGGGGAGAACCAGCTATCACGGAGTTTGATTGGCCTTTCACCCCTATCCACAGGTCATCCCCCAGGTTTTCAACCCTGGTGGGTTCGGTCCTCCACGCGGTCTTACCCGCGCTTCAACCTGCCCATGGATAGATCACTCCGCTTCGGGTCTAGAGCATGCGACTAAAGCGCCCTATTCAGACTCGCTTTCGCTACGGCTACCCCACACGGGTTAACCTCGCCACACACCACTAACTCGCAGGCTCATTCTTCAAAAGGCACGCCGTCACACCCACAAAGTGAATGCTCCGACGGATTGTAGGCAATCGGTTTCAGGTACTATTTCACTCCCCTCCCGGGGTACTTTTCATCTTTCCCTCACGGTACTAGTCCGCTATCGGTCACCAAGAAGTATTTAGGCTTAGCGGGTGGTCCCGCCAGATTCACACGGGATTTCAAGAGTCCCGTGCTACTTGGGAAAACACTCAAGAGTCACTGTCTTACGCCTACAGGGCTATAACCCACTACGGCTCAACATTCCAGAAGATTCGACTTCAACAGTGATTGATAACTCTTTCGATCCACGGCATTAGATCAAGAATGCTCCCACGACCCCACATGCGCAACGCACGCCGGCTATCACACGCACATGGTTTAGCCTCATCCGCTTTCGCTCGCCACTACTCACGGAATCACTTTTGTTTTCTCTTCCTGCGGGTACTGAGATGTTTCACTTCCCCGCGTTCCCTCCAGAACCCTATGTGTTCAGGCACTGGTAACTGGCTTTAGAATGCCAGCTGGGTTTCCCCATTCGGACACCCCCGGATCACAGCTCGGTTGCCAACTCCCCGGGGCTTATCGCAGGCTCCAACGTCCTTCATCGGCTCTTGGTGCCAAGACATCCACCGATTGCCCTTAGTAGCTTGTCACAAAACAAACAACAAAAAGACAAAATTACGCTACAAAGAGATGCTCGCGTCCACTATACAGTTCTCAAAATACGGGCAGGAACACCAACCCCTAACCACCACACACCGCAGAACCCATCCCCCAGGGAAACAACACACCCAGAAAAATGAACCCCACCGCAGTTTGGTGAGAGCCGGCCCCAGCCACCACACACACCAGATCCGCAAAGATCCAGTGCATCCGTGACCCAGAAGAAACAGCCCCAACCCCCGAACCCCAAAAGATCCGTTGGCCAGGCCCGATTCCTCAGGACCCAACAGCGCGCCTCGGCCCTTCACCCATCCCTCTCTCACGTTCCACGCCAACCCCCGAAAGGGACAGCAGTACTAGCTCGATCAGAAAAGATCCAGGCCTAATGGTCAATGTTCCACAGTCCGAAGCACCATCACCCTCAGAACATTCGCCTGAGCAAGTGATGAATAGACACTCAAAGAGTGCCGAGTGCTCCTTAGAAAGGAGGTGATCCAGCCGCACCTTCCGGTACGGCTACCTTGTTACGACTTCGTCCTAATCGCCAGCCCCACCTTCGACGGCTCCCTCCACAAGGGTTAGGCCACCGGCTTCGGGTGTTGCCGACTTTCATGACGTGACGGGCGGTGTGTACAAGGCCCGGGAACGTATTCACCGCAGCGTTGCTGATCTGCGATTACTAGCGACTCCGACTTCATGGGGTCGAGTTGCAGACCCCAATCCGAACTGAGACCGGCTTTTTGGGATTCGCTCCACCTTGCGGTTTCGCAGCCCTTTGTACCGGCCATTGTAGCATGCGTGAAGCCCTGGACATAAGGGGCATGATGACTTGACGTCATCCCCACCTTCCTCCGAGTTGACCCCGGCAGTCTCCTATGAGTCCCCACCATCCCGAAGGACGTGCTGGCAACATAGGACGAGGGTTGCGCTCGTTGCGGGACTTAACCCAACATCTCACGACACGAGCTGACGACAGCCATGCACCACCTGTATAGGACCCTTACGGACCCCGCATCTCTGCGAGATTTCCCTATATGTCAAACCCAGGTAAGGTTCTTCGCGTTGCATCGAATTAATCCGCATGCTCCGCCGCTTGTGCGGGCCCCCGTCAATTCCTTTGAGTTTTAGCCTTGCGGCCGTACTCCCCAGGCGGGGCGCTTAATGCGTTAGCTGCGGCACGGAGGACGTGGAATGTCCCCCACACCTAGCGCCCAACGTTTACGGCGTGGACTACCAGGGTATCTAATCCTGTTCGCTACCCACGCTTTCGCTCCTCAGCGTCAGGTAAGGCCCAGAGAGCCGCCTTCGCCACCGGTGTTCTTCCTGATATCTGCGCATTCCACCGCTACACCAGGAGTTCCGCTCTCCCCTGCCTACCTCTAGTCTGCCCGTATCGGAAGCAGGCTCGGGGTTAAGCCCCGAGTTTTCACTCCCGACGTGACGAACCGCCTACGAGCCCTTTACGCCCAATAATTCCGGACAACGCTCGGACCCTACGTATTACCGCGGCTGCTGGCACGTAGTTGGCCGGTCCTTCTTCTGCAGGTACCGTCACTCTCGCTTCGTCCCTGCTGAAAGAGGTTTACAACCCGAAGGCCGTCATCCCTCACGCGGCGTTGCTGCGTCAGACTTTCGTCCATTGCGCAATATTCCCCACTGCTGCCTCCCGTAGGAGTCTGGGCCGTGTCTCAGTCCCAGTGTGGCCGGTCGCCCTCTCAGGCCGGCTACCCGTCGACGCCTTGGTAGGCCATTACCCCACCAACAAGCTGATAGGCCGCGAGCCCATCCCCAACCGCCAGAACTTTCAACCAACCACCATGAGGCGGCCGATATTATCCGGTATTAGACCCCGTTTCCGAGGCTTATCCCAAAGTTGAGGGTAGGTTGCTCACGTGTTACTCACCCGTTCGCCGCTCGTGTACCCCCGAAGGGGCCTTACCGCTCGACTTGCATGTGTTAAGCACGCCGCCAGCGTTCGTCCTGAGCCAGGATCAAACTCTCCGTTGAAAAATATAGACAAACCAGAAAACTGGTGAGTCGACAATCGGAAAAGCGATCCTTTGAATCAGAAACAACCATAAACTGGCTTGTCATCCGTATTAACTTCAAAGGAATCCGAACACAGACAACAAACAACCCCACCAAGAAACCCAGAAAGGTCCCCAGCAGAAATCATCCGAAGCCCATGCACGGGATTAATGCATCTTTCGGCATTGACTTTCGGCACGCTGTTGAGTTCTCAAGAATCGGACGCACACCGCAGCTCAGCCTTTCGGCCTCGCTTCCGGGGCAACCTGCGCTACCTTACCGGACCAGATCCACCGAGTCAAGACCCGATTTTTCTGACGATCCACCCGCATCCAAGCTACCGGCCCGGGTCGGACGACACGGTTCGGCTCAGCTAGCCTTGGGGGGTTCGGAGCGACCGGCCGCTTTCGCGTCCCGCACTCGCTCCAACAAGAAGAACATTACGTGGCCCGCAGGTGGCCGGTCAAATCGGTTCCCGGTGTGCTGAATCACAGGCCTGTAATTTGCCTTCGGCAACCCGGGTGTGGGAGTGGAGTCCACTCCCACCCGACGACTGCGCAGTGACCGTCAGCCCTGTGCCGGTGAGGCCAGAACCCCTGCAAATGAACGCTTCCCGCGCCGCAGCACGAGGACGCCACCCGGCAGCAGATCGTCCGTGCCAGGCACGTACTCCGCGTCCTTCACCTTCTCGTTGTTCAGGTACCCGCCGCCTTCGGCCACGGTCCGCCGCGCAGCGGACTTGCTGGCAACCAGTCCGGACTTCACCAGCAGGTCGCCGTACGTCGGCATCGCCTCGCCGGCGCCCAGCTCCACATGCGGCGCTTCTCGTAGCGCCGCCACCAGAGTGGAGCCGTCGAGCGACCCCAACTCCCCCTGGCCGAACAGCGCCTTCGAAGCCTCCTGCACTCGCCGGGTCTCCTCGGCGCCATGCACCAACGTCGTCACGTCCTCCGCGAGCACCCGTTGAGCTTCCCGGGCCTGTGGACGTTCCGCAGTCGCCTGCTCCAGCGCGGCGATCTCCTCCGCCGTACGGAACGTGTAGTACCGCACGAGTTGCATCACGTCGCGGTCGTCGCTGTTGAACCAGAACTGGTAGAAGGCGTACGGCGAGGTCAGCTCCCGGTCCAGCCACACTGAGCCGGACTCGGTCTTGCCGAACTTCGTCCCGTCCGCCTTGGTCACCAGTGGGGTGGCCAACGCATGCGCCTTGCCGGATTCGCTGCGGCGGATGAGCTCCACGCCGGCCGTCAGGTTCCCCCACTGGTCACTGCCGCCCGTCTGCAGGGTGCAGTTGTGCCGCCGGTACAGCTCGAGGAAGTCCAGCGACTGCAGCAGCACGTAGCTGAACTCCGTGTAGCTGATCCCCTGCTCCAGGCGGGCCTTCACCACCTCCCGGCCGAGCATCCGGTTCACCGGGAAGTGCTTCCCGACGTCGCGGAGGAAGTCCAGGGTGTTGAGGTCTTTGGTCCAGTCGTAGTTGTTGACGATCCGGGCCGGGTTCGTCAACGACTCGTCGAAGTCGATGAACTTCTCCACCTGGACGCGCACCTTCTCGACCCACTCGTGGACCACGTCCTTCGGGTTCAGCACCCGTTCCGAGGTCTCCTTGGGGTCACCGATCAACCCGGTGGCGCCACCCACGAGCCCGATCGGGTTGTGGCCGGCCAGCTGGAGTCGCCGCAGCGTCAGCAGCTGCAGCAGGTTCCCCATGTGCAGACTCGGTGCGGTGGGGTCGAAGCCGACATAGGAGGTGATCGGTCCCGCTGCCATCGAGGCCCGAAGGGCGTCCGGATCGGTGGAGTGGGCAATCAGGCCACGGCTCTCCAGGTCATCCAGTACCTGGGTGCGGCGTTCGGTCACTTGGTCTCTCCTCGAGTACGTCGGTCACGTCTAGTGTCCTGTACGCGGGCCAACCGACGCTCAGGTGGGTTCCGGACGTGTCAGCACGGCGCGGAGCTGGGGACGGAGCGCATGCCCGTCAGGCCCCTGGACCGTGACCGCGGTGGGGCGCTGCGGGTCGTGAGCTCCCGGGTCCTGGTTCGGTACGGGCAGACCGTGTGACAGGACCTGCTCGGCCGGAGTGAGCTGGCGTATGCCGATGGCCAGCACATGATCCGGATGCGTCTGCGCGAAGTCGCCGTACAGCTGGGGGTCGTGCTGGCCGTCGTCGCCGATCAGCACCCAGCGCACCTTGGGGAACTCGCGAGCCAGCCGGCGCAGCGCGGTCCGCTTGTGCTCCTGGCCGCTACGGAACCAGCCTGTGTTCGTCGGTCCCCAGTCCGTCATCAGCAACGGGCCCGGCGGGTACCCGTGCCGGGCGAAGAAGCGAGTCAGCGTCGGAGCGGTGTTCCACGCTCCCGTCGACAGGTAGAACATCGGCGCACCAGGATGATCAGCCAGCAGCTCGTCGTACAGCCCTGCCATCCCTGGTACGACGCGGCGCGCCTGCTCGTCGCGGACGAACGTGTTCCAGGCCGCGATCATCGGCCGCGGCAGCATCGTCAGGATCACCGTGTCGTCGATGTCGCTGACGAGCCCGAACGTGGCGTCCGGATCCGGTACGAAGATCCGCGCCCGGGCCTGCCGTTCCCCGTGGACGCCGAGCATGATCTCGTGCCACCCCGCCGGCAGCACCTCCGGCACGGTCAGGTCGATGAACCCGCCGCGGTCGGTGACGGCGTCGTACGTCCGCCCGTTGACGGTGACGGATACCAGCACCTTGGTCGCCGGCGCCGTCACGAACACCCGCCAGCCGCGCACCACCTGGTCCTCGTCGTACCGCGGCTGGTTGCGGGGGTCCCGGCCGAGCACGACGCGCGCCAGCACCCGGACGAACTCGGTGTTGCCGTAGCCGACCTGCGGGATGATCCGCTCCTGCCAGCCACGACGCCGCAAGATCGCCTGCACCCCGACGTTGAACCAGTCCTCGAGACGGGACGAGTAGTGCGGACGGGCCATACCAGAAACCTACCCGGAGCACGGTCCGGTAGTCGTCCTCCCTCGCGCACCGCGACAAGCTTTGACCCGCACTTCACGAACTGTCGGTGCCACCCCCTACCGTCTCCCCATGACCAGTGTCGGAATGTGCTTCCCGCGTACCTTCCCGGCCGCGCTCGTCACCGACGTGGCGCGGCGTCTCGACCGTGGTGGCGCGGACGAGCTGTGGATCATCGAGGACTGCTTCTACACAGCTGGTCCGTCGCTGGTGTCGGCTGCGCTGACGTCGACCGAGCGGCTGACGGTCGGGCTCGGCATCGCGCCCGCGGTGGCTCGTACGGCGGCGGTGACCGCGATGGAGTTCGCGACGCTGGATGCGCTCGGGCCGGGCAGGTTCCTGCCGGGGATCGGCCACGGCGTGCAGTCGTGGATGGCGCAGATGGGTGTCCGGCCGAAGTCGCCGCTGACAACTCTCGAAGAAGTCACCACGACGGTCACCCGGTTGCTCGCCGGTGAGGAGGTGAGCTTCGAGGGCAAGGCGGTGTACCTGAAGGACGTGAAGCTGGACGCGCCGCCGGTCACCCCGCCGACGATCCTGCTCGGAGTGATGGGCCCGAAGTCGATGGCGCTGGCCGGCCGGGTCGCCGGCGGTGTCGTGCTCGCCGAGCCCGCGACTCCGGACTATGTGCGGCAGTCGGTGGAGTACGCCGGATCGCCTGAGGGGTTCGTGGTCGCGGTGTTCGCCGCGATGTGCGTGCGCGGCGACCGGAAGACGGCGTACGAGTGGACCGCGCCGTGGCTCGGCTGGCGGATCAGTGACAACCACCCGGGCGTGACCGCGCTGCCGTTCTTCGACGAGATGAAGGAGCTGTTCGACGCGTCCGGTGTCGACGGACTCGTCGGGATGCCGACGGACTGGTGGACGCAGATCGGTGCGATCGGGACGCTCGACGACGCGGCCGCGCACGTCGATGCACTGGAAGCAGCTGGGGTGCACCACATCGGGTTGTTCCCGGATCCGGAGGTGGAGCACGGGCTTCCGCAGCTGGAATATGTGCTGGAGCTGGCGGGGCGTTAGACCCGTCGCTTCGGGACGTGCGGGCGGTACGGCGAGACGGTCGGGTCGCCCGGGATCCAGAAACGCCAGGCGCGGTCGGCCGCCTCGCGGAGACCGACGCGTGGTCCGGTGGACGGCTCGCCGTCGAAGCCGGCGCCGGGTAGGAGTTGGATCGGTGAGTTCTTGGCGAGCAGGTCCGTGCCGTTGCCGTCGCGTCTGATGCCGAGGGCAACACACAGGCGGGCCGGGCCGCGGGCGAGATCCCGGTCAGGGTTGACCTTCGGCCGCTTCGTCATCGGTCCTTGCCTGACTTGGTTGAAGGCGACCTTCTCGGCCGCCGGTTGGCCGCGGCGGGCGCGGGCCAGTTCTACGCCTTCGAGGATCTCGCCGGCGCGGAGGAGGACGGCTGATGGTTTGCCGGGCGGGCCGACGACGACGTTCATGCAGAAGTGCATGCCGTAGGTGAAGTACACGTACAGGAAGCCGGGCGGGCCGAACATGACTGCGTTGCGGGGGGTTTCGCCGCGGTACGCGTGGGAGCCCGGGTCGCCCGGGCCGTCGTACGCCTCGACCTCGGTGAGCCGGGCGACGACGGTGCCCTCGTCCGTGGTGCTGCTGATGAGCATGCCCAGCAGCTTCGGCGCCACTTCCAGCACAGGACCATCAAGCACAGAACGGCGCACAGGCATGCCCAGCACCTTAGGCCAGGCGGGTGCTGTGCTCTGCTGCGCGGTTGCGGAGTTCGGCCAGTTGGACCTCGACCTGGGGTTGGGCTGTGCCGCCTCGGGTGTTTCTTGAGGAGAGGGAGCCTTCGACGGTGAGGACGGAGCGGACCTCGGGGGTGAGGTGTGGGGAGATGGCGGCCAGGTCCTCGTCCGAGAGGTCCCAGAGTTCGATGCCGCGCTTCTCGCAGGCCTGAACGCAGGCGCCGGCGAGCTCGTGGGCGACTCGGAAAGGGACCTGCTGGCGAACGAGCCACTCGGCGATGTCGGTCGCCAGCGAGAAGCCCTGCGGCGCCAGCTCCGCCAACCGGGCGGTGTTGAACCGCAGCGTCCGGATCATCCCGGTGAACGCGGGCAGCAGCACCTCGAGGGTGTCGATGGAGTCGAAGACCGGCTCCTTGTCCTCCTGCAGGTCCCGGTTGTACGCGAGCGGCTGCGCCTTGAGCGTCGCGAGCAGGCCGCTCAGGTTGCCGATCAGCCGGCCGGCCTTGCCGCGGGCGAGCTCGGCGATGTCCGGGTTCTTCTTCTGCGGCATGATGCTCGACCCGGTCGAGAACGCGTCGTCCAGCTCGACGAAACCGAACTCCTTCGTCGCCCAGATGATCACCTCCTCGGCCTGCCGGGACAGGTCGACGCCGATCTGCGCGGTGACGAACGCGAACTCCGCGACGAAGTCCCGCGACGAGGTCCCGTCGATCGAGTTCGCCGACGAGTTCGTGAAGCCCAGTTCATGAGCGACGAACACCGGGTCCAGCCCCAGCGAGCTACCAGCCAGCGCACCCGAGCCGTACGGCGAATCCGCCGCAACGCGGGCGTCCCAGTCGGCCAGCCGATCCAGGTCCCGGATCAGCGGCCAGGCGTGCGCGAGCAGATGATGCGACAGCAGAACCGGCTGCGCGTGCTGCAGATGCGTGCGTCCCGGCATCGCCACACCCAGATGCTGCGCGGCCTGATCCGCAAGCGCGTTCAGCTGCTCCAGCACGAGCCGCCCGACGATCCGGCCGTGCTCGCGCAAGTAGCTCTTGAACAGCGTCGCGACCTGGTCGTTCCGCGAACGTCCGGCCCGCAGCCGGCCACCCAGCTCGGCGCCGAGCCGATCGAGCAGGCCGTGCTCCAGCGCAGTGTGCACGTCCTCGTCCTCGAGAGCCGGCAGGAACCGCCCGGCCAGCACGTCGTCGAGCAACGCGTCGAGCCCGGCCAGCATCGCGGCCAGGTCCTCGTCGGTCAGCAGGCCCGCGCGGTGCAGCACCTTGGCGTGCGCCTTCGACCCGGCGATGTCGTACGGCGCCAGCCGCCAGTCGAAATGCGTCGACTTGCTCAGCGCCGCCAGCGCGTCGGCCGGCCCGCCCGAGAACCGGGCACCCCACAACGCCGAATCCCGGGCAGCACTCTCACCTGAACTCACGAACACGTCCTCATATCAGTCATCGGTCAGATCCTTCAGTCGCTCGGCCCTCGACTCGGGCCTCGACTCGGCCCGCTGCGCCAGGCCGAGGAAGCGGGCCGCGAGCGCCTCGCCACCGACCGGGTTGCGGGACACGACCATCACGGTGTCGTCGCCGGCGATGGTGCCCAGGACGTCGTCCAGGCCCACGTGGTCGATCGCCGACGCGAAGTACTGGGCTGCTCCCGGCGGGGTCCGCAGGATCACCAGGTTGGCGCTGCCCTCGGCCGACACCAGCAGCTCGGACGCCACTCTGGCCAGGCGCGCCTCGAAAGCGGCCGCCTCGCCGGCGCGCGGCGTACGGTCACCGCCTTCCCCCGGTACGGCGTACACGAGCTGGCCGGAGGAGTCGCGGACCTTCACCGCACCGATCTCGACCAGGTCGCGCGACAGGGTCGCCTGCCCGACAACCAGTCCGGACGCAGCGAGCAGATCAGCCAGCTCGGTCTGCGACCGCACCGGCTGCCGACCGAGCAGATCGACAATCCGCTGCTGACGCGCGGTCTTCGTAGTCGGTACGGCGAGGTTCATTCCCCGAAGCTCCTTGCCAGCAGCCACGACAGCAGGGCCTTCTGCGCGTGCAGCCGGTTCTCGGCCTCGTCCCAGACGACCGACTGCGGGCCGTCGATCACGGCCGCGTCGATCTCCTTGCCACGGTACGCGGGCAGGCAGTGCAGCACGATCGCGTCCGGCTTCGCCTTGGACAGCAGCTGCTCGGTCACGGCGTACGGCACGAACGGCGCCTCACGCGTCGCGGCCTCGGCCTCTTGTCCCATCGAGACCCAGGTGTCGGTGGCAAGCACATCCGCTCCGTCGGCCGCCGCGATCGCGTCCGCCGTCCACGCCACCGATCCCCCGGTCGACGTGGCGATCTCCGCGGCGCGCGCCAGGATGGCGGGGTCCGGCTGGTACTCCGTCGGCGACCCGACGACGACGTGCATGCCGGCGGTCGCACCACCCAGCAGGTACGAGTGCGCCATGTTGTTGGCGCCGTCCCCGAGGTAGACGAGCTTCAGCCCGGCCGTCGAGCCCCTGTGCTGACGCACGGTTTGCAGGTCGGCCAGGATCTGGCACGGGTGGAACTCGTCGGTCAGTGCATTGATCACCGGCACCTGCGACGCGGCCGCCATCTCCTCGATCCGGCTCTGGCCGAACGTCCGCCAGACGATCGCCGCGACCTGCCGGTCCAGCACCCGCGCCGTGTCCGCGATCGGTTCGCCGCGCCCCAGCTGCGAGGTCTGCGCGTCGATGATCAGCGGTACGCCGCCGAGCTCGGCGATCCCGACCGCGAACGAGATGCGGGTCCGCGTCGAGGTCTTGTCGAAGATCACCGCGACCGTCTTCGGACCGCTCAACGGCTGGTGCCCGTGCCGGTCCCCGGCGAGCTGGGCGGCCAGCGTCAGGACTTCGTCCTGCTCGACCGGCGAAAGGTCGTCGTCCCGCAGGAAGTGCCTGACCATCTACGCCTCCACCTTGTCGAGCAGCCCGGGAAGGGCCGCGACGAAACTGTCCACGTCAGCCTTGCTCAGGATGTACGGCGGCGCCAGCCGCAACGCGTTCGGGATCGGATTGTTGATCACGAACCCGGCCGCCAAGGCCAGTGCCGCGACCTGGTCCGACACCGGCTGGGCCAACTCGATCGCCAGCAGCATCCCGCGACCGCGGACACCCGCGATCAACGGGTGGTTCAGCGCGATGATCGACGACGCGAGGTGGTTGCCGACGGCATTCACCTGGCCGAGCAGCCCGTCCCGCTCGATCACGGTCAGCACCGCCAGACCCGCGATCGACGCGACCGGGTTGCCGCCGAACGTCGTCCCGTGGTTGCCCGGCTGCAGCAGGTCCGCGGCCGCGCCCAGACCGATGCACGCACCGATCGGGATGCCCGCACCGAGGCCCTTGGCCACGGTCACAATGTCCGGCGTGATGGCCTCGGGCTCAAAGGCGAACCACGTGCCGGTCCGTCCGATCCCGGTCTGGATCTCGTCGAGCCACAGCAGCGCGCCGTGCTCGGCGGTGATGCTGCGCGCCGCCCGCAGGTATCCGGCCGGCGGTACGACGACGCCGTTCTCGCCCTGGATCGGCTCGAGCACGACGGCCGCCGTCTCGTCGTCGACGGCCGCGGCCAGCGCCTCGGCATCGCCGTACGGGACGAACTCCACGTCGCCGGGCAACGGCGCGAACGTCTCCCGGTACGCCGGCTTCCAGGTCACTGCGAGCGCGCCCATGGACCGTCCGTGGAACGCGCCGACGGTCGAGATGATCTTGGTCCGGCCGGTCCGGCGGGTGATCTTGAACGCGGCCTCGTTCGCCTCGGTGCCGGAGTTGGTGAAGAACACCTTGCCCGGAGCGTTGAACAGACCGAGCAGCTTCTCGGCCAGCGCGATCTGCGGGGCGGAGGCGAAGAAGTTCGAGACATGGCCGAGGGTGGCGAGCTGCGACGTCACCGCGGACACGACGAACGGGTGCGCGTGGCCGAGGCAGTTCACCGCGAGTCCGCCGAGCAGGTCGAGGTACTTGTTGCCGTCGGCATCCCACAGGTACGCGCCCTCGCCGCGGACCAGCACGCGCTTGGGCGCACCGAAGGTGTTCATCAGCGCACCGGCGTACCTCTCGGTGAGTGCGGCCTGGGAGCCGTCGACAGTGACGAGTTCGGTCATGACGGGATCACCTGGGTTCCACTTCCGGCGTCGGTGAAGATCTCGAGCAGTAGCGAGTGCGGGACGCGGCCGTCGATCACGGTCGCACGGGAGACGCCCGACTCGACCGCGCGCAGGCAGGCCTCCATCTTCGGCACCATGCCGGAGGCCAGCGACGGCAGCAACTCGGCCAGCTCGGCCGCGTCGATCTGGGTGATGATCTCGTCGCTGTCCGGCCAGTTGCGGTAGAGCCCGGCGACGTCGGTCAGGACGACGAGCTTCTCGGCGCCGAGCGCGACCGCCAGCGCGGCGGCCGCGGTGTCGGCGTTCACGTTGTGCGCCTGGCCGTCCTCGTCCGGCGCGATCGTCGACACCACCGGAATCCGGCCGGCGTCGATCAGGTCGATCACTGCCTCCGGCCGGACGTCGACCACATCGCCGACCAGCCCGATGTCGACCGCCTCGCCGTCGACGGTCGCCGTACGGCGTTCCGCGGTGAACAGGCCGGCGTCCTCACCGGACATGCCGACCGCGAACGGACCGTGGGCGTTCAGCAGACCGACCAGCTCGCGGCCGACCTTCCCGACCAGGACCATGCCGACGACATCCATCGCCTCCGGCGTGGTGACCCGCAGACCGCCGCGGAACTCGCTGTCGATGCCGAGCCGGCCGAGCATCTCGCTGATCTGCGGTCCGCCGCCGTGGACCACGACGACGCGCACCCCGGCGTACCGGAGGAAGACGATGTCGGACGCGAACGCCTGCTTGAGCTTGTCGTCGACCATGGCGTTCCCGCCGTACTTCACGACGACGGTCTTGCCGTGGAACTCCTTCAGCCACGGCAAGGCTTCGGTCAGTACGGCGGCCTTCTCGACCGCATCTGCATGACTGTTCACGAGGAGTACGCCGAGTTCTCTTCGACGTACGCGTGCGACAGGTCCGTGGTGAGCACGGTCGCGGACGCCGGGCCGGCGTGCAGGTCGATCAGTACGTCGATCTCCAGGCCGCTGAGGTCCGCCTCGGAGCGGTCCACCCCCTTGCCGCCGGCCACACAAATGGCAGCGCCGTTCAGGGTGATGTCGAGCAGCGACGGGTCGAAGGCGGTCGGTGCGTTGCCGACCGCCATCGCGATCCGGCCCCAGTTCGGGTCGGAGGCGAAGAACGCGGTCTTGCAGAGGTTGTCCTCGGCAACGACCTTGGCGGCGGCCAGCGCCTCCGCCTCGCTCGCGGCGCCCTGGACGGTGATGCTGACGTGCTTGGTGACGCCTTCGGCGTCGGCTTGCAACTGCTTCACCAGGTCAGCAGCCAGCACGGTCAGGGCAGCCTCGAAGGCCTCGGGCGTGACCTTTACACCGGATGCGCCCGAGCTGAGCAGAAGCACCGTGTCGTTGGTCGACGTTCCCCCGTCGACGTCGAGCCGGTTGAAGGTCTTACCGACCGCGTTCCGCAAGGCGTGGTCGAGGTGCGGCTGGTCGAGGACGGCGTCGGTGGTGAGCACGCTGAGCATCGTCGCCATGTTCGGCGCGCACATCCCGGCGCCCTTCGCGAACCCGCCGATGCTCCAGCCGTCCGGGTGCTTCAACGCAGCCAGCTTCGGCACGTTGTCGGTCGTCATCACGGCAGTCGCGGCGGACAGGTCGTGGCCGGTGGTCGCTCCGAGGGCGCCGACCGCGGTCTCGATCCCCGGGATCAGCTTGTCCATCGGGAGGCGTTCGCCGATCAGGCCGGTCGAGCAGACCCCGATCTGCGCCGCGCCGGCACCGAGCAACTCGGCCAGCTTCTCCGCGGACTGGTGGGTGTCCTGGAAACCTTCCGGCCCGGTGCAGGCGTTGGCGCCGCCTGAGTTGAGGACGACCGCCTTGAGTGCGCCGGCGGTCAGGACCTGCTGGGACCAGAGCACCGGCGCGGCCTTCACCTTGTTGGTGGTGAAGACGCCGGCGGCGACGTCGGACGGGCCGTCGTTCACGACGACCGTGACGTCCGGCGTACCGGCCGGCTTGATCCCGGCGATCACCCCGGACGCGCGGAAGCCGGCCGGCGCGGTGACCCCGGCGCTCCGATCGACCCAGGAATCCAGCGCCGCGGCTGGGGTGATGTCAACGGTCACGGGGCTACTCCTACGAGGGGCAGGGCCGTGGTCTCGTCGAGACCGAGGGCCAGGTTCATGCACTGCACGGCTCCGCCGGCGGTGCCCTTGGTGAGGTTGTCCATCGCGGCCACGATGACGGCGCGGCCGGTGCGCTGGTCGAGGGCGACCTGCAGTTGCACGGTGTTCGCGCCGAGCGTCGCCTGCGTCTGCGGCCACTGCCCCTCGGGCAGGACGTGCACGAACGGCTCGTCGGCGTACGCGTCCTCGTACGCCTGCCGGAGCTTCGCGAGGTCGGTGCCATCGGCAACCGGGGCGCTGCAGGTGGCGAGAATGCCGCGGGCCATCGGGACCAGGACTGGCGTGAAGGAGACGCTCACCGGCTGCTCGGCGTACGGCTTGAGGTTCTGCTCGATCTCCGGCGTGTGCCGGTGCACTCCCCCGACGCCGTACGCCGACGCGGAGCCCATCACCTCCGCGCCGAGCAGATGCGCCTTCGGGGCCTTGCCCGCGCCCGACGTACCGCTGACCGCGACTACCACCAACTGGGTGGAGTCGACGAGGCCATGCTGTACGGCGGGGAGCAGCGCGAGGGTGGAGACGGTCGGGTAACAACCCGGTACGGCGACCCGGTTCGACCCGCGGAGCTTGTCGCGCTGACCGGGGAGCTCCGGGAGCCCGTACGGCCACGAGCCGGCGTGCTCGCCGCCGTAGAACTCGACCCACACCTCGGCCTCGGTCAGCCGGAAGTCCGCGCCGCAGTCGATCACGGTGACGTCCTCGCCGAGCTGGTCGGCGATTCCGGCGGACTGTCCGTGCGGCAGGGCCAAGAACACCACGTCGTGACCGGCGAGATTCTCCGCCGTGGTCTCGACCAGGATGCGCCCGGCCAGCGGCACGAGGTGCGGGTGGTGCACGCCGAGCGCCGTACCGGCGTTGCCGCCGGCGGTCAGGGCGCCGATCTCCACTCCGGGGTGGCTACTCAGCAAGCGGAGCAGCTCGCCGCCCGCATACCCACTGGCTCCGGCCACCGCCACCTTCACAGTCATATGAATGAGTATGCCACAGGCCGGATGAATATCCAACCGGTGATGCGTCCTGGACCACCAGCCAACCACGTGCTGTGACGCGGGTCATGTCACACGCCGCCGGGCTCCGCGTGTCCTGTGAGCGACGACGAACTCTGGAGGGTGACATGGCGCGGATCCGGCTGGAGCATGAGCGGGGCTGGTTTGTGCGGCTGGCGGAGTGGGGCAGCCGGCGGAAGTACGGGAAGGTGCTGGAGCCGGGGCAGGCGGCGCTGCACAACCGGCGGGTGCTGGTGTCGATGCTGATGCTGGAAGGCACCGCAGCTCGGTGGAACAAGCTGGAACCAGGGCTGAAGGCGCTCGCGGTGATGGTGACGTCGGCGCGGATCGGGTGCAGCTGGTGCATGGATTTCGGGTACTGGGAGTTCCATCACCAGGGTGTCGCCCAGGCCAAACTGCGGGATGTGCCAAGGTGGCGGGACAGTGACGTCTACTCGGATCTGGAGCGCGCGGTGATGGATTACGCCGAGGCGATGACGGCGACTCCGCCGGAGGTCACCGACGAGCAGGTCGAGCGGGTGCGCGCCGACCTGACCGAGGAGCAGTTGGTCGAGCTCACGTCGGTCATCTCGCTGGAGAACTACCGCTCCCGCACGAACGCCGCCCTCGGCCTCACCAGCCAGGGCTTCAAGGAGACCTGCGAGCTGAGGCCGGTCAGATGACCGAGGAACAGCTGGCCGGCGAGTTCGCCGAACACCGGTCCGTCCTGGTCGGGGCGGCGTACCGGGTGGTCGGAAGTGTGAGCGACGCGGAGGACGTGGTCCAGGAGGCGTGGCTGCGCTGGACCGGGGTCGACCACGAGGAGGTGCGCGACACCCGCGCATACCTCATCCGCATCACCACCCGCCTGGCCCTCAACCGGCTGCGCGAGCAGAAGGCCCGGCGGGAGCAGTACGTCGGGCCCTGGTTGCCGGAGCCGCTCGCGACCGACGACGACCCTGAAGCCAAGGTGGAGCTGGCGGACTCGGTCAGCATGGCGATGCTCGTCGTGCTCGAGACCTTGTCCCCGCTCGAGCGCGCCACCTTCGTGCTGCGTGAGGTGTTCGACCTCCCGTACGACGAGATCGCGGATACCCTCGGCCGGTCCGAGGCCGCCGTACGGCAGCTCGCCCATCGCGCCCGCGAGCACGTCCATGCGCGGCAGCCGCGGCACCACGTCGACAAGGCACGCCACGACGAGGTGACGATGCGGTTCATGCAGGCGGCCGGGTCCGGCGACTTCGACCAGGTGGTCGCGTTGCTCGCGCCGGACGCCGTACTGATCAGCGACGGCGGCGGCAAGAAGAAGGCGGCGCTGCGCCCGATCCACGGTGCGGACAAGATCGCGCGCTGGCTGTTCGCGGTGATCGCGGAGAACCCGGGCTTCGAGGTCCGGATGGGGACGCTGAACGGCGAGATCGCCTACATCGCGTACGACGGCGACGAGCCGGACACGGTCGCGTTCCTGAAGACCGAGGACGGCCTGATCAACGAGCTGTACCTGATCCGGAACCCGGACAAGCTGGAGCACCTCCACTGAGCCGTAGACTATCTGCAACTCAGTCGCAGATGGAGGTGCGGTGAAATACCTTGCTCTGGACCCGGACGACGCCCTTGATCCCGGGTTGCGGGCGGACCTGCTGGACACCTGGGTCGCGGCCACGAATGCGGGCGGTGCGGTCGGGTACACGCCGCCCGCCCCGGTCGAGCTGATCGCCGAGAACCTCGACGGCGCGCTCGGCCGGGTCGCCGCCGGGCTCGACCTGCTCGGCGTGCTCCACACCGGTCAGCGGTACGCCGGGATGGGTCTGCTCGTGGGTCACGGCGGCACGCTGAATGCGCACTGGCGCACCGTGTTGCGGGTGATGGTCCACCCGGAGCACCAGGGCAGCGGCGCCGGCCGCGTGCTGATGGAGGGGTTGCGCGGATCGGCGGTCGACCTCGGTCTCGAGCAGCTCCAGCTGACGATCCGCGACGGGCTGGGGCTGGAGAAGTTCTACGGTCCGCTCGGGTACCGCGTCGTCGGCACCCACCCGCGCGCGATTCGCGTGGCCCCGGACGACTACCGCGACGAGATCATGCTGGTCCTCGACCTGTAGCTGCGGATCCCCAGGCCATCACAATCGCGCGGCGGCGCCGTCTCCCCGCGTCCGGTCGCTCCGCCGACGAGATTGTGATGGCCTGGAGATTCACCGTCGGGTGCGGGCCAGGGCGACGAGGGTGCCGCCGAGGGCTGCGAGGAGGACGCCGAGGGTGAGGACGATCGCGGGCGGGCCGCCGGTCGGTGGGAGGTCGGCGCGGTCGAGGGTGCGGACGTCCTCGGTGGGTTGGGCGCCGACGGTGAACTTGACCGGGGCGGCGACCGAGTCGCCGATCTGGTACGTCGCCTTCGCGGTGCCCGTGAATGCGGCCACCGGTTTGAGCGTGACCGTGCCGTCGCCGGCGACCGACCAGGTGCCCGCGCCGTCGGTGACGCTCTTCGCGCAGGTGCCGGTGGGCGTGCGAAGGCAGACCGAGCTCGGCTTGATCGCGCCGCTGTCGTTGAGCAGCGGGTTCACCGCGACCGGGTTGCCCGGCGTACCGGTCGCCGCGTCCGGCGCTGCCTTGATCAGCAACGGTCCGGCGACGGTCACCTCGAGCAACGCGGTGTCGGACGTACCGTTCGCGTCGGTCACGCGGTAGGCCATCGATCGCGTCGTACCCACGAAGTTCTCGGCCGGGGTGTACGTGATCGCGCCGTCCGCGCCGACGGCGTACGCGCCCTCGTGCGGGACGGTCACGGCCTTCTTCTCCTTGCCGTCCGCCGGGTCACGCAGTACGACGGAGTCTGGTCGGAGCGGGGCGGACGGGTCGCCGGGTTTGTCGTTGCCGAGGACGTTGACCACTACCGCTTTGCCGAACGCGGTCTCGGCGTTGTCGTCGACGACCACCGGTCGCACCGGCAGGACTGTGACCGTGATGGTGGCGCGGGCCGAGTTCTGGTTCGTGTCCTTCACGTCGTACGCCGCCGGTCGCGCGGTGCCCGTGTACGTGGCCACCGGACTGAACGTGACCTTGCCGCCGGCAACGACGTACGTGCCCTGTCCGGCCACGCTCACCTGGTCGACCAGCGCACCACCCGGCCCGACCAGGAGCAACGAGTCGGGATCGAGCGTCGCACCCGGTCCTGGCTTGTCGTTCGCGAGCGGATCGACCGTGACCGCGACATGCTGCTTGGTCCGCGCGACGTCCGGAAGGGCCACCGGACGAGCCTGCACCGTGACCGTCAACGTGCCGTCGCCGATCGTTCCGTTGCCATCGACAACCTGGTAACCGACCGGCACCACGACACCGGCGAACCCGTCCATCGGCGCGAACCGGATCGCACGGGAGGGTTGCACTGTGAAAGTCCCCTCCCCCGGCACAGCCAGCGTCGTGACTGGGTCGCCGGTCGCCGGATCGACCAGCCGTACGCCGGTCAACGGGGCACTGGCATCACCAGGCTTGTCGTTCGCGAGTACGTCGACTGTCACCGGAGCCTCGTACGGCGTCGTCGCCGTGTCGTCCGCGATCACCGGCGTCACCGGCGCGACCGTGACCGTCACGGACGCGCTCGCCTTGTTCCCAGTGGTGTCGGTGACCTGATACGCGACCGACACGACACCGCGGTACGCCGGCTCGGGATCGAACGCGATCTTCCCGTCAGCCACCGTGAACACGCCCTGCCCCGGGATCGCCACCTTCCGGCTCCACGCGCCGCCGTACACCTGCACGCTCGCCTTGTTGAGTTGCGCGCCCGTCCCCGGCTCGTCGTTCGCGAGCGGATCGACGGTGATCGTCACGTTCTGCTTGGTTGTCGCGGCATCCGCCACTGCCGTCGGCCCCTTGCCGACGGTCAGCAATAGGAGACCTTCCGCGGTCGTCCCGTTGCCGTCGGCAATCCGGTACGTCGCCGGCGTCGTCACACCCTGGAACCCCTTCGCCGGCGTGAACGTGATCGTCCCGTCTACACCGGCGCGGTAGCTTCCCTCTCCGGCCCGCGTCATGGTCTTGCCGTAGTGGCCGGCCGGATCCTTCAGCACCAGACTCGACGGAACGAGTGGCGCCGACGGATCACCCGCCTTGTCGTTCGCCAGCACGTTCACCGTGATCGCGTGGCCGAACGGCGTGATCGCCGAGTCGCCGACCGCCACCGGCCGGACCGGTATCACCGTCATGCTCAGCGTGGTCGCTGCGTAGTTGCCGTCCGAGTCCGCGACCCGGTAATGGATCGCGAGCGCCTTGCCATTGAACGCCGGCAGCGGATCGAACTCGATCGCACCGCTCGGCTGCACGGTGTACGTCCCCTGCTCGGCGACCGTCACCTTCTTGACGTACCCGGTCCGGTCGAGCAACCCCACCGAACCCCGGTCGAGCGTCGCGTCCGTGCCCGGCACATCGTTCGACAGCACGTTCACCGTCACGGTCACGTTCTGCAGCGTGGACGCGCTGTCGGCGGCAGCTAGCGGCGGCTGACCGACGGTGACCTGCAGACGAGCAGCCGCAGCTGTCCCATTGCTGTCGGCAACCTTGTACGTCAGCGGGGTACCCGGACCGCGGAACGTGGCGCCCGGATCGAACCGGACCACTCCCCCGCCCGCTGTGTAAACACCCTCGTTCGGGATCGTCACCGTTGCCTTCGGCAAGCCATCGGTCGGGTCGACAAGTTGCAGACTGCCCGGCACCAGCGGCGCCGACGGGTCGCCCGCCTTGTCGTTCGCCAGCACCTTGACCGTGACGGTCCTGCCGTACGCCGTCCGCGCCGCGTCGTCGGCTGCGACCGGGGTGATCGGGTCGATCGTGACCGTGATCGTCGACCGTGCGGTCTGACCGAACCAGTCGGAGATCCGGTACGTGACCTTGGTCGCCGTACCGGTGAATCCTGGCAGCGGGTCGACGGCGACCGTGCCGTCCGGGTTGACCTGATAGTCGGCCTGCCCCGGAATCTTGACCAGCTTCTTCAGCGAACCGTCGGCGGGATCCACGAGGGTGAGGCTGAGCGGGTCGAGCCCGGAACCAGGGCCGGCCGTGTCGTTGCTCAACGGCTTCACCTGCAGTGGGAGGTTCTGCTTGCCGGTCGCGGTGTCGGGCGTGGCGGTCGGCGCGGGCGGCTTGGCCACCGTGACGGTCAGCGTTGCCGTGGTCGCCGTACCGTTCACGTCCGAGACGCGGTAGGCGACCGGCGTCGCGACGCCGGTGAACTTGGGCATCGGATCGACCACGACCTTGCCCTCCGGCGTCGCCGTGTACGTCGCCTGGCCGGCGATCACGACCGTGGCCTTCGGTTCCTTCGTCATCGGGTCGATCAGCCGCACGCTGCTCGGCACCAGCGGCACAGATGGGTCACCCGCATCGTCGTTCGCCAGCACCGGAACGGTCGCGTTCGTGTCGTACGCCGTACTCGCGGTGTCGTCGGAAGCATCCGGCCGGACCTTCGTCACCCGCACGGTCAGCGTCGACTTCCCGACCGCGTCGTTGCTGTCGGCAACCTGATACGGGATCGCGGTCGCCGTGCCGCTGAACGTCGGCAGCGGTTCGAACAGCACCCCGCCGTCCGGTTTGACCGTGTACTTGCCCTGGCCGGTGACCACCAGGGTCGTCAACGGATCCCCGTCGGACAGCGCCAGCAACCGCACGCTGCTCGGGTCGAGCGCCGCACCGGTCGGGCCGGGCTTGTCGTTGTCGAGGACCGCGACGATGACCGATCGGCCCTGCAACGTGGTGATCGTGTCCGGGTTGGCCACCGGCGGGCCGGGCGCGTCGACGGAGACGGTCAGCTCGGCGCGCGCCGCCGTACCGTTCTTGTCGAGCACCTGGTAGGTCAGCGGCTTGCCGACGCCGGTGAACCCGTGGACCGGCTGGAAGGCCACCTCCCCGGCCGAGATGAGGTAAGTGCCCTGCTGGGCGATCGTCACTTTGTCGACGAGCTGCCTGCTGACCGGGTCGACGAGTCGCAGCGTCGTCGGCACAAGTGGTGCGTCCGGCGAGCCCGGCAGATCGTTGTCGAGCACGGGTACGACGACGTCGGTGTCGAATGCGGTCGAGACCGAGTCGCCGTTGGCCGTCGGCGTCACCGGCGTGACGGTCGCCGCCAGCGTCGACTCGGCGGTCTGGCGGGTGGTGTCGGTGACCCGGTAGCCGATCGACGTGCCGACGCCGGTGAACTGCGGCTGCGGTACGAAGTCCACGCCACCATCCGGCTTCACGACATATTCACCCTCGCCGGCGATCACGACCTTCTTCTTGAAGGTCGCGTCGGCCGGATCGCGGAGTACGACGGAACCGGGGTCGAGCTGGACACCCGCGGCGGGGTGGTCGTTGGCCAACGGTTTGATGGACACGCTGACGTTCTGCGGAGTGGTCGCGGTGTCGGGCGCGGCGACCGGGCGGTCCGGAAGCGATACCGTGACGGTCAGCTTCGCGGTGGCCGTGATGCCGTTGCTGTCGGCAACGCGGTATGTGACCGGCTTGGCCGGACCGACGAACCCAGGCACCGGCTCGACCCGGATCGTGCCGTCGGGCTTGGCCACGTACTTCGCCTGGCCGACCACGTTCACCATCTCGACGCACTTGCCGCCATCCGTCAGGCAAAGGGTCGCCGGGGCCAGCGGCGCGGATGGGTCACCCGGCTTGTCGTTGGCGAGCACCGGGACGACGACCGCGGTGTTGAACGCAGTCGTGGCGGTGTCGTCGGTCAGGACCGGCGGAGGCGGCGGTGTGATCGCGAACGGGTAGTCCTCGACCTCACCCGAGTCGGCCGCGCCGGTCGGCTTCTCGACCTGCGCATCGTTGTAGCCGACGCGCACCCGCGCGTACGACGCTCCGGCCTTCGGGGCGAGCTCGGACCATCGCAGGGTGACGGTCGTCTGCTTGGCGGCGAAGGCACTGCAGGCCCGCTCCGCAGCGTCGAAGGTGCCGTTGCCGTTGAGATCGATCCACGCGCACGCTCGGCCCGCCTTCGACGCACCGGCGAGCTGCAGATCGGCCGAGTACGTCGTCTGGTTGGTGCGGAGCGGTTTGAAGACGACACCGTCGTCGGCCTGATCCGGTGTCGCCGGGCCTGTGGTGCCGTTCGCGACGGCCGCGTTGTCCTCGGTGACATCCTTCCCGAGTTGTACGTCGCTGAGAACCGACCAGGCCGCGCCGTACGACGCCGGCGCGTCACCGAAATCCTCGGGCGTGGACGCGACGATCGAGAACGCGTCGCCGGAGGAGGCGTTGTTCAGGGCCGGGAGCTTTGGGTGTTTGGTGAACAATGCAGCAACGTCGAAGGTGAGCTTGGTGACGACGCCGTTCACCCGGACCGATCCACACGCGGCGGTCGCGGAGGTGTCGAGCCCGGACGGAGACTTGGTGTTCACACAGTTCGGGCCGGCGTCGTGGTTGGCGGCGGTGATCGTGTCGCTGGTGACGGCGAGGTTGTTGCCTTGACCAAGCTTCGTCAGGCTGAGACCCGCGGTGGTCAGCTTGAGGATCGAGTGCAGCTCGGACTGGGCGATCGGCTTGCCGCTCACGGTCCGGGTGACCGAGCCGCCGATGCCGCCGAGGTGCAGGACCGGGTTGCGCACGGGTTGCGAGAACGCGATCGTCAGCGTGCCGCGATCGCCGCAGCCGCCGGTGGACGCACAGTCGCCGGTGTTCACGACGACGTCCTGCGCGGGGACGTCCGTGCCGATCGCGGGCTGGTAGGTGGTCGGGCCGATGCCGCGGAAGCCCGCGGTGGTCGGATCGCCGAGCTCGGTCCGGCCGCTCGCGGTGATCGTCTGGCGCAACCCCGACCCCGGCATGACCGTGGTCGCCGAGTCGGTGAACGGGGTGGCCGGCACCTGATAGGCGTCCGCGGTAACAGTGCCCAGGCTCAACAGGCCGGTGGCAAGAAGAATGGCCCCCGGTCGGGTAGCCCGCATGTGTCCCGCCCTCCCGAGCATTCAGGGTGCTGAAGTGCATCGGCCGCGGGCGGGCGGACCTGCGTAGACGTAACGGTCTGCGCCGACCCAATGTTACGGGAGAATCACTCTCCGAGTTCGTAGATCAGGACCTTGCCGATGCTGTGTCGGCGTACCGCGAGCCGGTCGAGTGCGGGCGAGATCGGTCCGTTGCGCGTATCGGCATACAGCCAGCGGACGCCGTACTCGTCGCGCATCCGTCGCAGTACTTCGGCGGTCGGTGCGGTCAGGGCCTGGTTGGTGAGGGCGACGCGGTCCGGCCAGGGCGACGGCTGCTCGGTATAGCGGCGGCCTCCGTCGCCTTGCTTGGCCATCGCCTGGTTCGTGTACGCCCAGCCCTCGATCAGCGTGCGGCGGCCGGCGATCCCGCTGACGAGATAGCCGCGCGCATCGCAGCCTGGCGCCGTCGTGCCGGCCGGACGGCACCAGGTGTTGGTGGCGACTACATCATTCGGCGCGGAGTTCTGTCCGAGCCACAGCGCTGCCTCGGCCTCGTCCGGGTAGACCCACCATCGCGCGGCCCGATAGGTCGGCGCCTTCTCGGTGTCACCCCGTACGGCGCTCTGCAGGAACGAGCTGATCGGTGCCGTCGACAACAGCACGAGTACGACGAACATGCCGCCGCCGGCCTGCCGGAAGAACAACCGCCACGCGGAAAGCAGTACGAGCGTGATGCCGAGGACCACGAGCAACATCCGCGTGCTCAACCACAACTGCCGACCGGTAGAGGCGGCCGGCACACCACGCGCCCAGACGAGCAGACCCGCATAGACGATCGAGAGCGCGAAGGCGGCGATCGCTATCGGGATCGGCCGGCGGGCCGCGCGTGCACTGGTCGCCGCGAACCAGCCGGCGCCGGCCAGGCTGAACGGTGCCGCGGTGTAGACGAAGTACGACTCGCTCACGGACGGATGATCGATCAGCAGGTACCCGGCCCAGCCCGCGATCATCGCACCGAGCAGGAACCACGCGACCGGATCCTTCCGGCCGACGACTCCGAACCCTGCCCAGGACATCGCCTGCAGTGTGAGCAGCAGACCGAGCAGCAGGCTGAGCGTGCCGATCACATGTCCGTGCGCGAGCGCCGGGAGGATCAGGCCGCCGTCACCTGGTTGCGTGGTGTCGCGGGTCGCCGCGGTGTAGACGGGCAGCGACTTCAGGACGGCGAGGAACTGCAGCCGCGATCCACTGGTGCTTCCGGCAACCGTCAGGAAGGTCAGTGCACCAGTGAGGAGCAGTACGGCCGTCGTACCGATCAGTCGCCACGGCAGCCGCCGCGTCGTCACTAGTAGGTACAGCGCGGCCAGGCCGACTGTTGCGACCAGCAAGGGCAGCACGGTGGGCTTCGACCCGCCGCCGACGACTGCGACCGGCACGGTGATCAGCCACAGCCACCTGGTGCCGCCCTTGAACAGCAGCTCGATCAGGAACACCGCGACCGCGACACCGGCGACCATCCCGAACGTCTGCGACGGACTCAGCAGACTGACCGGCGGCGCCAGATTCACACTCGTGTCGATCAACAGGAACAACTGCGGCGCGGCCAGCGCGAGGGCCGCGAGTACGCCGGTCCACCACGTGCGGCTGACGGTCCGCGCCAGCGTCGCGCACACGAGCAGCGAAACGATCAGCCACGGCAGGATCCATAGCCGGAACAGCACGACCGTCGGGGTCAACCGCGTGACATCCGCGGCCGCGGCCATGTCGGCGTTCGCGAACCAGTGGTACTCGAGCCGCTCCCCCACCACCTGCGGGATCTCTGGCGGCAGCGTCCGGGTCAGCTCGTTCACCATCGACAGGTGGTAGAGCAGGTCCGGGTAGTACGCCTCGCCGTTCGGCGGCATCGGGTGGTACGCCATCACCCCGAACGTGGCCGCGCCGACCATCACCGCCGCCGAGACGGCCAGACCCCAGGTCCACGCTGTGGGCAACGGCTTCGGATCGGCGATGCGCCAGTGTCTGCGGCCGAAGAGGGCGAAGCCGATCAGGACCAGCGCCGGCCACACGATCAGCCAGCGTTGCCAGCCGAGCGCGGTGAAGATCGCCCAGCCGATCAGCTGCCAGGTCGCGCCGACGACCGAGCCGAGTCCGAGATCCTCGGCCCAGTTACCGGTACTGCGCCAGGCCGCGCGAAGCAGCAGCGTGCCAGGAAGCGCGATCGCCAACGCGAAGTACGCCGTGTACTTGACGATCGGGCCCGGTCCGACATCGCCGAGCGAAATGAACCCGCCGGCCGCCACCAGGATCGGCAGCAGCCATGGAAGCGACCGCCTCATGTGTCAGAGGGGGCCCTGTGATGGAGCGGTTCCTGGTGGCCGTGGTCGCCGAGGCTGTCGTAGCCGACGAGGAACTGCGGCCGGCGCTGACTCGACTGGAACAGGCGCGCGACGTACTCACCGAGCAGCCCGAGGCACAGCAACTGGATCGCGCCGATCACGCTGACCGCGAGGACGGTCGACGTCCAGCCGGGAATGCTCCGGCCGGTCAGCTTGATCACCAACGCACCGACGACGAACAACCCGGACATCACACCACCGAGCAGCCCCAGCCAGGTCGCCAGCCGCAACGGCGCGGCGGAGAACGCAGTCACGCTGTCGAACGCGAGCCGCAGCATCTTCGAGAAGTTGTACTTCGTCGTGCCGGCAGCCCGCTCCGCCCGGACGTACCGCACCTCGGCGCTCGGGAAGCCGAGCCACGGGATCACCAGACGGAAGACCCGCCCGTCGTCCGGCAGCGCGTTCACCGCGTCCACCACGCGCCGCGTCACCAACCGGAAGTCGGCGGCGTCGAACGGGATGTCCTTGCCGACCAGGCGGCACATCAAGCGGTAGTACAGCCGGGCGCTGGTGCGCTTCGCCCAGGAGTCGCTCGAGCGGTCGGAGCGTACGCCGTACACGACGTCGACGTCCTGCTCGTCGACCGCTTGGAGGAACTCGGCGATGACCTCCGGCGGATCCTGGAGGTCGGCGTCGATCGTGACGACGTACTGACCGCGGGCGCGACGGAAGCCGGCCGACTGGGCCGCCTGATGACCGCTGTTGCGGAGCAGCCGGACCACGCGGAGCTGCGGCCAGTCCTCGGCGGCCGCGAGCAGCAGCGCCGCGGTCTTGTCCCGGCTCCCGTCGTCGACGACGAGCAACTCGTAGGTGATCCCCAAACCGTCGAGCAACGGGTGCATCCGCTCGAAGAAGATCGGCAGCACCTCCTCCTCGTCGTACATCGGTACGACGACAGAGAGCTCGGGATGGTCCCGCATCGGGTCACCTTTCGGTATGAGGTGGCTGACCTTACTAGCGTCGGCTCAGGGAGAAATTGCCACCGCGCCGGTGCGGCGTGGGTCGCCGACGGCGAGGAGGCCGTCGACCGGGTCCCAGAACGCGGCCGCGACGCCGCCGAAGTACATCGAGTGCGGCGGCATCGGGCGGGTGGGGAGCGCGGTCGAGCCGGAGACCGGGAGGTCGTCCTCGTAGTCGACGACGACGTCCTCGCGGACGCGGACGTGCAGCCGCGGGTGCTCGACGGCTTCGCGGAGCGACAGGCCGCCGTGGGTGTAGAGGGCGTAGACCTGGGCGAGCGCGGTCGGGATCCGGTCCGAACCGGGCGAGCTGATCGCGAGCATCGCGCCGTCGCTCTCGCGGCGGGCGACGCTCGGGGCCATGTTCGAGGTGAGGCGGGTGCCCGGGGCAAGGCTGTGCGGACCGCCGTGCAGGAGCTCCTGCTCGCCGAGGGCGTTGTTCAGCCAGATGCCGGTGCCCGGGGTGAGTACGCCGGAGCCGTAGCCGGACGAGACCGTGATCGCGCAGGCGTCGCCTTCGTCATCGACGACCGAAACCGTTGCGGTGCTCGGTGAGGTCAGCGCGCGCAGGTCGCCGGCCGCGGCCAGGTCGAGCAGCCTCTGACCTTCGAGTCGCCGTACGTCCTCTTCGTCGAGCTCGGCGAGTCGTCGGCCGAGCACGGCGTACTGCACGTCGACGAGTCGCTCCAGCTCGGACTGGCGCCAGCTGCCGTCGGCCGGTACGCCGTCGAGCAGCGCGAGCATCGCCGCGGCGGCAACTCCCCCGACAGCCGGTGGCGGATTGGTGGCCAGGCGCCAGCCGTTCTGCTTCACGACCAGTGCTGGGCGTACGACGGCCTCGTACGCGGCGAGGTCCTCGGCGGTGAGGATGCCGTCGTTCGCGGCCATGTCGCGGATCAGGAGCTGGGCGAGCTTGCCGGTGTACATCGTCTCGGCGCCCTCGCGGGCGATCAGCTCCAGGGCTTCGGCGAGCTCGGGGATCACGACCGTGCTGCCGGCCTTGATCACCTCGCCGTCCTCGTCGTGGACGACGCCGTGGCTGGGCTGATGCCAGCCGAAGATGATCTCGTGGGTGAAGCCCAGGTAGTACCCCGAGGTCCGGCTGAGCGGGAAGCCGTCCCGGGCGACGTCGATCGCGGGCTGCACGACCTGGCCCCACGGAGCCTTGCCGGCGCGCCGGTGCGCGAGGTCGAGGGCCTTCATCCCGCCGGGGGTGGCGACCGAGCCGTGGCCGACGGTGGTCGTCGTCCCGCCGCCGTAGTCGGTGGTGATGTCCCAGACGCCCTGACCGAACCGTTCACTCGACAGACCACGGCCGGGCATCTCCACCCAGCCGTCGATGGTGATCGCGTCGCCACCCGCGACCTGCAGCGTGACGAACCCGCCGGAGGCCGGCGAGACCACGCCGATCTCGTTCACCATCGTGACCAAGGTGGCGGCGATCGCGGCGTCCACCGCGTTGCCGCCTTCCTCGGCCACCCGCACGCCGGCCTCGGCGGCCGCCTCGTTGGGCGCGGCGACCGCCACCCGCGGGTGACGGCCGCTCATCGCGCCTGCCCGGTCATGGAACTAGCCGACCCGTTGGACGGCGTCGAAGCGGTCGACGGTCACCTGGACCGCGGCCTGGCGGGCGTCGGCGACCTCGTTCTCCTTCAGGGTCCGGTCCGGCGCCCGGAACCGCAGCGCGAACGCGAGCGACTTCTTGCCCTCGCCGATCTGCTCGCCGGTGTACACGTCGAACAACCGGACCGCCTCCAGCAGCTCGCCCGCGCCCTCGACCAGCGCAGCCTGCACGTCCGCCGCCGACACCTCGGCCGGGACGATCAGCGCCACGTCCTCCTTGGCCACCGGGTACGACGAGAAGGGGTGCGCCGTGATCGACTCCGGCCCCGCCGCGATCAACGCTCCGAGGTCGAGCTCGACCGCACTCGAGCGGGTCGGCAGACCGAACGCCTGGCAGACCTTCGGGTGCAGCTCACCCGCATGCCCGACGACCTTGCCCTCGACGGAGAACTCGGCGCACCGCCCCGGGTGCCACGGCGCGAGCTCCACGTTCGTGACGACCGGCTCGACACCGACCGCCGACGCGATCAGCCGCGCGATCTGCACCGCGTCGGCCCAACCGGCCGGACGGCCCTTCCCCCACCACCCGGTCGGGGTCAGCGAGCCGGTCAGCACCACTCCGACGTGCAGCGGCTGGTCCGGGAGGGCGTCGTACAGCGACTGGATCTCGGCGTCGCTCGGCCGGTGCGCGACCGACGGGAGCGGCGCGGGCTTCGTCTCCGCCTTCGGGAGGAAGACGAGGCCGGTCTGGAAGATCGCCAGGTCGGTCGCACCGCGGCCGACGTTGCGCTCGGCGGTCCGGAGCAGGGTCGCGAGCAGGGTCGTCTGCATCGACGGCTCTTCATCTGAGATCGGGTTGACCAGCTTCACCGTCGTACGTCGTACGTCGTCGGCCGGGAGGCCCATCGCGTCGAAGTCGGCCGCGCCCGTGAACGGGTACGACACGACCTCGGTCAGCCCAGCGCCGACGAGCGCGGTCGCGACCCGGCGACGGCGCTTCTGCGACACCGTCAGGCCCTGCCCACCCGGCGCTGCAGGCAAGATCGACGGCACGTTGTCGAACCCGAACAGCCGAATGACTTCCTCGGCGAAGTCGTTGGGGTCCCGAAGATCCGGCCGCCACGACGGCGGAGTCACCGTCAGCAGATCATCGCCCTGCACGTTGGCCGCACCAACAGTTGTGGTGCCGACCTCCGCAAGCACCGGAGCGTGTACGCCGGCAGCCAACGGAGCGGCAGTCGCGTCCGCCGCGGCGGACGCGACCGTGCAGCCCACCGACTCCAGATGACGAACAGTCTCCTCGAGGGTGATCAGGGCGCCGGCGACACGAGCTGCGTGGTCGGCGCGGAGGTTGACCGGCTCCGGCAGGGGGTGGGTGTCGACGACGGTTTCGTCGGGGAGGATCGTGCCGCCCGCGTACTCGGCCAGCAGGTCGGCGACGCGTTGCGCGGCGTACCTCGGCAGGCGCGGGTCGACCTCGCGCTCGAACCGGCGCGATGCCTCCGACGACAGCTTGTGGCGGCGCGACGCCCGCGCGATCACGATCGGGTGGAAGTGCGCGGCCTCGATCACCACGTCCGTGGTCGCGTCGGAGATCTCCGTCGACGCGCCACCCATCACCCCGGCGACACCGATCGCGCCGGAGTCGTCGGTAATCAGCAGGTCCTCGGCATCCAGCTCCCGGGTCTGGTCGTCGAGCGTCATCAGCTTCTCGCCGGCATTCGCCCGCCGGACGACGATCTCGCCGGACAGCCGCGCCTTGTCGTAGGTGTGGATCGGCTGACCGAGCTCGAGCATCACGTAGTTCGCGACGTCGACCCCGATCGAGATCGGCCGCATCCCGGACGCGAGCAGCCGCTTCTGCATCCACCGCGGCGACAACGCCTTCGCGTCGATCCCGGTCACCGTCCGCGTGACGAACACGCTGCAGGCCTCCGGATCGTCGACCCGCACCGGGTAACCGCCCGACCCCGACCCGTCCAGAGCCAGGTCCGCAGGGTCGGTCAGGGCAACGCCGTACGCCGTCGCGGCCTCGCGTGCGACCCCGCGGATCGACAGGCAGTACCCACGATCCGGCGTCACCGCGATGTCGAGCACGTCGTCGCGCAGCGCCAGCAGCTCGATCGCGTCGTCGCCCGGCGTGGCCTCACCCGGCTCCAGGACGACGATGCCGTGCGTACCGTCGTCGCCCAGACCAAGCTCCGCGCTCGAGCAGATCATCCCGTTGGAGACATGCCCGTACGTCTTCCGCGCCGAGATCGCGAACCCGCCGGGCAGGACCGCGCCGGGCAGCACGACGACGACCAGATCGCCGACCGCGAAGTTGTGCGCGCCGCAGACGACCCACTGCGGCTCGTCCTTGCCGATGTCGAGCGAGCACCAGCGGATCGTCTTGCCGTTCTTCTGCGGCTCGTCCTCGAACGTCAGCACCTTGCCGACCACGAGCGGGCCGGTCAGGTCGGACTCCTCGACGGTCTCGACCTCGAGGCCGGCCCGGATCAGCTGCTCCGCGACGTCGCGGCCGGTGACCCCGGCCGGGAGGTCGACGTACTCACGAAGCCATGACAGTGGGACCCGCATCAGATCTCCATCCCGAACTGGCGGCTGAACCGCACGTCACCCTCGACCATGTCCCGCATGTCCTCGACCCCGTTGCGGAACATCAGCGTCCGCTCCAGACCCATGCCGAACGCGAAGCCGGAGTACCGATCGGTGTCGATGCCGTTGGCCTGCAGGACCCGCGGGTTGACCACGCCGCAGCCGCCCCACTCGATCCAGCCCTCGCTGCCACACGTGCGGCACGGACGGTCCGGGTTGCCCACGGACGCACCGCGGCAGACGAAGCATTTCAGGTCGACCTCGGCCGACGGCTCGGTGAAGGGGAAGAAGTTCGGCCGCAGCCGCGCCTCGAGGCCCTCGCCGAACATCGAGACGACGAAGTGGTCGAGCGTGCCCTTGAGGTGCGCGAGCGTGATGCCTTCGTCCACGACCAGGCCCTCGACCTGGTAGAAGACCGGCGTGTGCGTCGCGTCCAGCTCGTCGGTGCGGAACACGCGGCCCGGGCAGATCACGTAGATCGGCGGCTTGCGGGTCAGCATCGACCGCGCCTGCACCGGCGACGTGTGCGTGCGCAGCACCTTGCCGGTGCCGGCCGGCTCGACGAAGAACGTGTCCTGCATCTGTCGTGCCGGGTGGTCGGGCTGGAAGTTCAGCGCGTCGAAGTTGAGCCACTCGGCCTCGACCTCGGGCCCCTCCGCAACGTCCCAGCCGAGCGCGGTGAAGACGTCCGCGACCTGCTCGGAGATCAGCGACAGCGGATGCCGCGCGCCGAGCTCGGGGGTGTGCCACGGCAGCGTCACGTCGACGCGCTCGGTGGCCAGCAGCTGCTCCTCGTGCGCAGCCTCGAGGACGGCCAGCCGGGACGCGAAGCCCTCGTTGATCGCCTTCCGGGCCGCACCGATCCGCTGGCCGGCCTCCTTACGGGCCTGCGGCGGCAGCGCGCCGATCTCCCGGTTGGCCAGCACGATCGGCGACTTGTCGCCGAGATAGGTGGACTTGGCCTCCTGCAGGGCGGCCAGGTCGGCCGCCTCGGTGAACGCCGTCAGTGCCTCGTCGCGGGTCCGCTCCACCTCTTCGGCATGCAGCGGCGTCACTTCGACCGGGTCGTAATCAGTGTTGGGACCGGACATGGCTCGCTCTCAATTCGGAACTTCTGCGAATTGCAGTCTAGAAACCCGAACCCCAAGAGCGTGAATCGGCTGTCCACCCCCACCCCTCCACATCCGAGATTGGGGACGATTTTGACCCCGAATCGGGACAACCGTCGGCTCAGCCCATTCGCCATCTGGTTCGGATGGTGGTGCCGAGGATTGCCAGGGCGACGATCAGGGCGATCCCGCCGACCGGTAGGACGAAGAGTGGGTACCCCGGGGCCGGCTTCGGGGTGCTGCTCTCGAGGATCAGGCAGGCTGCGCCGGCCACGACGTACCCGGTCGCCAGGACGGCCGACAGGATGCCGGCCGCCTGGGCCCACTTCAGGACGAACCGGTGGGACCTCCGCCGGCCGACGATCAACGTCACGAGCGCGACCGGGATCAGCCCGACTACGACCACGAGCATCAGGTTCACGAGGCCCTGGAAGTCCCGCAGTACCTCGAGACTGAGCAGGTCGTTCCGCATGCCTGCATGCTGTCAGTGCACCGGGTCGTCCACGGATGCCGGAGCGGGGTCCTGGACCTTGGCCTCGCCGCGGGGCAGGAGCACCAGGGCAACGACCGCGCCCGCGACCGCGCCGATGGCGCCGACCGTCATCGAGATCGACATGGCGTCGGTGAACGCGTGCTTGGCGGCGTTGAAGAAGTCCGGACCGAGCGCGAGCGTCTCGGCGATCGACTTCCGGGCCGCCTCCGGCACGGAGTCCGGCAGCGCCGAGGAGTACGCCGCGGCGAGCACACTGCCGAGTACGGCGACCGACAGCGCGGCACCGGTCTGCTGCACGGTGTCGTTCATCGCCGAACCCACACCGCGGTGCTCCGCCGGAACAGCCTGCATCAACAGCGTGTACGCCGCCGGTCCGGCCAGGCCACCGCCGATCCCCATCACCAGCAGGCCGATGATCAGCAGGCCGTACCCGGTCGAGTCGGACACCTGGGTCAGGATGCCGAAGCTGGCCGCGATGATCAGCAGCCCGAGGCAGATCAGCGTCCGGTCCGCGACCTTCTTGCCCAGCGCGGCGCCGAGACCGTTGAACACCGCGGCGGCGAGGGCGTACGGAATCAACGCCAGCCCGGCCTTCAACGGGCTGTATCCCAGCACGAACTGCAGGTACTGCGTCAGCGCCAGCAGCAACCCGCCCGCGGTGAACGACAACAGCACGATCGAGAAACTCGTACCGCTGAACCGGCGATCCCGGAACAAGGCCAGCGGCACCATCGGATGCTCGCTCCGCTTCTCCCACAGCGCGAACGCGGTCAGCGCGACCACACCGACCGCCAGGCCGCCGAGCACCCGGCCGGAACCCCAGCCGTCCGCCGGGATCGACACGATCGCCCAGACGATCGACGCCATCCCGACGATCGTCAGCACCGCGCCGACCGGGTCGACGTTGCGCGCCGGGCCCTTCGACTCCGGGATCAGGGCCAGCGTCCCGAGGATCGCGAGGGCGGCGATCGGCACGTTCAGCAGGAAGATCGAGCCCCACCAGAAGTGGTTCAGCAACACGCCGCCGACGGTCGGGCCGGCAACCACGCCGAGCATCGCGACCATGGACCAGCCCGCCATCGCCTTGCGCTGCTCCTCCGGCGGGAACACCGTGAACAGCAGCGACAGCGTGCTCGGCATCAGCAGCGACCCGCCGATGCCCATCAGGAAGCGGCACGCGATCAGCTGCCAGGGGTTGTCGGCCAGCGTCGCCAGCAGGGAGGCCGCACCGAACACCACCAGGCCGAGGAGCAGCATCTTCCGCCGGCCGAACCGGTCGGACAGGCTTCCGGCGGTCAGCAGCAGCCCGGCGAACGCCAGGATGTAGGCGTCGATCACCCACTGGATGTCCGCGGGCGTCGCGCCCAGGTCGCGCATCAGCGACGGGATCGCCAGGTTGAGGACGGTGTTGTCGACGACCAGAACCATCAGGCTCAGGCACAGGATCGACAGGATCCACCAGCGACGCGGGTGACCGGTCGCGGGCGTCTCGGCGGGCGTCTCGGGAGACTCGAACGGTGTACTAGTCACTCGCACACTGTACGACAGACTCGTACAGTGTGCGAGTGCTTTGTAGGATGGGCACATGAAGGAAACGATCTGGACCCGGCAACGGACGGCGGCACCGGCGCGCGAGACGCTCAGCCGGGAGCAGATCGTGAAGATGGCGATGCTCGTCCTGGACGAGGAGGGGGTCGCCGGACTGAGCATGCGCAAGCTCGCCGCCAGGCTCGGGTCCGGCGCGACCAGCCTCTACTGGCACGTGCCGACCAAGGACGACCTCGTCGACCTGCTGATCGACGAGGTCTGGGGCGAGATCGACGTACCCGAACCGGAGCTGGCCGGCTGGCGGAGCGGGGCGCTCCTGTTCGGGCACAGCCTGCGGTCCGCCGTACTGCGGCACCCGTGGCTGCCCGAGGTGATGTACACCCGGCCGAGCGTCGGTCCGCACGCGATGACGCTCGGCGAGCGCGGTCTGGTGCTGTTCGGAGCGGCCGGGTTCACCGCCCGCGAGGTCGATCTGGCGATGGGCAGCGTGATGTCGTACGTGCTCGGCACGGTCAGCGCCGAGGTGGCGACCCGCGAGATGGTGCGGAAGTCCGGCCGCTCCGAGGAGAGTTGGGTGAGCGACCTACTGGCCCAGGCCGAGGCCGCCGCCGACGAGTACCCGCACATGCAGGAGTCGGTCCGGCGCCGGACCTCGGCCGACCTGGATTCCGAGCTGACCGCGAACTTCGTCTTCGGTCTCGACGCGCTCCTCGACGGCCTCGAGGCCAAGGTCAAGAAGTAGGGGTCAGGAAGTGAGCCCGAACCACGGCTCCTTCGCGAGCTCGTCGTTCAGCACCTGCCGGTCGCCGTCGCTTGCGACGAGCTTCGCCAGTTCTCGAACCCGCTCCAACTCCGCTCGCGCGGCAGCGGCCTGACCGGTCGCGGCCAGTGCTCGCGCCAGGGCCTCGCGGGCGAACGGCTCGTCCCAGTCGCTCATCTGCTCGCGGTGCGTCTCCACCAGGTCGATGCAGCGCCGCGCATGCTGCATCCCCACGTCGACGCGCCCGATCCGGAGCGCCACCCGCGCGATCAGGTGCTCTCCGCGCGCATGATTCGCCTCGTTGCCCGCCTCCAGCCAGTGCAGGCAGGCGGCGTACGCGCCGTACAGCAACCGCTCCTGGTCCTCCAGCGGGCTCGTCTCGTCGATCTGCTCGAGCAGGTCCCAGGTCTCGTTGTTGAGCTCGACACCGAAGTACCGGTGCAGCTCGCGGCCCTCCACCAGCTCGGTGGCGACCTTCTCCATCAGCTCGGGCCAGCTGGCCAGCCCGTACTCGCGGGCGATCGTCAGCTGCGCGTCCCGCAGTGTGAAGGCCGCTTCGTCGTACGACGGGTGGTGGGCGCGCGCCCGCTCGATGGCGTCGGGCCGGCCCTTGGCGACCGCCTTGCGCAGTTCTTTCGCCCGGGCGCGGAGCTGGCTGAGGCTGGCCTTCGCGGGCAGCGGTGTAGTCGACATCAACGGTCCTTCCAGAACAGCCCGCTCCGCTGAATCAGACCGTCCCGAAGGGTCAACCGGCCGATGTGGGTCCTACCTTTTGCTTCCAGGTGCACTCGGTGCTTGCCGCGGAGAGGAGGCGCCCTGGCGCGCGCTGCCCCAACGCTGACATGCCGCCCGGCCGGCCGTCAATCAGAACGGCAGATGGATCGGGTTGGTCCAGGCGCGGCGGCCGGCGGCGTCCTCGATCGTGATGCGGCAGTGGGTGCCGCGGAACAGCGCCAGCGGGAGCGAGCACTCGGTCAGGTCGGTGCCCTGGGCAACCTCGGCCCCTGGGACGCCGCCGCTCAGCAGGACCTTCGTCGCGGGTGAGCAGCGGACCACGACCATGTCGCCCTCGATGTGTACGTCGTACAGGTCGGGGCCGGTGCTGGAGTAGAAGTGGCCGGCCTTCAGGGCGGCCAGGAGCGCGTCCGGTGCGAGTACTTCGGCGCGGACGTGGACCCAGGCCTGGCACGGTGGCGGGTCCTGGGGTTGCAGGTGCGCGTCGTCGGCGGCGTACGTCGTGAGGCGGTGACCGCGGTTCAGCAAGACGTCGGCCAGATGCCAGCTGTCGCCGCGGTTCTCCCGGTCGGAGAGTGCGTTGTAGACCTCGACCGAGTGAGCCGCGTCCAAGCTCTCGGCGTCGAGCGCCGTCAGGAGCGACGCGGACGGGTGGGCCATGCCGATGAAGGCGCCCGCAACCCGCGCTCGTCGGGCGAGCTCAGGACCGGTCTCGGTGTCCGCCGGGGGTGAGAAGTCCAGCGGCAGGCCGGCCGCGATGATGTGCCACTGCTGCCCGGCCTCGGTCCGCGGCGCGTGGAGCTCGGCGCCGATCAGCGTGGTGAACGCGTCGGACCGTAGCTCGCGCGTGTCCGTCATCGGGAAGCCGTACTCCGGCCGGAAGTGGTCGGTGATCGCCACGAAGTCGTACCCGGCCTCGCGGTACACCTGCGCGGTCTCGGCCGGCGACAACGCCCCGTCGGACAGGTTCGAGTGGGTGTGCAGGTTGCCGCGCCAGAACCGCCCCGGCAGATCGAACGTCAACGTCGTTGCTCCCGGGCCGAGGCATACAGGCAGATCGCGGCAGCGGTGGCCAGGTTGAGGGACTCGGCCCGGCCGTAGATCGGGACCTTCACCGAATGGTCGACGACGGCGTTGATGCTGTCGGGGAGGCCGTGGGCCTCGTTGCCGAACAGCCAGACGGTCGGCTTGGCCAGCGTGCCGTCGTCGATGCAGGTGTCCAGGTCGGTGGCGCCGTACCCGTCGGCGGCGAGCACCTGCAGACCCTGCTCGCGCCAGGACTGGACGGCCGTGACGATGTCCACGTCCGTGCTGATCGGCACATGGAAGATGCTGCCGACACTGGCCCGGACCGCCTTCGGGTTGTGCGGGTCGACGGACTCTGTCGACAGTACGACGGCATCGGCGCCGGCCGCGTCCGCAGTACGGATCAGGGTGCCGATGTTGCCGGGGTCGCGGACCTGTACGCCGGCCGCGATCAGCTTGCCGGTCGGCCCGAACGGCACCGTGACGAGGGAGCACACGGCGACGACCCCTTGCGAGGTGACGGTCTCGCTCAGCGCCTCGACGGCGGCGCGGTTGACCTCGAACCACGGGACAGCGGCCGCCGCGGCGAGATCGCGGAGGTCTCGATGACGGGTCGCCACCTCAGGCTCGGCGTACACCTCGAGGACCAGCTCGCGGTGCTCGAGTGCTTCCCGGACGGCCTGCGGTCCCTCGACCAGGAACCGGCCGGTCTTGCGCCGGAACGCACGAGTGGCGAGCCGCCGGGCCTGCTTGATCCGCACGGACTGTGCGGTCAGCAGACCAGGGCTCGCCACTGTGTTGTCAGGGGTGTTGCTCAGGCCGCGGAAACGTCGGCCTTCGGCGCGTTCACGTCGGTCGGCAGGGCAGCCTTGGCCACCTGCACGATCGCGGAGAACGCGGCCGGGTCGTTGACAGCCATGTCGGCCAGGATCTTGCGGTCGACCTCGACCTCGGCGAGCCGCAGGCCCTGGACGAAGCGGTTGTAGGTCAGGTCCTCGGCCCGGACCGCGGCGTTGATCCGCTGGATCCACAGCTTGCGGAAGTCGCCCTTGCGCGCCTTGCGGTCACGGTAGGCGTAGACGAGCGAGTGAGTGACCTGCTCCTTGGCCTTGCGGTACAGCCGCGAGCGCTGGCCGCGGTAGCCGCTGGCCTGCTCGAGTACGACCCGGCGCTTCTTGTGGGCGTTGACTGCCCGCTTCACGCGTGCCATGAGGTGTTACTCCTTGTATTTCTGCGCCGGAGAGAGGTGACCCACTCGGCGGGGATGTTGGGGGGTTGAGAGTGCTGCTCAGATGCCGAGAAGCTTCTTGGCCTTCTTCGCGAACGCGGGGGCGACCTCGACGGTGCCGCTCAGGCGCCGCTTGCGCTTGGACGTCTTCGCCTCGGCGAGGTGGCGGACACCGGTCTGCTCGCGGCGAACCTTGCCCGTGCCGGTGATCCGGACGCGCTTCTTCATCCCCGAGTGGGTCTTCATCTTCGGCATGGCTGTTGTGCTCCTGATTTTCTTCGTTGACTCGAACTTCGGTGTGACCGGCTCCGGCTGCCTCGGCGGCCGGAGCGCTCCGTCACTCCGGGTCGAGGTTGTCGGCCGGACCCTTCGGCTTCTTGGTGGCGCCGGCGGCGCGTTCGGCTTCGTGGGCGTGGGCCTGCTCGACGCGCTCGGCGCGCTCCGCCTGCTCGTCGGCCTCGCGCTCTGCCTTCCGCTGCGCCTTCTCGGCTTCCACGTCCACGCGCGCCTCGGACTTCTTCTTGTGCGGTCCGAGCACCATGATCATGTTCCGGCCGTCCTGGCGCGGCGAGGACTCGACGAAGCCGAGCTCGGTCACGTCTTCGGCGAGCCGCTGCAGCAACCGGAACCCGAGCTCGGGCCGGGACTGCTCGCGTCCGCGGAACATGATGGTGATCTTGACCTTGTCCCCGGCCTTCAGGAACCGGACCACGTGACCCTTCTTGGTCTCGTAGTCGTGCGGGTCGATCTTCGGCCGCAGCTTCATCTCTTTGATGATGGTGTTGGTCTGGTTCCGGCGTGACTCGCGCGCCTTCTGCGCGGTCTCGTACTTGTACTTGCCGAAATCCATCAACTTGCAGACCGGAGGCCGGGCGGTTGCCGCGACCTCGACCAGGTCGAGATCGGCCTCCTGGGCCAGCCGCAGTGCGTCCTCGATCCGGACGATGCCAACCTGCTCACCGTTCGGTCCGACCAGTCGCACCTCGGGAACGCGGATGCGCTCGTTGACGCGCAAATCAGTGGTGATGGGTCCTCCTGGATTGAACTAGTACTGGTGCCACCTCGCGATCACCCGCGAGCCCCCTGAAAAACACGAAGGGCCCTCGTGCGATCACACGAAGGCCCAATTCCCAGATCGACGACGCCCCAACCCCTCTGGGTGGTACGCCGTACGATCGCTGTGATCTTCCGGATGTCCTCCAGAATCTCTCAGCGTGACCGGGACCCGCCGACTCTTCATCGACTGGGTGGGAGGTGGCCCTCCGCTTAGACCTGAACCACCGGCGGCCCTCGAGTATTCCACTCAGGGGTCACCAACGGACCGGGTCGGTCGCCATGCAACAGTAGCAGCATGACCGACGCAGATGCCACTCCGCAGTCCCCCGCCGCACCCGATCCGCTGTCGACCGCGTCCCGCGACATCGCCGAGGTCCCTGCCGTCGAGATCATCTCGACGGCCGCACTCCACCTGATGAGCGCGGCCGCCGTCAACCTCGGCCTGGCCGCCGACCTCCCCGACCACAAGGACCTCGACGAGGCCCGCTCGCTGATCGACTCCCTGGCCGGCCTGATGGACGCCGCCGCGCCTTCGCTCGGCCACCACCACGCCGCACCCCTCCGCGACGGCCTCCGCTCGCTGCAGCTGGCCTTCCGTGAAGCCAGCAGCATCCAGGACGAGCCCGGCCAAGGCCCCGGCGAGAAGTACACCGGCGCTGTCTTCCCGGCCGGCCGCGGGTAGGCTGCCCGCGCTTTCCGGAACATAACCGCCATCCAGCGCAAACTAGGTTCCGGAGAGCTCAGGCCATGGAGGCGAAGAAGTTGAGGATGCCGGCGGGGGCATCGGGCGCGAAGGAGATCTCGAGGTTCTGCTCAGATTCAGCGGCGGACGCCTCGGCGCGGGGGAAGAGGGCTGCTTCGTAGGTGGCGAGGGCTGCCTCGGTGTCGTCGGGCTGGGCGATGAGGGCGGCGGCCAGCTCGGCTCCGTCCTGCATCGCCAGGTTGGCGCCTTCGCCGGCGAACGGCGACATCACGTGGGCGGCGTCGCCGAGGAGGGTGACGCCGGGGATCCGATTCCAGCGGTGACCGATCGGCAGGGCGTGGATCGCCCGTGGGATCAGCTCACCATCGGCTTCGTGGACGAGGCGGAGAAAGCGGTCGTCCCAGTCCTTGAACTCGGCCAGCAGCGTCTCCTTGGTGATCTCACCGGCAGACCACTCCGCGTCCATCCGCACGGCGGCGTACACGTGCAGGCGGTCGGGCTCGCGGTGGGCCAGGAAGCCGCGGCCGTCACCGAGGGCCATCATCATGCCGCCGCCGATCAGCTCGGCGCTGTCCGGGTGGCGCGCCTCGGGGTCGAGCAGATTCAGCTCGGCGAACGAGAGACCCAGGTACGACGGGGTTGCGTCCGAGACCAATGGCCGGACCTTGGACCACGCGCCGTCCGCACCGACCAGCAGATCGGCGGTGAACGTGCTCCCGTCGGCCAGCCGCACCTCCCGATCGTCCGAGATCTCGACGACCCTCGAGCCCCAACGGACGACGCCGTCCGGCAGACCGCCGAGCAGCAGGTCGCGCAGGTCCCGGCGATGCACCTCCGGCCGTCCGCCACCCTCATGGTCGTGCGAGAGCCGCAGTACGGCGTGCTGGTCGTAGATCTTCATCGACTCGGCGCCCGGCAGGATGATCCGGAGGAAGTCGTCGTACAGCCCGGCTGCGCGCAGCGCCTGCTGGCCGGAGTCTTCGTGGATGTCGAGCATGCCGCCCTGGGTCCGGGCCGACGGTGACTCGTCCAGCTCGTAGACAGCGGCCTCGATGCCGTTGACGTGCAGGATCCGGGCCAGCGTCAACCCGCCCAGACCGGCGCCGATGATCGCGATTGCGTGATGTGTGCTCATGACTGTTGTCCTCCCGTGCGTGGAGTGCCGAGCACTCCGTTGATCAGAACGCGGATGCCCCACGACGTCCGGGCCGGACCCGGACCACTCAGCAGGTCCTCCCCGAGCGCGGCGATCCGCGGATGGGTGTCCGGCCGGGCCGCGCGCAACGCGACAGCGACCTCGTCCCACGCCTCGAGGTCTTCACCGCCCGCGTGCTCCGCGGCGGTCGCGGTGGCCACCTTGAGCAGGAGGTCGACACCCCAGGACGCCTGCTGTGGCGGCACGCCGCCCTCGTCGAGCAGCGCGAGGATCGACTCGACCAGCCGCAGATAGTTCTCGCCCGACGGCCGCGCGGTCACGGCGGACTCCGCAAGGCTCGGATACTCGAACAGCACCAGCGTGTACGACGCCAGCACCGTCTCGAGCCGCTCCCGCCAATCCCCGGCGGACTCGACCGGCGACAGATCCACCGACCCGAGCAGCTCGTCGAGCACGGCGGCGTGCAGTTGGGCCGTATTGCGGAAGTAGACGTACAGCGAGGCGGGGCCGGTGTCGAGCTCCTTCGCCAGCCGCCGCATGGTCACCCGGTCGAGCCCCTCGGCCCGCATCACCTCGACCGCCGCCGCCACGATGCCTCGTCGCGTCAGCGCCGCCTTGGCCGGGCGCTCCCGCCGGCTCCTGGGTTCATCCATGCTTTGAGCCTAACGAACATGTTCGTTACGAACAAGTTCGTCGAATCCAATGGTGCCGAGGGTCACCGCCGGGGTACGGTCGGCGACCGTGTCTGCCGATGAGATCCCCGATCCGGTCGCGAAGCTGGATGCCGAGCAGTTGCTGCTCGAGGTGAACGAGCGCTCGGGAGCCGGTCTGACCTTCGTCGGACGGGCTGCGGCCGGCGAGGTCGGTGCCGGGTTCGTGCGGTGGCCCGACGGGCGGGACGGCGTCCTCACCCGCGGATTCGGTTCCCTCGACGACCTACGGCGTACGGCGCGAGTCCTCGAGGCGGCGCGATCGCACGGGCTGCCGATACCGCAGTACCAGCTGTTGACCGAGGTGCCCGACGGCGTCGGCGTCGTCCAGGAGCGCCTGCCGGGGCGGCCGCCGGAGGTGATCGACCGTGCGCTGCTCGAGTCGATGATCGCGCTGACCGACCGCTTCGCGGGGCTGGCCGCCGACCTGCCCGTCCCATCCATGTACCTGCTCGAGAGCGGCCCGGGCTTCTGCCTGCACGAGTCCCTCCTGCGGTACGACGACCGCACGCGGCGGCTGCTGGACTGGGTCCGCGCGGTCGGACGCGACGAGCCCAGCGGGATGACCGGCGACGACCTCGTGCACCTCGACTTCCATACCGGCAACGTGCTTGTCGACGACGCCGGCGAGCTGACCGGCATCGTCGACTGGGACGGCATCGGACGCGGCGACCGGCGGTTCGGGCTGGTGACGCTGCGGTTCGACGCCCACGTACGACTCCCGGGCACCGACCTGACGTGGTTCGACGAGCTGCTCGAGAACGTCCTGTCCCCCGCCGTACTGCGGCTGTACTGGGCCCACATGAGCCTGCGCCTCGTCGACTGGTCGATCCGCCACCACACCCCGGCCGACACCACCGACTGGCTGGACTTCGCCGAACCGCGAATGACCTGACCACGGGCGAGTCTCAGCCCTCCGGCCTCACCACCATCAACTCGGTCGTGCTCGTGCAGTGATCGCAACCCATTTCGGTGCAGACCGAAATGATCGCGGAGCGCCTCACAACGTTCCGGATCTCTCCTAACTTCGAGGTGTGGTCCTCAACCGGGGACCATCCGGACAAGAGGGGAACGAAAGCATGCGCAAGATCGCGATGACTGCCGCTGGGATCGCTGCCGCTGGGATCGCTGCCGCTGTGATCGGTACGGGCGTGGCACTGGCACCGACCGCCAACGCGGCGACCAGCGGTACGGCGACTGCGTGCCCGTCGGGGGCAGTGTGTCTGCAGGAGCCGAACGGCAGCATCCTGAGCAAGAACATCTGGTACAGCTACGGCCCGCACAACCTGTCGAACGTGATCGGCACCAAGACGCTGATCAACAGCCAGACCGGCGGCGCCGGCTTCCAGCTCTGCCTGGAGTACAACGGCAAGAACTGCGGCCCGGTCTACCGCTGGACGGGCCCGTCCGCACCGCACGACTTCACCAAGATCAACTCGATCGTGCTCGTGAAGTAGTTCGGCAACAGCGCCGGCTCCGACCCACCACGGGCCGGAGCCGGCGCTCTGCTAGTGCCTCGTCAAGCAACGTTGACGACGTAATCCCCCAGCCCTCCTCCGCCTCGGTCTCCACCCAACTTTGAGAAGCCACCGCCCAGTTCCAGCACGGAATTGTGGTCGGTGGCTTCTCAAAGTTGGGTGGAGCACCGGCGAGACAGACCGCGGGACCAATCCGGCCGGCCGGACCCCGAGTGATGGATTAGGACCTGAACGTTCCTTGGCGAGGCACTAGCCCTTGACCGCGCCCTCTTCGACGCCCTTGAAGAAGAAGCGTTGGAGGGTGGCGAAGACTATGACGATGGGGATGAAGGCGATCATCGTGCCGGCGGCGATCAGGCGGGGGTTGTTGCTGAAGGTGCCGGACAGGTACTGCAGGCCGACGGTCAGCGTGTACTTGTTCGGATCGGTGAGGACGATCAACGGCCAGAGGAAGTCGTCCCAGGCGCCGATGAACGCGAAGATCGCGATCACGCTGATCGTCCCGCGCACCGACGGCAGGCCGATGTACACGAAGCGTTGCCACGCGTTCGCGCCGTCGACGATCGCGGCCTGGTCGACCTCCAGCGGCAGCGCGCGGAACGCGTTGTACATCAGCAGCACGTTCAGCGCCCCGATCATGCCGGGCAGTGCGACACCGAACAGCGTGTTCGCCAGCCCGAACTCCCGCACCGTCACGTACTGCGAGATGATCGTGACCTCGCCCGGCAGGACCAAGGTGGCGAGGAACAGCCCGAGCACAATGCGACGGCCGCGGAACTGCAACCGCGAGATCGCGAACCCGGCCAGCGACGCGCCGATCACGTTGCCGCCGACAACGAGGAAGGCGACGACCAGCGAGTTCCGCGCGTAGTCCAGCACCGGGATCGTGTCGGTGACTTCTTTGTAGTGGGAGAACGTCGGCTGCGACGGCAGCAGCCGCGGGATCCGGGTGTAGATGTCCTCCCCGGATCCCTTCAGCGACGTCGACAGCTGCCACAGGAACGGCCCGATCGTGATCAGCAGCACGAACGCCAGCAGCAGGTACCGGACCACCTTCTCCCGCGGCGACACCGTGTTGAACCCGAAAGATCCACGCCGGCGACCGGACGGCGTACCAGGAGCCTCGGCGACGGCCGGCCGCGCCGGATCGGTGACAACGCTCATGCTTCGGCTCCCCGACGGTTGAGGCGGGCCAGGACCAGCATCGGTACGACGGTGACGAAGAACAGCACGATCGACAGCGCCGACGCGTACCCGAGGTTGCCCTCGAAACCCTGGCTGTACTGCTGGATCAGCATCACGACCGAGTTGTCCCGGCCGCCCGGACCGCCCTTGCCGCCGCTCAGGATGAACAGCTCCGAGAACACCCGCAGCGCCGACACCGAGATCAGGATCGAGATCAGGATCATCGTCCCCCGTACGCCGGGGATCGTGATGTGCACGAACCGCCGGAACGGCCCCGCGCCGTCGACCGCGGCCGCCTCGTGCAGCTCACGTCCGACGTTCCCGAGGGCGGCCAGGTAGATGATCATGTAGTACCCGAGCCCCTTCCAGATCGTCAGACTGATTGCGCTGAGCAACAACAGCCACTGGTCGGAGAGGAACGGCAGCGGCCCGGAGATGACCCCGAGCTTCTCGGCCAGCCCGTTGACCAGGCCGCGGTCGTCCAGGATCCACTGCCAGATCAGCGCCACCACGACCGCCGATGCCACCACCGGCGTGTAGAACGCAGTACGGAAGAACGTGATCCCGGGCAGCTTCTTCTCGACCAGTACGGCGAGCAGCAGCGGCAGGACGGTCAGGAACGGCAGACAGACCACCATGTAGATGACGCTGTTCAGCAGCGCCCACCGCAACTGCTCGTCGTGCAACAGGGTCTCGAAGTTCTTCAACCCGACGAAGTGACCGCCACCGATCGGCCTGGCGTTCGTGAACGACAGGATGACGGTGTTGATCGACGGCCAGAGGTTGAACACGAGCAACCACGTGAGTGCTGGGATCACCAGCACCCACGGAGTGAACCAACGGTTGTAGCGCATTACTGGGTAAGGAGCTGGTTGGCCTTCGCCACCGCCGCGTCGAGGGCTGTCTGGGACGAGATCTTGCCGGAGATCGCCAGCGAGATCTGCTGCCCGATGAAGTCGTTGGTCGCGCCACTGATCACCGGCGGCTGCAGGTTCTTGGCCTTCGCCAGCGACTGGAAGGCGAGCACCTTCGCGTCGCTCTCCGGCGTACCGTCGCTCTTGGAGAAGTACGGGTCCTGGGCCGAGGCCTTGGTGGACGGGAAGATGTTGACGATCTTCGCGAACGCGGCCTGGTTCTCGGCGTTGGTGACGAACCGCGCCAGCGCGATCGCGGCCGCCTGGTTCTTGGTCTTGGCCGCGACCGACAGTCCCTGCACGTACAGCGGCGGGGTGTCGAGCGCGGGCGACGGGACGACCTTGCCCTTCAGCGACGGGTTGTCCTTCTGGAAGTCCTGGATCGCGTTGCCGCCGCCGGTGGTCCAGGCGACCTTGCTTTGGGTGAAGAGCTTGGAGTTGCCCAGGTACTCGTTGGTCAGGATGTCGCGCGGCATGTAGCCGGCCTTGTACGCGTCGCGGTACTTGTCCAGCAGCGCGGCGGCCTCGGGGGTGTTGAAGGTGAACTTCTTGCCGTCGTCGGACAGGATCTTGATGCCGGCGTTGGTGAAGTCACCGATGCCCGGCAGGCGGCTCATCAGGTACTCCTTGCCGCCGGTCTTGTCGTGCATCGTCTTGGCGGCCGCGAGCAACTCGTCGAAGGTCTTCGGCGGGTTCTTCACATCGAGTCCGGCCGCGGCGAACTTGGTCGCGTTCCAGTAGTCGATGTCGGTGTTCAGGTACCACGGGTAGCCGAACGTGCCGTCCATCCCCTGGTACTGGTACGCCTGCACGCCGCCCTCGACGTACTCGTCCTTGATCGACGGGTCTGCGGCCGCGACGTCGAGCAGCATGTCCTGCTTGGCCAGCGGGAGCGCGAAGTCCGGCGGCAGGTTGGTCACGTCGGGCAGCTGGCCGGCCGACGCCTGGCTCAGCACCTTCTTGTCGTACCCGTCGCCGGGCTGGTCCAGCCAGGTGACGTGCGTGCCCGGGTACTTCGCCTCGAAGGCCTTGATCACGCCCTCGACGTACGACGTGAACTTCGGCTTCAGCGCCCAGGTCTGGAAGCTGACCTCACCGGTCACCTTGGCGTTCGCGTCGACGGTCGGCTTGGCGTCGCCACTGCCGGAGTCGTCGGATCCGAGGCCGCAACCAGCCAGAGTGAGAGCAGCGGCGGCAAGGGCGGCCACCGGCGCCAGACGGCGTCTACGCATGAAATCTCCTGGGATTGATAAACCGGTATAGCTCCTGCACTATCGAGGATCGTAGAATCCGCTGTCAAGGGTGAGGGAGGAACACGTGGCCAGACCGACGATCGCGGACATTGCGACCAGGGCGGGGGTGTCCAAGGGCGCGGTGTCGTTCGCGCTGAACGGGCGGCCCGGTGTCAGCGACGCGACCCGGGAGCGGATCCTCAAGATCGCCGAGCAGATGAGCTGGCGGCCGCACAGCGCGGCGCGGGCGCTCGGGGCGTCGCGAGTGGACTCGGTCGGGATGGTGATCGCGCGGCCGGCGCGGACGCTGGGGGTCGAGCCGTTCTTCGCGCACCTGCTGTCCGGCGTGCAGTCGGGGCTGTCCGCGGAGTCGATCTCCCTGCAACTGCTGATCGTCGAGGACACCGCCGCGGAGATCGAGGTGTACCGGCGGTGGGCCTCGGAGCACCGGGTCGACGGCGTGATCCTGGTCGACCTGACGGTGAAGGACCCGCGGGTCGACGAGCTCAAGGCGCTCGAGCTGCCCGCCGTGGTGATCGGCGGGCGAGGCGGGAAGGGCGCGCTCGCCTCGGTCTGGGCAGACGATCGCGACGCCATGCTCGCCATCGTGGAGTACCTGGCCGCACTCGGGCACCGCCGGATCGCCCACGTCGCCGGTACGCCGAACTTCCAGCACACCCAGCGCCGGATCAGGGCTCTCCGCGACGCCGCGCCCCGGCTGGGCCTGGTCGATGCACCGTCCTTGACCACGGACTTCAGCGACGCGGAGGGCGCTGCGATCACGCGCAAGCTGTTGTCCCAGTCGGTACGTCCGACCGCGATCGTCTACGACAGCGACGTGATGGCGGTGGCCGGTCTCGGGGTCGCGATGGAGATGGGCGTCGCGGTCCCCGGCGACCTGTCGATCGTGGCCTTCGACGACTCGATCCTCACCCAGCTGATGCACCCGGCGCTGACCGCGCTGTCCCGCGACACGTTCGAGTTCGGCCGGCAGGCCGCCGAGGTCCTGCTCGAGGTGATCGCCGATCCCGCCCGGACGATCAACCGCCGCACCGCCGACCCGGTCCTGACCGTCCGCGAGTCCACCGCTCCGCCGGCCTGATGTTGCTCTTCCTGCCTAAACCGATTTAGCATCCTCGGCATGCCTTCGGTTCCCCGGTTCGGTGCCAACTACGTCCCCTCCAGCGGCTGGTTCTACAGCTGGCTGGACTACGACGGCGCCGCGGTACGGCGGGATTTCGCCGACCTGGCCGGGATCGGGCTGGACCACGTCCGGGTGTTCCCGGTCTGGCCATGGATCCAGCCGAACCGGGCGATCATCCGCGAGCGCGCGATCGCGGATCTGCTCGACACCATCGACGCCGCCGCGGAGTACGGGCTGACCGTCGCGGTCGACCTGATCCAGGGCCATCTGTCCAGCTTCGACTTCCTGCCGTCGTGGGTGCTGACCTGGCACAAGAGCAGCCTCTTCGAGGATCCGACAGTCCGCGACGGCCTCACGGCGTACGTCGACGCCGTGGCCCGCGCGGTCGCGACGAAGCCGAACGTCTTCGCGATCACGCTCGGGAACGAGGTCAACAACCTCTGGCCGGACAGCCCGACCACGCCGGAGGCGTCGACCAGCTGGGCGCAGGACCTGCTGACCACGCTGAAGAAGACGGCACCGGACGTTCTCGCCCTGCATTCCGTGTTCGACGACGCCTGGTACAAGGCCGACCACCCGTTCCACCCCGTTGACGCCGTGGATCTGGGTGACCTGAGCACTGTCCACTCGTGGGTTTTCAACGGGGTCTCACGAGTGGACGGTCCCCTCGGGCCGGCCACGCTCACCCATGCCGACTACCTGGTCGAGCTGGCGCACGCCACCTCGCTCGACCCGGCGCGGCCCGTCTGGTTGCAGGAGATCGGCGTACCCGGGCCGGACATCCCCACGGACCTGCAGGCCGAGTTCACCCGCCGGACGGTCGAGATCGTGCTGCCGAACCCGGCGTTGTACGGCGTGACGTGGTGGTCCTCGCACGACATCGACCGCAGTCTCCTGGACTTCCCGGACCGCGAGTACGATCTGGGCCTCTTCACTGTCGACCACCAGCGCAAACCTGCTGCCCAAGCTCTCGCCGACGTGATCGCAGACGTCAAGGCGAACGGCGTGCCGCCGCAGCCGGATGCCACCACGCTGACCGCGCCGGCCAACCTCCGCACCGAGCCGGCGCGCCGGCCGGAAGTTGCCCCCGGCAGCGATTTCCATCGGCGCTGGGTCGAGGCCCGTGCAACCGGCCCGGTGCGAATCGTCCTGCCCTGATCAGCTGGCCAGGACCTGGCGCAACTCCTGATTGACGTTCGCGCCGGGGGTCGGGTCGTAATTGCCCAGGTGTACGGCGGTCCAGCCGCGGCCCGGGTACCACTCGGCGCTCGTGCTCAGGCCCGGTGCGCCGCCGAGATGACCGGTGATCAGCGCGCCGTTGACGATGGCGCTGTCCGCTCCGTACCCGACGAAGTTGATGACCTCCGGCAGCCCGGGCTTGGCCGGCAGCGTCGGCATCGGGTACTTCGGGGTCACGAACACATCGCGGTACGTCGTACTCACCAGCGTTCCGTCGTTCAAGGCCCGCACGAACCGGACCAGGTCGGCTGCATTCGCGAACGCATTGCCGGCCGGAGTACCGATGACGCCGAACATGTCCCCGTCGAGGGCGTCGTACCGCTTCCCTGATGCATCGGTGGGGTACGGATGCGCGAAGCGGCTGTCGCTCCTCCACTGGGACAGCAGCGTGAAGTCCGCCGAGGTCATGCCGGCCGGACGGAAGACGTGCTTGCGGACGTAGTCGTAGTACGACTCGCCGGAGATCTTCTCCACGATGCTGCCGAGCACATGGAAGCCGGAGTTGCTGTACTTGCTGCCCGTGCCCGGCGCGAAGGCGAGCGACTCGGTGCGGATGTAGCGCAGGGTGCCGTCCATCATCCGCCGGGGCGTCGTCCAGGTGGACGATTCCTCGAAGTACCCGGCGAGCTGCATGTAGTCGCCCAGGCCGGACGTGTGGGTGAGCAGGTGGTGGATCGTGACCTTGTCCGCGACCGCGGCGGCGAATCCGGTGAGGTACTTGCCGATCGGATCGACGAGGCTCAGCGAGCCCCGCTGGGCGAGCTGGGCGACCGCCGTCGCGGTGAACATCTTCGTCACCGAAGCGAGGCAGTACCTGGTGTCGGCCCGGTTCCGGACGCCGTTCTTCTTGTCCGCGTAGCCGATCGAGCGCTCCACCACCGGGCGGCCGTCGCGGACCACGAGGACCGTGCCGGAGAACGAGTCGTCGGCCGCCAGTTTGTCGAGGTACTTGTCGAGCTCGCCGCCGGAGCGCAAGGCGGCCGGCACCCCGCCACCGGTCCCCTGCGCCGCGGCGGGAACCGTCCAGGCACCGCCGGCGACGACTGCCGGAGCGACCGCCAGACCGGACCGCCGAAGGAACGTGCGCCTGCTGCTCTGGATTGCCAAGGGAGTTCTCCTCACGTGATCGATGACCACTGAGATCCAACTCGCCAGGCTGTTTCCCCGGCGTTACCCCTTCGCGATCAGCACCTCGATGCCGTCCAGGATCCTGGCCAGGCCGAACTCCAGGTCGTCGTCGAGGCCGTCCTCGTACTCCTGGTTCGTGTACATCGCGGTCAGGATCGGGTAGTTGCCGTCGATCAGCCGGGGCACCAGGAACCGGCCGACCTGCTCGGCCTGCACGGGAGTGTTGTCGCTGGAGCCGAGTTGCCGGGCGAGGCTGGCGTAGTTGCGCGCGTACCCGTCCAGCAGCATCAGGCAGCCGAGATTGTCGTGCTGGCTCAGTCCGGTCCCGGCCAGCGCCGCGAGCATGGCCTCGACCCAACGCAGCAGGTTCGGCGTGACCGGCGCGCCACGGATCGGTACGTCGAGCAGCCACGGGCGCTCGTCGTACAGCTTGACCTGGGCGTCCACCCACGCGATCGCGGCCGGGCGCCACCCAGTCGGCAACGCCGGGGGGAGGCCGACCGCCTTCTCGTGCACCAGCACGATCAGCTCTTCCTTGGACCGGACGTAGCGGTACATCGCGTTCGTGCTGACGCCGAGGTGCGCCGCGATCCGCTGCAACGAGATCGCCTCGAACCCGTCCCGGTCACCGAACTCGATGCCGGTGGCGACGATCTGCTCGATCGACAAGGCCGGCTTCGGCCCGCGCCGCTGCACCGGCAGCACACCCCAGGACAGGGCGAGCCCCGGCGGCAGCTCCGCGCGGTCCTCGGTCATGTCTCCCATCCTGACGTACGCCGCCCGCGGTGTGACAGGGGTGCTAGCACCACCCTCGAAACGGGTCCTGAGCAGCGGGCGGACAAAACTGTTCAACCCATACGCTTTTTCACATCGACCTCCGGAAAGGAACGCACTCATGTACACGCTGCTCGAACCCCTCCTGACCCCCGACCAGATCCGGCTGACCGACGCCGACCGCCGCGCCGCGGTCGCCAAGCTCGACAGCGCCGTCCGGCAGGCCGTCCTCACTCCATCGCAGGCGAGCGACCGGCAGCTCCAGCTGCTCACGGCCGAGACCCGTGGCGAGCTTCGCAAGATCATGGCCGGCGTCGCCGACGCGGCCCCGCCCCGCGGTCTGACCACGGCGCTGCGAGCCGTGACCGGCGTGTGGCTGGTGACCTGCGTGGTGCAGTTCGTGGTCTGGGTGGCGCTGGCGATGTTCGGCCACTTCGACGGACCGTGGTGGCTCTGGTCGGACCTCGGTCTCGGCGCGGTCGTCGCGATCCTGTGGTGGACCAACGAGTCGTACCACCGCAAGTCCGACGTACTGGTGACGCCGTGAGCGTCCAGCTGACCGACGTCCGCAAGGTGTACGGCACCGGGTCCGGCGCGGTCGACGCGCTGGCCGGTGTCACCTATGGATTCGAGACCGGCACGTTCACCGCGGTGATGGGACCGTCCGGCTCCGGCAAGAGCACGCTGTTGCACTGTGCCGCCGGGCTGGACGTCCCGACCGCCGGTGACGTCGAGCTGGCCGGACGGTCGTTGCACGGTCTTGACGAGACCGCACTGACCGAGCTGCGCCGGGAGGCCGTTGCCTTCGTCTTCCAGTCCTTCAACCTGATGCCGGCGCTGACCGTCCGGCAGAACGTCGTACTCCCGCTGACACTGGCCGGGAAGTCGCCGGACGACGCGTGGGTGACCGAGGTCATCCGGCGCGTCGGGCTCGAGTCACGGGCGAAGCACCGGCCGAGTGAACTGTCCGGTGGTCAGCAGCAGCGGGTCGCGATCGCCCGCGCACTGGCCGGACGTACTGCGATCACGTTCGCGGACGAGCCGACCGGGGCGCTCGACACCACCACCGCGCTCGAGGTGCTGACCCTGCTGCGCGATCAGTCCCGCGAACTCGGTCAGACGATCGTGATGGTCACCCACGACCCGGTCGCCGCGTCGTACGCCGACCGCGTCGTGTTCCTGGTCGACGGCCGGATCGTCTCCGAAACCGTCCACCCCACCGCCGAGGCCGTCGCCGCGGAGCTCGCTCAGCTGAGCGCCGGCCGTTTCACCCCCACGGAGCTCTGAGCCTGATGTTCCGCCTCGCCGTCACCACCCTGCGCTACCGCACCGCCGCCTTCCTCGCGATCTTCGTCGCGGTCCTCCTCGGCGGCGCCCTCCTGAGCGCCGCCGGCGGCCTCCTGGAAACCGGCCTCCGCCTCAACGCCCCACCCCAACGCCTGGCCGCCGCCCCCATCATCGTCACCGGCGACCCCGCCTACCATCCCCCGAACGGCAGCGGCTCCGCCGCGTTCCCCGAGCGCCACCGCGTAGACGCAAGCTTGGTCGCCAAGCTCGCCGGTACGCCGGGAGTCGCAAAGGCAATCGCCGACAGGTCGTTCCCCGCTGTAGTAACAGCCGGCCCCGGCACAGGTGCGGGTGGAGTTCTTGCTGGGCATGGGTGGGGGTCGGCGGCGCTTACGCCGTACCGGCTGGTCGGTGGAAGTGCTCCGCGTGGTGGGCAGGTCGTGCTGGACGAGTGGCTGGCGGGCTCTGCCACGCCTGGGGATCAGGTGACGGTGACCGTGGGTGGTGAGCCGCGGGCGTTCGTGCTGGCCGGGATCGCGGTGGCTCAGCGGCAGGTCGACGTACCGGCGGTGTTCTTCGCGGATGCGGATGTTCCGGCCGGGGTGGATGCGATTGGGGTGTTTCCGGCGGACGGGACTTCGGTTCGTGAGCTGGCGAAGCGGCTCGACTTGCCGGTGGGTGTGAAGGCTTACACCGGCGACGACCGGGGTGTCGCGGAGTTTGCGGGGATTGCGACGAGTCTGCCGCTGATCATCATGTCCGGCGTCTTCGGTGGGATGGTGGCTGTGGTGATGGCGCTCGTCGTGTCGGCGACGATCGGTCTGTCGGTCCGGCAACGGCGCCGCGAGCTGGCGTTGCTGCGGGCAAGCGGTGCGACGCCACGGCAGGTCGGCAAGATGGTGATCGCGGAGACGATGGTGGTCGGCGTCCTCGGGCTCGTCCTCGGTCTCCTTTGCGGCCGGATCGCAGGCACCTGGATCTTCGGGATGCTGGCCGACGGCGGCATCGTGCCTGCGCAACTCCGCTTCGACCAGGGCCCGCTCCCCTTCGCCGGCGCGGCGATCCTCACGTTCGCAGTACTGCGGGTGACCGTCGGATTCGCGGCCGGACGAGCCGCCCGGATCCGCCCGATCCAGGCCCTCGCGGAAGCCGCCGTACCGAACGTCGCGCTCAGCCGCATCAGAATGATCATCGGCCTGATCTTCGCCGGCGCCACGGTCGCGATCGCCTTGTCCACCCCGTTCATGGGTCCCGCCAACGCTGCCGCGGTCGGCGGCCCGGCCGGTCTGACCGGTTCGATCGCCACCGCGATCCTGGCACCGCTGGTCATCCAGCGCGCGCTGGTCCCACGCATCACGCGACTCGTCGAGAGCCGCGGTACGAGCGGAGTTCTCGCGGTGATCAACCTGCGCGTCCGCGCGGTCCAGTTCGGCGCGATCCTGATCCCGATCACGATCGCCACGGCGATTGCCATCGGCAACATCTACTCGCAGACCACGCAGCAGAAGGCAGCGGTCGAAGCCTTCACCAGCAACCTGGCCGGCGACGTGATCATCACCGGCGGCATCCCCGCCTCACTCTCCGAGACCGCGAGCGCCCTGCCCGGCGTCACCGCGTCGTCCGAACTGGTCCGCAGCAAGGGCTGGATCGAGGAGCCGTACGACACCTCCCACACCAGCGACGCCTGGCCGCTGCTCGGCCTGAGCGGACCGATCTACAAGGACAAGGTAACCAAGGGTTCGCTGAACGACCTGACCGGCGACACCGTCGCCTTGCCCCCGGGTACGGCGAAGAAACTCAAGGTCGACGTCGGCTCGGAGATCGGATTGCGGCTGGGCGACGACGCCCTGGTCAAGGTCAAGGTGGTCGCGCTCGCCGAAGGCCCGTCCGGCTACGAGTCCCTCCTGCTCCCCGCAAAGCTGCTGGCCGCCCACACCACGACCGGACTGCCCAGTCAGCTGGTCCTGAAGACCACCGGCAAGGTGAACGTGGACCTGTCGAAGTGGCCGGGTACGTCGATCGGCGGGCGCGAACTGCTCAGCGACGGGCTGGACACCGGGCTCGGAGTGGATGCGTGGATCGCGTACTTGCTGGCGGCCATCGCGGTCGCGTACACGGCGATCGCCTCGGTCAACACGATCGCGGTCGCGGTGCTGGACCGGCGCCGGGAGTTCGGACTGCAGCGGCTGACCGGGTCGACGCGCCGTGACGTGTCACGAATGCTCGGGCTCGAGGGCCTGCTGATCGCGGGGCTCGGGCTGGTGACCGGGCTGATCACGGCGGCGTTCACGGTGCTCCCGATCGCGATGGCGACCCGGGGCTGGCCGATCCCGTCCGGGCCGGCCTGGATCCTGCTCGCCTGGATCGCGGTCGTCCTCCTGCTGGTCCTCCCGACCACCGCGATCACCGGCCGGATCGCTATGCGCCCCAAGCCGATGGACGCCCTCGGCTCAGCCGTCGGTTGATTCGACCCACGCGTGGTTGCCGTCTTCCAGGCTGATGACCTGGAAGCCGGCGGCCAGGCGGCGTACGTCGTCGGTCTCGATCACGCCCGCGGCCGGGCCGGCGATGTCCAGCACGATCGCGGCCGCGCCTTCCTGGATCGCCGCGGTCGCGACCAGCCGCGCCTGAGCGGGCATCGGGCGGGCCTCGGGGCTCCACCGGGCCAGGCTCTCGGTGCCGGTGAACGCGAGCAGCGCGTTCCGCCCGTCCTGCCCCTGGAGCAGCGCGACGGCCATGTCCGAGGTCTTGTCGTGCGCCAGCCCGTTCTCGTCGTGCTCGACCTCGCCGAGCACCGCCACCACCGGCACCAGCAGCCGGGCCTTGGTCAGGGCCGCCAGCACCGCACCCCCGTTACCCGCCGCAAGCGCGGCCGCCAGCGCGGGATCCGCCGTGCCGTCGTCGTTGTCGAACCCGGTAAAGGCCAACCGCCGCTCTGGTTCCATGCCCCGCATCTTCCTCCATCGAGCTTTCAGGGTCCCGTCAGGGCTCTTCCCCTCTTGGTTCCGGGCGGGACTGTGCGAGCCTGGGTATGTGCCTGACTTCAACGATTTGACGCTGCTGCCGTTCTGCGTAGGCCTCACGCTGCTCGGTCTGATCGGCTCGTGGTTCGCCTTCCGGCGCCGCGGGGTGGCGGCCGGCACCCGCGGCGTGGCCTGGTCCCTGCTGCCGGTCTCGCTGTATCTGACCGGTCTGCTGGAGCTGGTCTGGGACGTGGTCCGCTCGACGGTGAGCTGGGTCACCCACCTGATCTTCTCGCCGACCGTCTGGGCCGGGGTCGCGCTGTTCGGCGTCTCCGTGGTGCTGTACGTCGTCTCCGGCGTGGCCCGCGGCCGTAGTCCGAAGGCACCGAAGGAAAAGAAGCCCGCCTCGCCCGCGGGTGAGCTGACCGCGACAGGTCCCGCACCTGCGTCGGCCACCACCGCCAAAGCTGCCAAGCCGTCAAAGGGGAAGGCCAAGCAGCAGGATTCGTCGGAGTTCGACGAGATCGAGGACATTCTGAAGCGCCATGGAATCAACTGAGAAAGCCGCTGACCACGGCTCGCCCCTGACCATCGACTCGCTGCTGGACAACGTCCAGGCCGGCTCGCCCCAACTGGGCCGGACCCGGCTGATCGGCGTCGACGGACCGGCCGGTTCCGGCAAGACCACCGTCGCCGCCAACCTGGAGGCCCGGGCCAAGGCCCGCGACCTGAACACCTACGTCATCCACATGGACGACCTGTACGACGGCTGGACCGGAGCCGAGCGTGGATTCGGTCTGCTCCGCGACCATGTGCTGCAACGGCTCGCCGACGGCCGCGAGGGCCGCTACCGCCGCTACGACTGGTACGTCGGCGCGTACGCCGAGCTGCACGTCGTACCGAACACGGTGGATCTGCTGATCGTCGAAGGCGTCACCGCCTGCGACCGGGACGCCGCCCACTGGCAATCGCTGCGGCTCTGGGTCGAGACGTCGAACGAGGTCCGCCTGGACCGCGGCATCGAGCGCGACGGCGAGGCCCTCCGCGACCACTGGCTGGAGTGGATGCGGTGGGAGCGCGACCATTTCGCCGAGCAGGCCACCCGGTCCCGCGCCCACGTGATCATCGACGGTGACCCGACCATCCCGTTCGACCCCGCGGTGGAGCTCGTCACGAAGTCGGTGGCGTTGCCGCCGCACGACTCAGCCGCCTCCTGAGCCGAATCACCGCCTGGCGGAGATCAACCGCGCCTGCGGATGGTGGACCCACTCCCCCGCGGGAGCCTTCGCCAGGTAGCTCGCCCGCAGCTCGGCGATGTACCCGTCACCACGTGCCAACGCCGTAGCGCGCAGCGGCCCGGAGCGGTCGGCCGCATCGAAGTACGCCGCCGCGTCGGGATGCACCATCCGGTACGACACCAGCTCGTCCCGCTCGACCAGGGCACCGTCGAGCGCCGGGATCAGCGCGTCCTCCCAGGCGCGATCGCGCCGCCCGTCGATCACCTCGTCCAGGAGCGCGAACGGACCGGTCTCCTCCGCGAACTCGGGCCAGTACACGACGCAGAGCCGGCCGCCCGGCCGGAGCACGTCGTACCAGGACCGGATCGCCGCCGCTGGCTCGGGCAGCTGCTGGAGCCCGAAGACCGAGACGACGGCCGCAGCGGACAGGGCCGGATCGAGGGTCGTGGCGTCGCCCTGGACGACCTCGACCAGCGGCTGTCCACTCGCGCGGCGGCGGGCCAACCGGACCATCTCGGCGGACAGGTCGATGCCGACGATCCTCCGGCCGGGGAACCGCGGGGTCAGCAGCTCGAGCTCCGGGAAGGTCCCACAGCAAGGCACCACGATCGGGCCCTCAGGTACGTCGTCCAGCTCGTCGACCGCAGCCTGCACCCAGGGCGCGAAGCGTGGGACGAAGTACGCGTCGTAGCCTTCCGCCGCCTCGTCCCAGCTGCGGGCGAGCCGCGCGAGGCGGTCCGTCACGTTTCCAGGCCGTCCCAGGACCAGCGCGGGATGCTCAGGTCGTCGGCGATGTCGGCGGAGTTGTGGTGGTACATCGTGGTGAACGTTGCCCATGCGAAGTAGTCGTGCAGGACCTGGCGGAGCTTCGGATCGGTGAGCCCACTGTCGGTCATCGCCTCGTCGAAGCGCTCGATCGCCAGCCGGTTCATCTCGTCGTGCTCGCCGTTCCCGCTGTGCCGGCGCTCCACGGACGCCTCGGTGCCGTACACCCCGGTGTAGGCCTGCGGTCCGCCGAGCGCCTCGCTCCAGTACGCCGCCAGCCGCTCGATGTGATCAGGCTCGACCTCACCGTGGAACGCGTGACTGACGACCTCGTCGGCCATCACCCGCTCGTGCCAGGCTCGCGCCAGCCGGAGCATGCCTTCGGACCCACCCGCCGCTTCATAAACGGTCTCCATGGCGCTCAGTCTGCTCCATCGAGGCAAGCCGGTCACGGGCATGAGCACGCTCCGGTTCGGATCCGGCCAGTTGCAGCGCCCGCTCGTACGCCGCGGTTGCCTCGGGCAAACGTCCGAGCCGGTGCAGCAGGTCCGCGCGGGCGAGCGCGAACGGGTGGTAGTCGCGCAGCCGCGACTCGCCGGCAAGTTCGTCCAGAAGAGCCAGGCCGGCCTCGGCGCCGTCCCGCATCGCGACGGCGGCGGCGCGGTTGAGCGCGACCACCGGCGACGGGTCGAGCTCGAGCAGTACGTCGTACAGCGCGACGATCTGGGGCCAATCGGTGCCGGCGAAGTCGGCCGCCTCGTCGTGGAGGGCGGCGATCGCGGCCTGGACGGCGTACGGTCCCGCCGGGCCGCCGGTGAGCGCGGCGACGACCAGCTCACGGCCTTCGGCGATCATCTCGTGGTCCCAGCGGAGGCGATCCTGATCCTCGAGCAGGATCAGCGAGCCGTCCGGGCCGGTGCGGGCGTCGCGGCGGGCATGGACCAGCAGCATCAGGGCGAGCAGGCCGGTCACCTCGCGCTCGGCGGGCAGCAGCCGGTGCAGGATCCGGGCCAGCCGGATCGCTTCCTCGGCGAGATCGAGGCGTTGCAGGTACGGTCCCGAGCTTGCGGCGTACCCCTCGGTGAAGACCGAGTAGACGACCTGCAGTACGCCGGGCAGTCGCTCCGGCAGCTCGTCCGGGTCGGGGACGCGGAACGGGATCCGCGCGTCCCGGATCTTCTGCTTGGCCCGGACGATCCGTTTCGCCATCGTCGCGGTCGGCACCAGGAACGCCCGCGCGACCTCCGGCGTGGTCAGACCGGCGAGGCAGCGCAGCGTCAGCGCGCCGCGGTCCTCGGCCGCGAGCGCGGGATGGGTGCAGGTGAAGAACAGCTGCAACCGCTCGTCGGGCAGCTCGTCCCCGGTCGGCTGCGGCGCGGCCCGGTCCATGTCCACCTGCAGTACGGCGAGCTTGGCGGCGTACACCTGGTCGCGCCGGAGCCGGTCCACCGCCTTCCGCCGGGCGGTCGTCATCAGCCAGCCGCCCGGGTTCGGCGGTACGCCGTCGACCGGCCAGCGCACCAGCGCCGCCTCGATCGCCTCCGAGGTGACCTCCTCGGCCAGGTCGAGGTCCCCGAACCGCCGGGCGAGCGCGGCCAGCAACCGGCCCCGCTCCTCCCGGAAGACCGCCTCGACCTGGTCCATCGTCAGAACTCCGCGACCGGACGCACCACGACCGATCCGCCGGCCCGCGACCCCGGGCACTTCGCCGCCCAGTCGAGCGCGACGTCCAGATCGGGTACGTCGATCACGTAGAACCCGCCGAGCACCTCGCGGGTCTCCGCGAACGGTCCGTCCGTCACCGTCCGTTTGCCGTCGTTCGCGACCTCGACGCGGGTTGCCGTGACCAGGTCGGCGAGCGACTCGGACGCGACCACCACGCCGGAGTCGGTGATCTCCTTGTCGAACCGCATCCAGTCCTCCGGCTCGCACCCGACCGGGGCGTTCTCGGCGTCGAGCTCCGCAGCGTTGATCAGCAGCATGTACTTCACGTCGTACCTCCTGTGAGCGTGTTTACAGCATGACCACGAACGGGTTCGCCCAGGATGGACAGGGTCGGAGAGGATTGGACCATGAATGTTCTGCCATCTGGTGAGCAGTGGGTCCTCCGCGGCGGCGGGTACGAGGCGACCGTGGTGAGTGTCGGCGGCGGGCTGCGCGGGCTGACGTACGACGGCCGCCCGGTCCTGCTCGGGTACGACGAGGACGAGGCGGCGCATGCGGGTATCGGTCAGCACCTGTTCCCGTGGCCGAACCGGATCACCGACGGGAAGTACACGTTCGAGGGCGAGCCGCAGCAGCTGTACCTGACCGAGCCCGCCCGCTCGAACGCGATCCACGGCCTGACCCGCTGGGCGAACTGGCTCCGCGTCGACGACGGCTCGGATCCCGCCGCGCTCGTCGTCGGCCACCGTCTGCACGGCCAACCCGGCTATCCCCACCAACTGGACCTACGCCTCGACTACCGCCTGACCGACCGCCTCACCGTCACCGCCACGGCTACCAACGTCGGTGGGAGCTCGGCGCCGTACGGCTACGGAGCACATCCGTATCTGAGCGTCGGACGCCCCCTCGACGAATGCGTCCTCGAGTTCACCGCGTCCGACCGCCTGGAAGTCTCCGCGGACCGCATGCAACCCGTCGGCCTCACGCCAGTCGCCGGCTCGCAGTACGACTTCACCGGTGGCCGACTCATCGAGGCAACCTCGATCGACAACGCCTTCACCGGACTGGACGGCGCGTGGTCGGTGTCGTTGACCGACCCCGACAGCGGCGCTCGGTCGGTCCTGAGCAGTGACACCCCCTGGATGCAGCTGTTCACCGGCGAGGCAGTCGGGCGTACGGCGCTCGCGGTCGAGCCGATGACCTGTCCGCCGGACGCCTTCATCACCGGTCAGGACCTCGTCGTCCTGAAGCCTGGCGAGTCCCACACGACTAGCTTCGCGGTGGCCGGTTAGCTCCGGCGCCGTGGTCGCGAGCCACCGCCGCGAGCTCCTTCGCGGCGCGGCTCGCCCGGGCACCCTCCGCGGCCTGGATCGCGAGGATGCCGATCCGGTTGCCGTCGGCATCGAACAGCTGCAGCCAGGCGTCCCCCGACCGGAACCGCAGGCCGCTGATCTCCGCCCAGGTCAACGTGTACGACTTGAACACGTTCCGGACCCGCAACCCGTCGGCGTACGCCGTCACCCGCAGCGTGGTCATCCGGTACAGGATCCACAGGATCGCCCCGAAGAACACCAGCAACGTGATCCGCTGGAACCAGCTGAACGAATCCCGCGACGACGCCGGCAACCGGACCCAGATCACCCCGAACACCGCCACCAGCGACAAGCCCATCACCCCGGCCATCAACGCGAGGATCCGCGGATGGAAGGTGAAGAGCCTGTCCGTCATGTCAGAGGGCATCGTGAACCCCTGCGCCGTTGCGAGCAGGTGCTCGGCGGAGTGCCTCGGTGCGCTGGAGGGAGGGTTTCGATGCGGAGCATCGTGACCCTCGCTCCAGTGCGGCGAGGTGCCCGCCGAGTGCCGCGCAGTAGGCGCGGGGGTTCACGATGCCCTCTAAATCCGGCAGGCGTGGATGTCTGTGGTGAGGATGGCACGGGCACCAACCTCCCACAGCTGGTCCATCAGGCGCTGCGCCTCCGCGCGCCGGACCATCACGCGCACCGCGACCCAGCCCTGCCGGTGCAGCGGGGAGATCGTCGGCGACTCCAGGCCGGGAGCGACCGAGGTGGCCGCGTCGACGTCCTCGGCGCGGATGTCGTAGTCCATCATCACGTAGTTGCGAGCGATCAGGACGCCCTCGAGCCGGCGGATCAGCTGCTGCATGCCGTTCGGCGGGTTCTCGACGCCGTGCCGCTTGATCAGCACCGCCTCGGACTTCAGGATCGGGTCCCCGAACACCTCGAGTCCGGCCTGGCGCAGCGTCGTACCGGTCTCCACCACATCGGCGATCACGTCGGCGACGCCGAGCTGGACGGCCGACTCGACCGCGCCGTCCAGGCGGACCACGGCGGCGTCGACCCCGTTCTCGGCCAGGTGGTCCTGCAGCACCCCGGCGTACGACGTGGCGATGCGCTTCCCGGCCAGGTCCTTCACGGAGTCCGCGACCCCGGGCCGCCCGGCGAACCGGAACGTGGACGAGCCGAACCCGAGGCCCATGATCACATCCGCGTCGGCGTGCGAGTCGAGCACCAGGTCACGCCCGGAGATGCCGGCGTCCAGCGTCCCCTCGCCGACGTACACGGCGATGTCACGCGGCCGGAGGTAGTAGAACTCGACCTCGTTGGCCGAGTCGGTGAGAGTCAGGTCCTTGGTGGACCGGCGCTGCTTGTAGCCGGCCTCAGTCAGCATCTCGGTGGCGGCTTCGCTCAGCGAGCCCTTGTTCGGTACTGCGACGCGCAGCATGGCGACTGCCCTTTCTGGGGGTGTGAACCGGTGATCTGTCGGAGCGGGCTCCTACAGATGTCGGTACACGTCCTCGAGGTCGAGGCCGAGGGCATGCATCATCACCTGAGCGTGGTAGAGCAGCTGTGACAGCTCCTCCGCGGCCCGCTCCTTGCCCTCGTACTCGGCTGCCATCCATGATTCGGCGGCCTCTTCGACCAGCTTCTTGCCGATCGCGTGCACGCCGGCATCCAGCGCCGCCACGGTCCCGGAACCCTCCGGCCGCGTCGCCGCCTTCTCACCCAGCTCGGCAAACAGCTCCTCAAAACTCTTCATCGCGCGCCCAGCCTACGGGGCGAGCCCCCGGACTCCCTCCCCAGGTCCGCCGATCGGACCCCCGTCAGGCCCCGGCGAGTGCGGCTGATCTTGTCCGGGGCGGTGAGTGGGCGTCGACGTACCAGTCGTGTCGCTCGGACAGCAGCCGCTTGACCATCGCGTAGTCCAGCGTGTCGTCGGGTGTGCGGAGGTGGTACGGCGGCGGGTAGAACGCGTCGCCGAGGAGGGCGACACCATCGGCGACGGCGATCAGGGAGTCCGGGGCGTGGTTGCCGCCGACGTGACGCAGTACGACGCCGGTGGGGAGCGTGAGGGTGTCGTCGAAGGTCTGGTCGGGGAGGACGATCCGGAAGTCGGTCCAGTCGGGGACGGCGAGCGCGCGGGCGCGGAAGCTCGGGCCGAACTTGGGGTTGGCCTCGACTTCGTCGTGGAGGTAGCGGTGGCTCCAGTGTTTGGCTGCCTCGGCTGTCAGTAGGCCGACAGCGGCTTCGTGGGCCACGACCGTGACGTCGTCCCAGGCTGAGGCGCCCCAGGTGTGATCCCAGTGGTGGTGCGTGTAGACGAGCCACTTCGGCGCGGGCAGTCCGGCTGCTGCCATCGCCGTACCGATTGCTCGGGCGTGTTCGGGGCTGTTGCCTGCGTCGACGAGGACGGAGCCGCGGTCGTCGGCGATCACGGCGACCGACGGGCGGATCGCGTCCGGGTCGGGGTCGTGCGGGTAGAGCCAGACCCGGCCGGCGAGGTGCTCGAGCATGTGCCCGACGATAGCCGTATGCAGAATCCCCGGAGAGTCCGCGACCTTGGCGTCGTCGTCGGCACCCTGCCCACCGGTCCGCTCAACGCGATCACCGACGTGCCCGGGGTCCGCGTCGGCCAGACGACGCTCACCGGCGACGGCCTGAACACCGGGGTGACCGCGATCGTGCCCGACGGGTACGCCGGTACGCTCCCGGCTGCTGTTGCTGTCGGCAACGGGTACGGCAAGCTGATCGGCACCACCCAGGTCGACGAGCTCGGGGTGATCGAGACCCCGATCCTGCTCACCGGCACGCTGAGCACGTTCCGGGTCGCCGATGCGCTGGTGAGCTGGCTTCTCGATCGAGACCCGAAGGCCACCAGCCTCAACCCGGTCGTCGGCGAAACCAACGACGCCTACCTCTCCGACATCCGCCGCCGCCCGATCACTCCGGACCACGTCCATACCGCCCTGGACACAGCCTCCTCCGCCCTCCCCCTGGAAGGCTGCGTCGGCGCAGGCACCGGCACCACAGCTCTCGGCTTCAAAGCCGGCATCGGCACGTCGTCCCGCACCATCTCCTCCGGCACCGTGGGAGCCATCGTGCAGTCGAACTTCTCGGGCTTGCTGACGGTGCTTGGGCGACCGATCCCCGCGACGCCTCTTGATGCGGACGGCAACAGTTGCATGATCGTCGTGGCCACGGATCTTCCGCTCGACGCCCGGCAGCTCGGGCGGCTCGCGCGGCGGGCGGTGTTCGCGATGGGCCGGGTCGGCTCGGACTTCGCGCCCGGGAGCGGCGACTACGCGATCGCCTTCACCACCAACCGCACGCCGGGCTACGCGGACAACGACCTCCGCGGGCCGTTCCAAGCAGTCACCGAGTCGGTCGAAGAGGCGCTCCTCAACTCACTCACGATGGCCCGAACCACCACCGGCCACCGCGGCAACACCGCCCACGCCGTACCCCACGACCTCATCCGCAACCTGGTGTAGCCGTTCACATGTGGACATCCGCGGGGACTCGCACAGTCGAGCTGACCGGTGCCCGCTGACTGCTCACGACCAGCAGACCGAAGGCGAGCACCGCCGCAACCGTACGGATTGCGTGGGCGACCTGCCACCGATCGCGGACGCTCGCCCAGTCGGACGGCGGGTTCTGCACGGACCACGCCGCCTGATCCGAGTTGATCGGCAGGTTGATCGCCAGTGTCGTCGCGAACACGACGATCAGCAGCGCGATCGCCACCAGCACCACACGCCGATCGTTGCCTCGGGCCCGGATCGCCAGCACCGCCGTGGTGATCAGCGCCGGGATCAAGGTCACCGAGGCCAACTTGTCCAGCGAGTCCAGCTCCACCAACCGGGTCTGCGTGTAGACGGCCGCGTCGTACCCGCGCAGCGAGTTCTCGAGCACCAGCACGCAGACCAGGAATCCGGCGAACAGTCCACTGAACAGCAGGCTCGCCGAGCGCACGATTCGCGTCATCAGTACGACACTCCGACCGACTGATCGATGGTCGCCGGGTCGTCGAGGACCGCGAGCATCAAGTGCGCCACGTCGGCGCGCGAGACGGAGTACCCCTTCGTCACGGTGCCGCCGACCAGCGTGCGGTAGTGACCGGTCAGCGGTTTGTTGTTCAGCTTCGGCGGGCGCACGATCGTCCACTCCGTGGTGCTGCTCATGATCGCCGCCTCCATCAGCCGGAGGTCCGCGTACACGTCGGCCGCGAAGGCGTTGATCATCGGGTACACCACCCGGCGGTTCAGGAAACTCTCGTCCGCGGGGACCGGTCCGAGCGGCGCGGCGCTGACCGCGACGAAGCGCCGTACCCCGGCCGCTTCCATTGCCGTCAGCATCGACCGCGTGCTGTTCGACGCGACCGGTCCGTCCTTCCGCCCGCGGGCCCCCACGCCGGACACGACCGCAGCACTCCCGTCGAGCGCCTCGCGCAGCGGCTCCGCGGAGTCCAGACCGGCCACCCGCACCACCTCCAGCGACGGATGCTCCAGCTCGAACGCCGAGGACGTCCGCACCACCGCGGTCACCTTGTGCCCCGCATCGAGCGCCTGCCGTACGACGTGACCGCCGATCCCACCCGTCGCGCCGAACACCGTGATCCTCATCCCGCCCACCTCCGGTCGACTCATATAGTATGGAAATCATAATATATGAGTCAGACAAGACAAGCGGACGTGGGTCACACTCAGCGGTAGAGGTCGAGGATCGCCCTCCCGAGGGTGGCCATTTCGGCTCGCAGCTCGGCGGGTTCGAGCACCTCGACCGCGGCGCCGAACCGGCTCAGTGAGGTGGCCGCGTTCGCGACGGACTCGATCGGGATCGTCACGACGACGCTCCCGTCGGGCTCGGGCTCGGCGGCCGCCACCGCCTTGACCAGGCTCGGGAACGAGACGTCGTACATCCTGGCGGCGAGTTGCGCGGCCACCCGGACGACGGCCTCGCCGGTGTACCGGATGCGGTCGAACCCTTGGAGGTGGTCCTGCCAGAACTGGGTCAGATCGAAGTCCGGGTCCCGCTCGAACTCCTCCTCGGTCGGTGTGAGCTCGAGGATGTTGGAGACGCGGTACGTGCGCAGACCGCTCGCGGTGGCGGCCACGACGTACCAACTGCCGTTCTTGAGGACGAGCCCGTGCGGCTCCAGGACGCGCTCGACCTCGCGGGGCTCCTCCCAGCGGCGGTAAATGACCTTGATCCGGCGATCGTGAAGCACCGAGTCGGCGACCGCCGAGAGATGCGGCGAGTCCTCCGCGTCCTGATACCAGGCGGGCAGGTCGAGGTGGAAGCGGTTCTTGAGCCGGCCGGCGCGGTCCCGCTGGTCGGGGGCGAGGGCGGCGAGCAGTTTGAGCTCGGCTGCACTGGTCTCCGCGGTGAGTCCCAGCGCCGCGGCCGCGCCCGGCATACCGACCAGGAAGAGTGCGGCCGCCTCCTGCTCGGTCAGTCCGGTCAGCTTGGTGCGGTACCCCTCGACGAGCCGATAACCGCCGGCGCGACCCTGATCGGCGTACACCGGAACCCCGGCCGCCGCGAGCGCCTCGACATCGCGGTAGATCGTCCGCAACGACACCTCGAGCTCGTCCGCGAGCTCACGCGCCGTCAACTGCCGGCGCGTCTGCAGCAACAGCAGGATCGACAACAGCCGGCTCGAACGCATGCTGTTCAGGTTAATGCTTATCGCTGCCATCGGTTGTCAGGTATTGGCTGGACGCTTGGCTGCATGACGACATGGAACAAAGCGACCGGCGACTTCGACTTCCTCAACGGGTACTTCGACGTCCACCACCGGACCCTGAAACAAGCCTTCGCCGGATGCGACGAGTGGCTCGAATACGACGGGACCACGACCGCGCACACGTACTTCGACGGGCAGATCAGCATCGACGAGATGCGCTTCCCGACGAAGGGGTCGTACGGGCTCTCGCTCCGCGTGTTCGACCCGGTCGAGAAGCAGTGGAGCATCTGGTGGGTCAACAGCACGACGATGCAGCTGTACCCACCCGTGCGCGGCGGCTGGTCTGCGGACGGTACGAGCTGCCGGCTGGTCGGAGAGGACTCGCTCGACGGGTTCCCGATCCTGTGCAGCTACGAATGGTCGGACATCACCGCTGAGACCGCGCACTGGGAGCAGGCCTATTCCAGCGACGGCGGCAAGACCTGGGAAACCAACTGGACCATGGACTTCACCCGCCGCTCCAACCCGCCGCCTCCCCTCGACGTACCCAAGGTCACCGGCGACTTCGACTTCCTCGTCGGCCGCTGGGACTTCCACAACCTCCGCCGACGCCCGGTCCTCGGCGAACCGTTCGAGTGGCACGAGTTCGACGCGTCGCTGGAGGCCACCACGTACTTCGACGGAGCCATCAGCGTCGACGAAGGCTGGTACCCGACGGAAGGCTTCCGCGGCGCGACCTTCCGCCTCTACAACCCGGCATCACGCACCTGGGCCATCCACTGGATCAACAGCGAACGCGGCCACCTGGAGACCCCTGTCATCGGCTCCTTCACCGGCGACACCGGCACCTTCGAAGGCCCCGACGAATGGGACGGCCAGCCCATCGACGTCCGCTTCCTGTGGAACCGAGGCGTCGACAAGGCGTCCTGGGAGCAGTCCTTCTCGACCGACGGAGGCGAGAACTGGATCGCGAACTGGCACATGAACCACACCCGCATCGGCTGAGCTCTCGACTCGGTCGCCTTTGTGGTAACAAATGGTCGCCAGACGGCCAAAAAGTTCCACAAACCTCGCTCCTACAGTGCGCGGATGGCTGCCAGGGTCGAGAGGGCGGCCTGGGTTGCCTCGTAGCCCTTGTCTTCCCGGCTGTCGGGGAGGCCGGCGCGGTCGAGGGCCTGGGGGTCGTTGTCGCAGGTGAGGAGGCCGAAGCCGACCGGGATCCCGGTGGTGACGCCGACCTGCATGAGACCCTCGGTCGCTGCCTGGCAGACGTACTCGAAGTGCGGCGTGTCTCCTCGGATCACCACGCCCAGCGCCACCACGGCGTCGTACCCGTTCTTTGCCGCGTGCAACGATGCGACCGGGAGTTCGAAGGAGCCGGGGACGCGGATCACGGTGTAGTCGGTGATGCCGGAGTCGTCGAGTGCGCGGATCGCACCGGCGACGAGGGCATCGGTGACTTTCGGGTGCCACTGGGCGGCGACGATCGCGACCCGCGCGCCGTCGACCCGCGGGACCTCGATGGTTGGTGCTCCACTGCCCGACATCAGCCGGCTCCGTTCTCTTCCGTGAGTACGCCGCCCGGGAGGTGGTGCCCCATCCGGTCGCGCTTCGTCCGCAGGTACCGCAGGTTGTGCTCGGTCGGGTCGATGGAGATGCCGCGGCGCTCGACCACGTCGATGCCGTATCCCTGAACTCCCGCGAGCTTGTCAGGGTTGTTCGTCAGCAGCCGCACGGAAGTCACGCCCAGGTCGGCCAGGATCTGCGCCCCGGTGCCGTAGTCGCGAGCATCAGCGGGCAGCCCGAGATCGAGGTTCGCGTCGACCGTGTCCCGGCCGGCGTCCTGCAGTTCGTACGCCTGCAGCTTGTGCAGCAGCCCGATCCCACGCCCCTCATGGCCGCGCAGGTACACCACCACACCGCCCTCGGCCGCGACCTGCCGCATCGCCTCGTCCAGCTGCGGCCCGCAGTCGCACCGCAGTGAACCGAACACGTCGCCGGTCAGGCACTCCGAGTGCAACCGCACCAGCGTCGGCCCACCGCCGATCGACCCGCGCACCAACGCCAACTGCTCCGACCCGTCCACCGTGTTCCGGTAGCCGTGGGCAACAAAGTCGCCGTACTGCGTCGGCAGCGTCGTCGTGGCGACCCGCTCGATCTGGGACTCGGTACGACGCCGGTACCGGATCAGGTCGTCGATCGACACCAGCACCAGACCGTGCTCGTCGGCGAACGCGCGCAAGTCAGTACCGCGCTTCATCGTCCCGTCGTCGTTCACCATCTCGGAGATCACCGCAGCCGGCGTCAACCCAGCCATCCGGGCCAGGTCGATCGATGCTTCGGTGTGCCCGGGCCGGACGAGTACGCCGCCCTCCCGGCCGCGCAGCGGAAACACATGCCCCGGCTGCACGAGGTCGTACGACTCCGAGGCCGAATCCGTCAGTACCCGGATCGTCCGGGCCCGGTCGGCCGCCGAGATGCCGGTGCTGATCCCGTCCCGCGCGTCGACCGAGATCGTGTACGCCGTCCGCATCCGCTCGCGGTTGTGCGGCGTCATCAGCGGGATGCCGAGCCGGTCGAGCTCGGCGCCCTCCATCGGCACGCACACCACACCGGAGCTGTACCGGATGAGGAACGCCAGCAACTCCGGCGTCGCCTTGGACGCGGCGAAGATCAGATCGCCTTCGTTCTCGCGATCCTCGTCGTCGACCACGATCACCGGCCGCCCGGCGCGGATCTCGTCGATCGCGTGCTCGATCGTGTCCAGCTTCAGTACGTCGCCCATCTAACCCACCACCACCGGTTCCGGAGTTGCCGTCCGCTCGCGGTTCTGGATCTTCCACCAGGACGCGAACCCGATCACGCAGAACAGTCCGTACACGACGTACATCGACGCCGACGGATAGAACTTCGCCTGTACCAGCAGGGGTACGCCGACCACGTCGACCGCGACCCAGATCAGCCAGAACTCGACGAACCCGCGGGCCATCCCGTACGTCGCCAGGATCGACCCGGTCAGGATCCACGCATCCCACTGCGGGCCCCACGAGCCGAGCGCGCGCAGAACGAAGTACGAGATCGCGTACAGCACGACCGCGAGGCCGAGCAGCTCGATCCGTTCCCGCGTCGTCGCCCACCGCGGCTGTACGCCGTTGGCGGCACCTTGATGCCGGGTCTGGTACCAGCGGTACCACCCGTACAGGCTGATCAGCGCGAAGAACACCTGACGGCCGGCCTGGCCCCAGAGGTCCTTGTCCTGCGGGGTGTCGAAGATCCCGCCGACGAAGACCGTGAACAGCAGCACGTTGCCGACGATGCCGACCGGCCACGCCGCGACCAGCCGGCGCATGCCGAACAGGGCGCTGGCCAGACCGAACACATTGCCGACGATCTCCCGGACCAGCACCGGCGACCCGGCGATCGTCACCTGGGAGTGCAACAGCCAGTCGATCGGGTTCACTGCTCGCCTCCGTTGTCCGTCACGTTGCCTCCGGCAATGAGTCTCTCGACATATTTCGCGATCACGTCGACCTCGAGGTTGACGGTCTCGCCCACCGTGTTCCGGCCGAGAACGGTCAGCTCGAGCGTCGTCGGGATCAGGCTGATCCCGAACGTCCCGGACGCGTCGTCGACATCGGTCACCGTCAGCGACACCCCGTCGACCGCGATCGAGCCCTTCTCGGCGATGTACTTGAGGATCTCCGGCGTCGTCGCGACGCGGACGTCCTCCCAGTGCTCCCCCGGACTGCGCGAGGCGATCGTGCCGGTGCCGTCGACGTGCCCTTGCACGATGTGCCCACCCAGCCGCGCGTGTGCGGTGACGGCGCGCTCCAGGTTGACCGACGAGCCCTTCTCGAGGCCGCCGAGGCTGGTGCGCTGCAGTGTCTCGCGCATCACGTCGGCCGTGAACACGCCGTCGCCGTACTCCACCACCGTCAGGCAACAGCCGTTGACCGCGATCGAGTCGCCGTGGCCGGCGTCCTCGGTCACCTTCGGCCCGCGGATCGTGAGCCGCGCGGCGTCGCCGTCGAGCAGGTCCAGGGACTCGACCGTGCCGAGTTCTTCGATGATGCCGGTGAACATCTACTTTCCTTCCAGGGGAACCAGGGTCAGCCGGACGTCGTCGCCCAGGCGGCTGACGTCCGCTAGCTTGAACCGCCGCAGGTGGTCGATCGATTCCGCGCCGAGATCACCGACCGCGGCGAACCCGGAACCGAGCACGGCCGGAGCGACGTACGCGACGATCTGGTCGACCAGACCGGCGCGGACGAAAGCGGCGGCCAGGGTCGGGCCGCCCTCGAGCCAGAGGTGCCGGATCTGCCGGTCGTCCAGCTGCCGGAGCACCTCGGCGGGATCATGGGTCGGCAGCAGCAGCGTCTCCGCGCGGTCGTTGCGGACCCGCGCGGTCGGCGGGACCTCCCGGTCGCCGACGACGACCCGCAGCGGCTGCCGCGCCGCCGGTACGTCGTTCTCGTCACGAACCGTGAGCTCAGGGTCGTCGTCCAGCACGGTCTGGGTGCCGACGGCGATCGCGTCGCACTCCGCACGCTGCCGGTGGACGTCGGCGCGCGCGATCGGGCCGGTGATCCACTTGCTCGTCCTGTCGGGCGCGGCGGACCGTCCGTCGAGCGTGGTCGCGAACTTCCAGGTGACGAACGGGCGCCCCGTCCGGACACTGTGCAGCCAGACGTAGTTGACCGCCTCGGCCTCGTCCCGCAGTACGCCTTGGACGACCGCGATGTTCTTCCTGGCCAGCTTCTCGGCGCCGCCGGCCGCGGTGCGGTTCGGGTCCGGGACGGCGTACACGACGCGAGCGACCTCGGCCTCGATCAGGGCGTCGGCGCACGGGCCGGTGCGGCCGGTGTGATTACACGGCTCCAGCGTGACGTACGCCGTACCGCCGCGGGCTCGCGGCCCCGCCATCCGGAGCGCCTCGACCTCGGCATGCGGGCCACCGGCAACGGCGTGGAAGCCCTCGCCGACCGGATGCCCGTCCGGGCCGGTCACGACACAACCGACCACCGGGTTCGGATGGGTGCTGCCGACACCTTTCGCGGCCAACTCGACCGCACGCCGCATCCACGCGACATCAATCGGCGAAGCGTTACTCACTGCTCGTTGGTCCCTCGTCGTCACGGACGCACAACCGGGGTCTCGTGACGACCGGCGACCACGCTCCGCCATCCGGGCCTCGCCGTACGCCGCCTAGCTCGCGCACGCCTGCCGACCGGACATCAGAGCACACCCGCCGACCGCGTGCACCTCCCATCCGGACTTTCACCGTCGGTCCTGGAATTCCACCAGGTCAACCAGCCGCCAAACCGCAGCGGCCGGGTCGCGGACTGTCACCGCCGGCTCGGAATTACACCGACCCCGGAGCACGCGAGTGGGTTCACTCGTGGTTCAAGTATGCCCTCCCCCGCAACCCACACCACGACCTAGGTCACATCGTGGTCCGTTCCCGCCCCCATCACCCGATCCGGCCCCATCACCCGATCCGGTCCCATCACCCGATCCGGTCCCGTCGCCTGATCCGGTCTTGGGGCGATCCGCCGGTGCAGGCCAGCGCGACCGCCGCCACCGCGCACGCCACCGCGACCGCGAGAACCAGCGGCCGGTACCCGAACGCGTCGGCCAGCCCCGCGCCCCCGAGTGGTCCGAGCGCCTTCGCGATCGTGGTCGGCGTACCCAGCATCCCGGCGATCGTCCCGAACCCGTCCGCGCCGTACCGGTCGAGCAGAATCGCCGGTGTCGCGATCGACGACACCCCGAACCCGAGCCCGAACAGCACCAGGCACCCGACCACTCCCCCGACATGCCGTCCGACGACCGGCAGCAGCGCGATCGCGATCGCCTGCACGAACAGGATCAACGAGGTGATCGTCGCCATCGGCAACCACCGCGCGGACACGCTCGTCACCAGCCGCCCGGTCACCGACAACAGCCCGAGCAACCCCGCGAGACTCGCCGCCCGCGCCGGCGGATGCCCGAGACTGACCAGGTACAGCACCAGGTGAACCGCGATCACCGCCAGCGCAGCACTGTGCACCACAAACGCCCCCGCCAACACCCAAAACCCCGGATCCCGCAACACCCGCGCCGGCGATGCGATCCGCCGCACGCCGGCCTCGGGCCCCGCACCAGCGTCCGGACCCGAGCCAGGCTCCGGCCGCACACCCAACTGCCCGCCGACCTCCGCTTGCTCGGTGACGTGCGGTTGCGGCCGGCCGGGGCGGACGGCGAGGAAGTGGAGCGGGAAGGTGATTGCGGCGAGGGTGCCGGACAGGATGATCAGTGCAGTACGCCAGCCGTGAGCGTGAGCGAGGTACCCGGTCAGCGGGAGAAAGATCGAACTGGCCAACCCACCAACCAGCGTGATGGTGAGGATGGAGTTGGTCCGAGCGGCCGGCGCAGCAACGGCAACCACGACCGCGAACGCAGGCGGATACAAGACCATCGCGCACGCAACACCGATCACAACAAACGCGGCGTACAACTGCACAACGTTCTGCACCTGCGACCACCCCAGTACGGCGATCGCAGCGAGCACCGACCCGCTCGACATGAGCCCACGCCCACCCCGGACGTCGAGCCGCCGACCAACCGGGATCGACATCAGACCACTCATCAGTACGGCGGTAGTCGACGCCCCGACCGCTGTGGTGGTGGAGATGGATAGGTCGGCACTCATCGGTCCGAGCAACGCACTGAACGCGTAGCTGAGTACGCCGTACCCAACGGTCGTCGTGATCGCCAGCGCAGCCACCATCAGCCGCACCTGGTCACGTCGCGCCCCAGTGACCACTGTCGAACCCATCATCGACAGTCTTTCACGACCCAACCCACCCGTCCGGTGAATTTCCTCTCACCGAAACAACAACCAGGCCGCACTCCCCAACAACCCGACAGCCCCCACAAAACACCCAACCGCAACCACCCGTAGTACCCGCCCCGACCGCCCAACCACACCGTGCCGCCTGATCGCAGGCGCCGGCGCAACGTCATCCGTGACCGCAGAGGCCGGCGCAATGCCATCCATGGGCGCAGGCGCAACGTCACCCATGGCAGCGGGGGCCGGCGCGCCGGTCCGCATCGACGCGGTGGCTCCGCTCTCCATGGACGGCGTGGCAGACCGGCCGTCCGGGACGGGTGCGGGAGTGCGCGCGACGACTCGTGCGGATGTCGCAGCGGATCGCCCGGCAGAGGTGGGCGGTGGAACGGCGGGCGGTACCGGCTGCTCGTGGCGGGTCCGCGGGCCCACGGGAGTCCAGTCCGGTGGGAGAGGCGGGAGCTGATCGAATACTTCCGGGGCGTCAGGGTCCTGGATCCACGGATCAGTTCCCGGCGGAGGTACAGCGCCGGTCGCGGCCAAGAGGCGCCCCGCGGACGCGGCGGACTCGGGCCGGTCGGACGGATTCTTCGCCGTCATGCGGCGAACGAACTCGCCCAGGTTTCCGTCGAGCTCGGGAAGTTTGCCATCGATGCCAGGGCGTTCGCCGGTGAGGAGTTCGACTGTTACGGCTCCGACGGCGTACAGGTCCTGGCGCGGGTCGGGATCGGCGCCTGCCAACTGCTCGGGAGCGAGGTACCCGGGCGTGCCGAGGATGGTGCTGTGGCGGGTCATCCGCGGTTCGTCGAGCAACCCGGCGACGCCGAAATCCGACAGGCGCAGATGCGGTCGCCCAGTACCGGTCGCGTCGAGCAGGAGGTTGGCCGGCTTCACATCGCGGTGCACGATCCGCGCCGCATGCACCGCGGACAGACCGTGCAACAACTGATCGACCAGGACAGCGACGTACGACTCGGGGAGCGGACCGTGATCACCGAGCAGCGTCGCGACCGACCCGCCCCGCACCAGCTCCATCGCGAATACGACCTTGTCGTCATCCGCAGCCCACCCGTGCGGCGCAACCACGTGTGGGTGCTCGATCCGCAGCGACTGCTCCCGCACGAACCGCAGCAAGGTCGCCGCATCATGCTGCCCCAGCACCTTCGCGGCCACGTACGCCGACCGCCGCAGGTCCCACGCCCGCCAGACCGACCCCATACCTCCGGTCCCGACAAGGTCGATCAGCCGATACCGCCCAGCAAACGCCTCCACCACCCAGAACCTACCGCCCCAACCGCCCACCCCAGCAGCACACCGTCCCCACCCAGCGGCCGCCACCCCACCAGCGGTCGGCACCACCACCTAGCGCTGCACCACCTGGCCCCTACTGACTGGCCGCCAGGGATCGGCCGCGGTGCCAGGGCTCAGGAGTGCGGGGTGGGGCGGTAGGTGACCTGCTGGATGTGGCCGTCGAAGGTGTGGCTCTCGATGAGCTCCAGGTCGAAGTCGCCCGTGCCCTCGAAGATGCGGTCGTCGACGCCCTGGCCCCGGTTGTTGATCACCGGGAAGATCGTCACCTGGACGCGGTCGATCAGGCCGGCGGAGAGCAGCGCCCGGTTCAGGGTCAGGCTGCCGTGCGAGCGCAGCGGCAGATCCGACTCCTCCTTCAGCCTGGCAACAGCCTTGACCGGATCGCCGCTGAGGACGGTCGCATCCGGCCAGTCGAGCGGACCTTGCAGCGTGTTCGACACGACTGTCGTCGGCAGGTTCCGCATTCGACCGACCCACGGATCGCCCGCCTCGGCCCCCTCCGGAACCGAAGCCAGCATCGCCGCGAACAACCGGAACGTGTTGCCGCCGAGAACCAGCCGCTGCTCCTCGCCGAACTGCGCGAACCGGTGTTCAAGGAACTCCGGGCCCTGCTTCCCCCAGTAGCCGCCGTACGAACCGCTGGGCGAGCCGTATCCGTCGAAGCTGGAAAAGATGTCAAAGGTCAAGCTGGCGCTCACGATGGTCTCCTCGTTCAGTGGCTGCCGTCGGCGGCGGCCTTTGCAGCTCCTACGAACGCATTGAGCTCGATCCGACACAACCGACGCACGCCGTACCGGACCAGACCGCACTATAGGCATGAGCCCGGACCATCGAAGTGATCCGGGCTCATGTGCCTGGTTAGCGGTGCGGCGGTTGCTGAGGTGGCTGCTGGCCACCCTGGTCCGGGTACTGCGGGCCCTGGTTCGGATACTGCGGGTTCGGGTGTTGGTGTGGCCCGTGCTGCCACGATGTCGCACCCGGTTGCGCGATGGCCGGCTTCTTGCGCAGGCGGAGCACCGCGAATACTCCGATCACCAGCAGGGCGGCGCCGCCACCGCCGAGGCCGGCGATCAGGCCGACGGGGGTGCCGTCGTCCGAGTCCGAGCTGCCCTGGACCGGCCCACCGGCCTCGGTCTTGTCACCCTTGTCGCCCGCAGGGGTCTCAGAGGGCTCGGCAGTCGGGGTCGGGGTGACCGAGTCGCCCGAGACCGGAGTCGCGCCGTCGACGTACGTCGGCTTCCCGGCGCCGGCGGTCCCCTCCAGACCGACGGTCAGCGTCAGCGGGATCGCGAACGCCTTGTCATCGTCCTTCCTGGTCAGCGACACGGCGATGTAGTACTCACCGGGAGTCGAGGTGCCGGTGTCCTGATTGTTCGCGCCATTGCGGTTCAGGTACCGGATCTCCTTGTTCGTGACGCCCTTGACCAGACCCCGCTTGGTGAGCACGCCACGCGTGTACCCGCCACCCGGCACCTTCTTCGAGAACACGGCGTACACGTCCTCACCGATCGGTGAGATCAGCGCTGTGTCCAGGTAACGGATGCCATCGAGGGCTTCGGCCGTGGCACCGGCCAGCTCCGGCACCGTGACCTGCGCCTGGATCCGCTGTCCCCAGTCGGCCTTGACCTTGTAGAGCTGCAACTCTCCCGGCATCAGCGTCGTCTTGTAGCTGCCGGGCTGGAGCAGCGGCGCGTCCGGGAAGCTGGAACCGGGAACGATCTCCCGCGGGGTCGAGCCGGCCATCGGAACCCAGACCGGGTCACCGGCCGCCGCCGGGAGGCTGGCGGTGTCGTCGACGGGCGGCTCCTCGTCGATCCGCAGCTCGTAGGGCACGCCCTTGAGCTCCCGGAAGTCCTTGCCCGGGTTCACGGTCAGGACCAGCTGGTCGGACTCGGCGCACTCGTCGTTCTTCTTCTTGTACTTCGACCAGCTCGCGGCGGTCCCGGTGGCAAGGCCCTGATCGCCGTCGAACCCTCGCGGATAGCTCCAGCCACATTGCTCGCCGGTGAGCGTGTTGATCCGCACCTCGGTCTGGATGACGAGGCTGCCGCCCGACGGGCGCCGGAAACTCACTCCGGCCCGCAGGGTCGAGCCGGTCATGGTCCGCTTGAGCAGGTAGTGCTTCGAGGTGTCGTCCACCCCGAACGTGTCGGAATAGTGGCCCGGGGCCAGCACCGGCGCTCCTTCCTGCTGCGCCGCACCCTGGACCGGCGTCCCGGAGATCCGGAACGGGCGGAAGGCTCGCGTGGACAGCCGGTCCAACCCCGCCTCGAGGTCGATGGTCGAGTCGGCGTCGTAGTAGTCGCCGCGGCCTTCCCGGGCGACGCACTGGAGCTGGGTGCGCGCCTTCCCGCCGACACGGAAACCGACCACATCGATCTTCAGGTCGATGCCCTGCTTGGCGATGGACTTCGCCACCACACAGGGATCCGGCGCGCAGGTGGCCTCACCGTCGGAGACCAGCACGATGGTGCGCTGACCGACGGGGCCGAGGTCCTTGGCCGCCTGCTGCAGCGCATAGCCGATCGGAGTCTCGCCGAACGGCTTGTACTTCGCGATCGCGGCCTGCAGCTGTGGCCGGTTGCTCGTGCCGATCGGGACGGTCAGCTGGGTGTCGGTGCAGGCACCGGCCTGGGTGCGCTTGAACACGGTCGCGCCATACACCCGCAGGCCGACCTCGGCAGCCGACGGGAGCTTGCTGACCACCTGGGTCAGAGCAGTCCGGGCCGCGGCGATCTTCGTCTGCCCATCCCCGGCCGGCTCCTTCATCGAGCCGGACGAGTCGAGCACCAGGACGAGTTTGCCGCCGGACGGAGCGGGGTCGGCCAGAGCGCTCCCGGTGGTCAAACCGGCCAGCACCGCGGTCAGTGTGATGGCGAGGAGCGCCCACACCGCTGGGCGGCGGCGGTGTCCCTGCTGAGTCGTCATCGTTTCCTCCAGTGAGATTCGCTGCCGCAAACCTTTCCAGTTTGCGATCGCAAATGTCAAGCCGGATCCGACTGGAATTCCGGGTTCGCTGATGCGAAGATATTTGCAATCGCGACGCGGCGGCCGACGGAAGGGGTCAGACCGATGGACCAGACAGCGCACAACCTCCAGCAGCAGATCGAGTTGTACGGCGAGCCGCTCGGAGAGACTGTACGACGCGTCATGGGGCCACTCGGACTGACCCAAGGCGGGCTCGCGCAGGTGATCGGGCTGTCGGCGCCGATGCTGTCGCAGTTGGTGAGCGCCCAGCGGGTGAAGATCGGCAACCCGGCGGTGATGTCACGACTACGGGCGGCGTCGGAGCTGGCCGACCTGGCGATCGCGAGCGAGATCTGGCCGCACGAGATTCCGGATGCGATCGACCGGATCCGCGCGACCAGCGGTGCGCTCACCACATCCGGGCAGACCAAGCAGGCGCCGTCCGCAGGCGGAGCGCCGCCGTACGCGACACCACCAGGCCTCGATGCCCAACCGCCGGGTGGCGCCGGGGCGAACGTTGCGTCCGGCATGCATTCCGCGTGGCCCACCGGAGCTGCGATGCCGTCGGACGAGGGTGGCCCAGCGCCGCGGGTCGTCGTGCGGGCGATCCAGGATCTCCTGCGCGAGGTTGCGTCGGCCGACGAGATCCAGCGCGCGGCCGCCGTCATCGCGACGGAGTCGCCGGCGCTGGCCGAGTTACTGCTGGCGTACGGGACCGGCAGGACCGCGGATGCCCTTGCGCACTATGAAGAACATCACGGCTGAGCAGCAGCACGGGCGCGGGCCGACGGCCGGTCACGGCTTCATATAGCACGCGTCGAGTAGACATTCGGGCCCGTCTCATCCTTTGTCGGCGTGGAATTCCCGCCACCAGGTCTGATGTTGGGTTACTTCGGCGGGGCGAATCGTCCTGCGTTCGTTGAGGTTGTGAGGAGAGGCTTGTGCGCGCGTTCGGCGCTTTTCGGCGGGTTGTTGCAGTGGCGGGAGCGATCACTCTCGCGGTGTCGATGGTTGCCTGCGGCAGCGATCAGGACGACGCCGCGGACGGGCCCGATCTCGGGCTGATGAAGGCCGGCACGTTGCGGATCGGCACGCTGACCGACGCGCCGCCGAACGTGTACGTGAAGGACGGCAAGTTCACCGGGTTCGACAACGACCTGATCACCGCGGTGGCGGCGAAGCTGAACCTCAAGCCGGAGTTCGTCGGGACCGACTTCTCCGCGCTGCTCTCGCAGGTGAACGGCGGCCAGTTCGACCTCGGCAGCTCGTCGATCACGATCACCGAGGCACGCAAGAAGACAGTTGCCTTCAGCAATGGATATGACTTCGGCTACCTCGGGCTGAACACCACCAAGAGCTCCGGTATCACCTCGTTCGACCAGCTCCAGGGCAAGCGGGTGGTTGTCGTCCAGGGCACTGTCCAGGACGACTACGCGACCGGCAAGAACCTCAACCCGGTCCGCGTGCCGAACTACAACGCCGCGCTCGGCCAGCTCAAGGCGGGGACGGCGGACGCCTGGGTCTCCCCCGCCGAGATCGGCGAGAAGATGGCCAAGGAGCAGGGCGGCGGCACGGTCATCCTGGCTGCCAAGGAGCTGAGCGACGCGCCGATGGCGTTCGCGGTCGCCAAGAACAACGACAAGCTCCGGGAGGCCGTCAACAAGGCGCTCGACGAGGTGATCGCCGACGGCACCTGGACCAAGCTGGTCGAGCAGTACTACCCCGGTCGCGCGGTACCGGCGAACTTCAAGCCCGGCTCCGGCAGCGTCAAGTTCACCGTGCCCAAGGCGACCACGTCCGCGGCAGCAGCCGGCTGAGCATGGATATCTGGTCCACCCTGAGTGACACCTTCCTCGACTGGGAGTCGATGAAGGCGGTCCTGCCCGAGATGCTGAAGGTAGGACTGGTCAACACTCTGATCCTGGCGGCCGCCTCGGTCGTGCTGGGCACTGTGCTCGGCATGATCGTGGCGGTCCTCGCCCTGTCCAGCAAGCCGTGGCTGCGCTGGCCGGCGAAGATCTACACCGACATCTTCCGCGGCCTGCCCGCGATCCTGACCATCCTGCTGATCGGCCAGGGCTTGTCCCCCATCACCCGGCACTGGTGGGGACCGAACCCGTATCCGCTCGGCATCCTCGCGCTCTCCCTGATCGCCGCCGCGTACATCGGCGAGATCTTCCGCTCCGGTATCCAGAGCGTGGAGGAGGGCCAGCTCGAGGCCGCCCGCGCGCTCGGGTTCAGCTACACCAGCGGGATGCGGCTGGTCGTCATCCCACAAGGTGTACGGCGGGTGCTGCCCGCGCTGGTGAACCAGTTCATCGCGCTGGTGAAGGAGTCCAGCCTCGTCTACTTCCTCGGCCTGCTGGCGAGTCAGCGCGAGCTGTTCCGCATCGGTCAGGACGCGGCCGCGACCAACGGCAACCTGTCCCCGTTGTTGCTCGCCGGCCTCTTCTACCTGATCATCACCGTGCCGCTGACCCACTTGGTGAACCACTTCGACAAGCGGCTGCGCGAAGGGCGGCCGACCGAGAAGGAAGATGTGAAGCTGGAGGAGCTCGCGCATGCAAACCATTGAGGCCGCGAGCCTGGAGGTCGAGGGCGTCGAGCTGGCGTTCGGGACCAACAAGGTCCTGCGCGGCGTGGATCTCGCCGTACCGGCCGGGCACACCGCCTGCGTGATCGGGCCGTCCGGCTCCGGCAAGTCGACGTTGCTGCGCGCGATCAACCGGTTGCTCGAGCCGGACGCCGGCGACGTGCGGCTGGGCGGCGAGTCGGTGCTGCGCGGTGATCCCGACGTACTGCGGCGCCGGATCGGGATGGTGTTCCAGCACTTCAACCTGTTCCCGCACAAGACCGTGATCGACAACATCACGCTCCCGCTGCGCAAGATCAAGAAGCTCGACACCGACGCCGCGCAGGCCGCGGCCCGTGCGCAGCTCGAGCTCGTCGGCCTCGCGGAGAAGGCTGGGGCGCGACCCGGAAACCTGTCCGGCGGCCAGCAGCAGCGGGTCGCGATCGCGCGGGCGCTCGCGATGAAGCCCGAGGTGATGCTGTTCGACGAGGCGACGTCCGCGCTCGATCCCGAGCTGGTCAAGGGCGTCCTCGCGTTGATGGCGGACCTCGCCCAGGCGGGAATGACGATGGTCGTGGTCACCCACGAGATGGGGTTCGCGCGCGAGGTCGCGGACCAGGTCGCGTTCATGGATCACGGGGTGGTGGTCGAGTCCGGCGTACCGGAGCAGCTGTTCACCGACGCGGATTCGCCGCGGCTGCGGCAGTTCCTCTCCCAGGTGCTCTGAAACCTGCCCTGGCGCAATTGGTTGCCGAGGGCCACTATGGAGACAGGCCCTGCACCGGATCGACCATGGCTGGGGATGGTTGTGGTGAGAGATCTTCGGTTGCCGATCTCGACGGCGCTCGCCGTCGGGCTGACAGCGATGCTCGGTCTGGCGGTGAGCACCGAGCCGCCAGCCACTGGGCCGCCACCGACTGCGAACGCGGCTGCACAAGTCAGCACCACCACTCAAGCAGCGTCGGGGCCCAAGTGGGTCTATCTGACCTTCGACGACGGGCCGAGCGCGCGCTATACGGCGCAGATCCTGAAGATCCTTCAGGCCTACGAAGTTCGGGCGACGTTCTTCGAGGTCGGCCAGAACGTCAAGCGGTACCCGGCCCTGACCCGGCGCGTCGATCAACTCGGTCACAGCGTGCAGAACCATTCCTGGTCGCACCCGAACCTCACCAAGGTCAACTGGCCGACGTTCAAATATCAGGTGCGGACCACTGACCGTTACCTCCGGGCACAGACCGGCTACACCCCACGCTGTCTGCGGCCGCCGTACGGCGCGACGAACCGGGCGGTCGCGCAACGAGCAGCCATGCTCGGCAAGCGGCTCACGTTGTGGTCCGTCGACCCGGCCGATTGGAGCCGCCCGGGTAGTTCGGTGATCGTGCGCCGCGTCCTGGCGAAAGTACGGAGTGGCTCGGTGATTCTGCTGCACGACGGCGGCGGCAACCGGAGTCAGACCGTCGCCGCGCTCCCGAAGATCCTCAAGGCGCTCAAAGCCAGGGGGTACCTGTTCTACCCGTTGTGGTGTCACTGATCCGCGTCCGGTATTCGTGACTTGTTGACGTAGCAGCGGCGTGGGCGCTGGCTTTCGGCGGGCGGATGCCCATCGTGGACGGGAGGAGTGAGCCACCCACCGCCCTGGGGGACGCATGGATGTCCGCTTGACCCGCGCCGGGAACCGGATGATCGGTCTGGCGATGATGATGCTGGTGAGCGCGGTGATCGGTACGGTCGTGGTCGCGGCCGCGAAGTCGCCGGCCAAACCAGCCACGCCCGAACCGTCCGCGGCGGCGCCGGCGGCCACACCGAGCAAGACTCCGCTGCCCACGAAGTACGTCGTCCTGACCTTCGACGACGGCCCCGATGTCGAGTACACCCCGAAGGTGCTCGAGATCCTGGCCAGGTACGACGCGAAGGCGACCTTCTTCGAGGTCGGCCAGAACGTCCAGAAGCATCCTGAGCTGACCAAGCGCATCCACGACGCCGGCCACAGCGTCGAGAACCACACCTGGACGCACGCTGACCTGCGCAAACTCGGCGCAGCCGCATTCCGGCAGCAGGTCGCGTCGACCGATCAGGTGATCCGGGCCCAGATCGGAAGTACGCCGGCCTGCCTGCGACCGCCGTACGGCGGGGTCAATGCAGCCGTCCGTCAGCAGGCGAAGGCGATGGGGAAGGACCTGGTCGTGTGGACCGTCGACTCGCGGGACTGGACCAAACCCGGCACGAAAGCCATCGTCCAGCGCGTGCTGAAGAACGTGCACAGCGGTTCGGTGATCCTCATGCACGACGGCGGCGGCAACCGCAGTGAGACAGTCGCCGCGCTGCCGACCATCCTCAAGACGCTCAAGGCCCAGGGGTACGGCTTCCGCACCCTGACCTGCTAGGACAGCTGGCTCACCAGCGGTACGACGTCGGCGATCGACTCGACGATGCGGGTCGGGCGGTACGGGAATCGCTCGACCTCGTGCTCGCCGGTCGAGCCGGACAGCACGAGCACGCTCCGCAGACCCGCCTCCAGACCGCTGATGATGTCGGTGTCCATCCGGTCGCCGATCATCACGCTGGTCTCGGAGTGCGCTTCGATCCGGTTCAGCGCGCTGCGCATCATCAGCGGGTTCGGCTTGCCGACGAAGTACGGCGCGATGCCCGTGGCCCGGGTGATCAGCGCGGCCACCGAGCCGGTCGCGGGCAGCGGGCCCTCCTGCGACGGGCCGGTCGGATCCGGGTTGGTGGCGAGGAACCGCGCGCCGTCGGCGATCAGCCGGATCGCCTTGGTGATCGCCTCGAACGAGTACGTCCGGGTCTCGCCGAGGACGACGTAGTCCGGGTCGCGCTCGGTCAGCACGTACCCGATCTCGTGCAGCGCCGTGGTCAGGCCGGCCTCGCCGATCACGTACGCCGTCCCGCCCGGGCGCTGGTCGTCCAGGAACTGGGCGGTGGCGAGCGCGCTGGTCCAGATCGCCGCCTCCGGGATGTCGATGCCCGCGGCAAGCAGGCGGGCGCGGAGATCGCGCGGCGTGAAGATCGAGTTGTTGGTGAGGACAAGGAACTTCTTGCCGGACGCCTGCAGCGCGGCGATGAACTCGCCGGCTCCCGGGATGGCGCGCTCCTCGTGCACCAGGACGCCGTCCATGTCCGTCAACCAGCTCTCGACCGGCTTGTGCTCGCTCACCCGGCTCATCGTAGTGGCCGAACCCGCGCGAACGCGGAAACTGTCGGTGGCTGCGGCAAGAATGCGCGCATGGAGTTGTCCGGGTACCGAGAGTTGTGGCGCGCGCGCGGCGTGATGTCCTTGCTGTTGGCTTCGCTGCTCGCACGGTTGCCCATGCTCGCCACGATGGTGCCGATCGCGTTCCTCGCGAAGGACGCCGGCGGTTCGTTCCGCTGGGCCGGTGTGGTGGCCGGCGCCTATTCGATCGGTACGGCGATCGCCGGGCCGGTGTGGTCGCGGGCCGCGGATCGACGCGGTCCACGAGGCATCCTGCTGGTGACCGGGATCGCTTGGAGTGTCGCGCTCCTCGCGATCGCGCTGCTTCCGACCGGGCTGCATCGGTTGCTGCCCGCGTTGGCGGTGATCGCCGGTGCGCTCGTGCCTCCGGTGATGCAGACGTTGCGGGCGGCCTGGCCCCGCGTGGTGCAGGGTCCCGCGCTGCGGACGGCGTACTCCGTCGATGCGACGGCGCAGGAGTTGCTCTTCATGGTCGGGCCGATGCTCGGGGCAACCGCCGTCAGCGTGGCCAGTCCACGGCTCGGCGTTCTCCTCGCGGCGGCGATGTCAGCGATCTTCATCTGGTGGTATGCGCTCCGACAACCCAAGCCGCTCAACCGCGATCAGCACAGTGAGGTGCCGCTGACCGCGCGGCAGCTGCTCTGGCATCGGCATCGGTTGCCGTTGATCCTCGCGTTCGGTCTGTGGGTGACCTCGTTCAACGGGATCTCGCTGGGCATCGTCGCGTTCGCGGACGAGCACGGTCAGCGGTTGATCGCCGGGATCTTCGAGGCCGTCTGGGCGTTCGGCAGCCTGGTCGGTGGCGCTGTCGCGGGCGCATTGCCCGGCCGGCGTACGTCGTACCTGTGGCGGCGGGCTGCGTTGGTCGCGGCTGGGATGCTGCTGTGCGTGTTCGCGACCTGGTCGTCGGTGTCGCTGGGCATCGCCTTGGCGCTGTCAGGGCTGACGCTGGCGCCGGCGATCGGCGCGTTGTACGAGCGACTGGGTTCGTTGACGCCGGATGTGGCACGGACCGAGGTGTTCGGGTGGATGGGCAGCGCAGCGATGGGCGGTGCGGCGATCGGGGCAGCGGTTTCGGGCGCGGTGATCGAAGGGCTCGGGGTGCGGTATGTCTGGGTGCTGGCCGCCGTGCTCGCTGGTGCCTCGGCGGTGTTGTTGCTGCGAGTGCCGCCGGAGCGGCGCTCGGAGCCCGAAGCGGGTCACCAGCCGGAGCGGCACAGCGGGTCTGAATCCGGGCCCGAGTTAGCGGGTGGACTGCTCGGCGAGACCGCGTAGATTCTCGACCATCGCGTTCGGATCGTCGGCGGCGTACACCGCTGAACCGGCCACGAACACGTCGGCGCCGGCCTCCGCGCACTGCTCGATGGTGTCGGCCGAGACGCCGCCGTCGATCTCGATCCACAGCTCCAGACCGTGCTTCTCGAGCAACTGGCGGGTACGGCGGATCTTGGGTACGCACACGTCGAGGAACTTCTGGCCGCCGAAGCCGGGCTCGACGGTCATGATCAGGATCATGTCCAGCTCGGGCAGCAGGTCCTCGTACGGCTCGATGGGGGTGGCCGGCCGCAGTGCCATCGCGGCGCGCGCACCTTTGGCCCGGATCTCCCGCGCGGTCCGGATCGGCGCCCGGCAGGCCTCGATGTGGAACGTCACGCTCGACGCACCCGCCTCGACGTACCCAGGCGCCCAGCGGTCCGGGTCCTCGATCATCAGATGACAGTCCAGCGGAATGTCGGTCGCCTTCGCCAGCGACTCGACCACCGGCATGCCGAGGGTCAGGTTCGGCACGAAGTGGTTGTCCATCACGTCGACATGCAGCCAGTCCGCGTTCGACACAGCAGCCGCCTCATCGGCCAGCCGCGCGAAGTCGGCGGCCAGGATGCTCGGCGCGATCTGAATCCCCATGGTGTCAATCTATCGACCCACCCACCGACCGCCCGCAGTCAGGTGGTGAGCTCCGCGGCGAGCACCTCGCGAAGAGTCGTCGCAGGCCGGCCGAGCAGCGACGGCAGCGCCGGATCTACGACCGCGAACTCGCCGCGCCGGGCCGCCGCGAAGATGCCCAGCGTCAGATCGGCCAGGTGCTCCGGCATCCCGCGATCGAGCGCCGCCTGCTTCCACTCCTCGTCCGGCACCGTGACGCGGATGATCTTCCGCCCGGTCAGGTCCGTGGCGATCGTGGCAGCCTCGGCATAGTCGAGCAGCTCCGGACCGGTCAGGGCGGGCGTGATGCCGTCCAGGCGGCCGGGTTCGGTGAGTGCGAGCACGGCCGCGTCCACCAGGTCCCGGTGCGCGGTCCAGGAGACCGGCCCGTCCTCGGGCAGGATCAGCTCCCCGGTCTCCAGGGCGGATCGCAGCATGAAGGTCGTCGTACTCGCGTAGAACCCGTTGCGCAGCGCCGTGAAGGCGACGCCGGAATCCGCCAGATCCTGCTCGGTGGCGGCATGCCCGCGGGTCGCGGTGAAGAGCGAGTCGAGGTTCGCAGCCTGGTGGCTGGTGTAGAGGATGCGCTCGACCCCGGCCGCCTTGGCCGCGTCGATGGCCACCTGGTGAGGCGCCGGGTCGGCTGGGCCCGAGACGATCAGCACCTGACTGGCCGCCTCGAAGGCGTTCGCGAGTGAGTCCGGGTCGTCGAAGTCTCCGCGGCGTACCCGAATGCCCCGGGCTGCCAGGTCGGCGGCCTTCGCAGGGTCACGGACGCTGACGCCGAGCTGGTCGGTGGGGACACCGTCGGCGAGGCGTTCGACGACGGCCCGACCGAGACGGCCGGTCGCTCCGGTGACGACGATCATGCGCGACTCCTTGTTATCGATGATTACAGATTCACGCTATCACTGTTAACGACAGTGGCCAACCGCTACGGTTGGCCGCGTGGAGGAGCTTCAGCCGGACGAGATGACCAGCGGCCGGGACCAGATGCGGGCGCACATCGTCGAGGTCGCCGCGGGTCTGCTCGCGACCGGCGGGCGCGACGCCGTGTCGACGCGGGCGGTCGCCGCCGCAGCAGGGACGCAGGCGCCGACCATCTACCGGCTGTTCGGCGACAAGGACGGGCTGCTGGCCGCAGTGCTGGACTACGGGTTCACGACCTACCTGGCCGACAAGCCGCCGCTGGATCCGACCGCCGAACCCATCGCGGATCTGCGGGCGGGTTGGGAGCTGCACATCGGGTTCGGGCTCGCGAATCCCCCGTTGTTCCTGCTGATGTACGCCGGTATCGAGCCGGGCCGGCGGCCCGCGGCGGCCGAGGCCGGACTCGTGATCCTGCGGGCCCGGATCCGGAACATCGCGGCGGCCGGGCGACTCCGGGTCGACGAGGCGCTGGCCGTGGAGCTGGTGCACGCGGCCGGGACAGGCGCCGTCCTCGCGCTCCTCGCCGTACCAGCCGAACAGCGGGATCCGCGGTTGGCGGACACGATGTTCGACGCTGTGGTCGCGGCGATCACGACGAGCGAGGTCGAGACACGCAACGCCGGGCCGACGACGGCCGCGAACGCCCTACGGACGCAGCTGCCGGACCTCGAGATGCTGACCGACGGGGAGCGTCACGTGCTGGACGAGTGGCTCGCCCGCATCACCCACTGAACGGCTTCGTCGACGGACTCGACCGTCTCTGGTCCGGCGGGAAGTGGTGGGCGGCGGATGATCAGGACGGGCAGTCCGAGCTCCCTCGCCGCGGCCAGCTTGGCCGACGTCTGCGGGCCTCCACTGTCTTTGGTCACGAGTACGTCGATGGTGTGGTCGCGCATCACGGCGAGCTCGTCGGAGAGCGCGAACGGGCCACAGGCCAGGATCAGCTCGCACCAGGCGGGGCGCGGCTCGGGCGGATCCACACAACGGGCCAGCATCCAGATGCCCGCGTTTTCGAAGGTGTCCAAGCCCTGTCGGCCGATGGTCAGGAAGGCGCGCGAGCCGAGCGACGGCAGGCGGGCGGCGGCGTCTTCGGGGGCGTCACACCAATGCCAGTGGTCACCTGGGCTCGCAGTCCAGCCGGGCCGCCGGAGGACCAGCAGCGGTACGTCGACTGAGGTGGCAGCCGCAGCCGCGTTGGCAGTCATCCGCGCCGCGAACGGATGAGTCGCGTCCACCACCGCATCGACCGGATGCGCGCGGAGCCACCCAGCGAGACCGTCCGCGCCACCGAAGCCGCCTGACCTGACCCGACCCACCGGCAGGCGCGCGTCCGTCGTCCGACCCGCAAGCGACGAGACCGCGTCGACTCCCGCCTCGACGAGAACCTTCGCGAGTTCGCGCGCCTCCCCGGTCCCCCCGAGCAGCAGAACCTTCATCGGCCGCGGTCGGGTGAGTACAGGTGGCTGTCGCGGAAGGTTGTTGCTGAGAGCACCTTTCCGGTGATGATGACGGCGGTGCGGCGGATGCCGGCCGACTTCACCTGGGCGGCGATGTCGGTGAGGGTGCCGCGGAGGATCAGTTCGTCGTCGCGGGAGGCGCGGGCGACGACGGCGACCGGGCAGTCGGGGCCGTAGTTCGGGATGAGTTCCTCGATGACGCGGTCGATCTGCTGGACGGCGAGGTGGAGGACGAGGGTTGCGCGGCTGGCGCCCAAGGTTGCGAGGTCCTCGCCGGCGGGCATCGCGCTCGCGCTGCCGCCGATGCGGGTCAGGATGACGGTCTGGCCGACTTCGGGGACGGTCAGTTCGCGGCCGAGGGTTGCCGCGGCGGCGGCGTACGCGGGCACGCCGGGCGTCACGTCGTACGGGATGCTCAGTGCGTCGAGGCGGCGCATCTGTTCGGCCATCGCGCTGAAGACGGACGGGTCGCCGGAGTGCAGGCGGGCGACGTCGTGGCCGGCGGTGTGGGCGGCGGAGAGCTCGGCGATGATCTCGTCGAGGTTCAGGTTCGCGGTGTCGATCTTGCGGGCGCCGGGTGGGCAGTGGTCGAGGAGCTCGACCGGTACGAGCGCACCGGCGTACAAGCAGACCGGCGACGCGGCGATCAGGTCGCGCCCGCGCACGGTGATCAGATCGGCAGCACCCGGACCGGCGCCGATGAAGTGAACCTTCACTTGGTGACGCTCCAGATGGTGACGGGCATGGCGGGGCGCCAGCCGGTCATGGTGCCGATCGGGGATGCGCGGTGTACTTCGAGGCGGACGAGGTCGCCGCCGTGAGACTTGTACCACTGGGCGATCAGCGACTCGGTTTCCAGCGTGACGCCGTTCGCCACCAGTCGGCCGCCGGGCTTGAGGGCGTCCCAACAGGTGTCGAACATGCCGGCCGCCGTCGCTCCCCCGCCGATGAAGACCGCGTCCGGCGACTCGAGACCGTCGAGCGCTGCGGGCGCCGCGCCCTGCACGACAGTCACCGATGCGCCCAGGCTCGCGGCGTTGCGTTCCAGTCGCTTCACCCGGTCGGGGTCGCGTTCGACGGCGATCGCTCGGCAGGACACGTGATGGCGGGACCACTCGATCGCGATGCTGCCCGCGCCGCCGCCGATGTCCCACAGCAGTTGCCCGGGTACGGGCGCGAGCCGCGAGAGTGTGACCGCGCGTACCTCGCGTTTGGTGAGCTGACCGTCGTTCTCATAGGCGTCATCGGGCAGGCCGGGCACCGTGGACAGGACGGGCCCTCGGCAGTCGATGGCGATCACGTTCAGCGCATCGACATCGTCAGACCAGTCGGAAGCGCGAGTCCGTCGTACCCGCTCCCCCGGTCCACCGAGCTGTTCGAGCACGATGAAGTCACTCGAGCCGTACCCGCGGGCATTCAGCAGCTGAGCGACCTCAGCCGGCGTCTGGGCACCCCGGCTGAGGATGAGCAACTGCCGCCCAGGCTGCAGGTGTGAATGAAGCCGATCGACCGGCTTGTTCACCAGGCTGACAACCTGCACCTGCCCCTGCGGCCAGCCGAGGCGCGCACAGGCCAGCGACACGCTCGACGGATGCGGGATCACCTGTACGGCGTCCGCGCCGAGCATCCGTACCAGCGTCGTGCCGATGCCGTGGAAGGTGGGATCGCCGCTCGCGAGTACGCAGATCCGCCGGCCGGAGTACTGCGAGAGCAGTCCAGGAAGCGCCTCGGACAAGGGCGAGGGCCACGCGACCCGCACGACATCGAGCGACGGGATGAGCGCGAGCTGACGGGCGCTGCCCATCAGGACGTCGGCTGCCTCGATGGCTGTACGGGCTGCCCGCGACAAGCCCTCCCAGCCATCGGCGCCGACGCCAACAACCGTAGTGAGGTCAGCCATTGCCGAGCACCTTCGTGATCGTGATCTCGATGACCACCCGCTGCGGATTGACCCGCGGTTCCTTGTAGCGCTTGGCGTACCGCCGTTCGGCGTCGCGGACCCGCTCCGGGTCGTCGCTCACCACCGCCCGGCCCTCGAGCGTGCTCCACCGCCGACCGTCCACCTGGGTCACCGCGACCGCCGCCTCCCCCAGGCGCCGGATCGCCCGCGCCTTGTACGACGTACCCGAGCAAATCACCCGCACGACCCCCGCGTCGACGTCCAGCGTCGCCCCGACCGGCGTCGCGTGCACGGTCCCGTCCGCCCGGACGGTACTCAGTACGCACAGATGCCGCTCGGTCCAGAACTCAGCCAGCCGCTCACTCAACACCCAGCGATCGTAGACAAGACGGCCCGCCCGGTGAGGTGCCGGGCGGGCCGCGGGTGCGCTGGACCCCTCAGACCAGCGCGGTTCGGATCAGCCGATGTCCCGTCGGCGGAAGGTGGCGAAGCCGGCCAGGGTGAGGGCGGCGGCGATCGCGGTCAGCCAGAGCACGGGGGTGACGGAGAAGTCGCCGCCGGGCAGGCGCGGGGTGTGGCCGTACGGGCTGAGGTTGATCATCCACTGCGGCAGGTTGAAGATCTCGCCGAACTGGCCGATCAGCAGGAACACGCCGTACAGGACCCAGCCGCCGGTGACCAGCTTCGGTGCGAAGCCGAACAGGATGACGACCAATGCGGTCACCAACCAGATCGCTGGAAGCTGTACGGCGGACGCTGCCAGCATGCGCGGCACCTGGCGACCCATGTTGCCCAGCGACGCACCACTCGAGATCCCGGAGCCGAGCCCGGCGACCAGGATCAGCGCGCCGGTGCCGAGCAGAGCCATCAGCACGTGGCTGGCCAGCCACCGCGATCGAGTCACGCCGGTCGCCAGCAGCGGCTCGGCGCGGAGCGCAGTCTCCTCCGAGCGGAGCCGGAGTGCTGCCTGGATCCCGAATGCCGATGCGAGCAGACCGATGACGCCCATCTCCGTCGCCAGGAACGCGTCGGTGATGCCCTCCACACCGCCGAGCTTCTGCACCATCTCCTTGGCGCTGTCGCTGGTGACGAACCCGTCGACGTTGCTGGCGATGTTGCCGACCAGCAGACCCAGCAGCAGGAACGCGAATCCCCAGGCGTAGAACGAGCCCCGGTGCAGCCGCCAGGCCAGGGCGAGCGGCGACCGTAGCGACGCGGCCGCCCGCGGCGGACCGGGACGCGGTCGGACCAGTCCGGCCCCGAGGTCGCGCCGCCGGATCAGGGCCGTCGCAGCGGCGATCATCACGACCAAGAACACCAGCGGAGCCAGCAGTACGACGAACCGGTCGCCGGCGTACGCACGGATCTGCTGCGCCCAACCGATCGGCGACAGCCAGGACACCCATTGGGTACTACCGTCAGCCGACGAGTCACCGATCGCCCGCAGTACGTACGCCACGCCGAGGACCATCGCAGTCAGGCCATTAGCGGCCCTGGCGCTCTCGGTGACCTGCGCGGTCACAGCGCCCACCCCGGCGAACGCCAGCCCGGCCGCGGCCCACATCAGCCCGAAGGCGAGCGAGCCCTTCGTGTCCAGCCCACTGCCCATCAGCGCGAGCGCCGTGACCAGACCGAGCACGATGACAGTCCCAGCGGAGACGATCAGCGCTGCGGTCAGAGCGGCGTACCGGCCGAGCACGCCGGCGCTGAGCAGCTCGAGGCGACCGTTCTCCTCCTCGGTGCGGGTGTGCCGTACGACGAGGATGCCGGCCAGCAACCCGACCAGGAGCGCACCGAACGCGGTGAGCTTGAACAGTGAGACCTCCCCGAGTGAGGACTCGTCGAAGATCCGGCCGTACAGCGAGACCAGCGCCGGCGACGCGTTCGACGTACGCGCGGCCTCGACCAGGGCGTTCTTGTCGGAGTACAGATCGATGGATGCCTTGGCCGATCCGGACGCCGAGATCATGAACACGACGATCCAGATCGGGATCAGCAACCGGTCCCGGCGCAGCGCGAGCCGCACCAGCGTCCCGGTACCGACGAAGTCGTTCATCGCACGGCCGCCTCAGGCTCGGCCGGTACGTCGTCCTCGTAGTGGCGCAGGAACAACTCCTCCAGCGTCGGCGGCTGCGCGACCAGGCTCTTGATACCGCTCGCGGAGAGCTGGCGCATCACGGCGTCGAGCTGGGCGGTGTCCACCTCGCAGCGGACGCGGTTGCCCTCGACGTCGAGGCCGTGGATCCCTGGCAGCTGCGCCAGACCGTTGGGCGATCCGGCCAGCTCGGCGTTGATCGACGTACGCGTGAGGTGACGCAGGTCGGACAGCGTGCCGGTCTCGACCACCTTGCCGCGGCGGATGATGCTGACCCGGTCACACAGCGCCTCGACCTCGGAGAGGATGTGGCTCGACAGCAGCACGGTGCGGTCGCGCTGGCGCTCGTCCTCGATGCACTGCCGGAACACCTCCTCCATCAACGGGTCCAGGCCGGAGGTCGGCTCGTCCAGGATCAGGAGCTCGACATCCGACGCGAGGGCCGCGACCAGCGCGACCTTCTGCCGGTTGCCCTTGGAGTAGGTCCGGCCCTTCTTGGTCGGGTCGAGGTCGAAGCGGCGCAGCAGTTCGTCGCGCTTCTTCTCGTCCAGCCCGCCGCGGAGCCGGCCGAGCAGGTCGATCACCTCGCCACCGGTCAGGTTCGGCCAGAGGTTGACGTCGCCCGGGACGTACGCGAGCCGGCGGTGCAGCTTCGCGGCGTCGTGCCACGGGTCGCCACCGAGCAGGGAGACATCGCCGGCGTCACCCCGCAGCAGTCCGAGCAGGACCCGGATGGTGGTGGACTTCCCGGCGCCGTTCGGCCCGAGGAAGCCGTGCACCTCACCGGTCGCGACCTCCAGGTCGAGACCATCGAGGGCGTGCGTACTTCCGTACGACTTGTGCAGTCCAGAGACCACGATGGCTGATGTCATGATTCATAACGTACACTTCATTCAGAAATTTGTGAATCTTGCTAACGTGTTTCTCACGAGTCAGGTAAACCGGCGACCCAGAGGAGATGATGGGACGGTGAGTGCACATCGAGACGACGACGCCGTCAAGCGGTACACCGAGCAGTTCGGCAACCTGCTCGCCGAGACAGGCTGGCCGCGGATGGCCGGCCGGGTCTTCGCCGCGATCCTGTCCAGCGTGGACGGACGGATGACCGCCGCCGAGCTGTCCGACCAGCTGCAGGCCAGCCCGGCCGCGGTCTCCGGCGCGGTCAACTACCTGCTGCAGCTGCGCCTGGCCACCCGCGAGCGCGAGCCCGGCACCCGGCGCGATGTGTACGTCGTCCAGGACGACGCGTGGTACCAGACGATGATGAGCGAGGACGCCTCACTCGTCCGCTGGTCCGAATCGCTCCGCAAGGTCCTCGACGCCGCCGGCGAAGGCACCGACGCCCACCGCCGCATCCGCGTCTCCCTGGGCTTCATCGACTTCATCGGCTCCGAGGTCAAAGGCCTCAGCGAACGCTGGATGAAACGCAAAGCCGAACTGGACGCCGAGATCGACGCCGAATACGACTAGCCAGGCCCGATCGTGGTGGGCTTGAACAGGGTATGGGGGCTGACCACAGGCTATTTCCTGTTCTGCGCCCCCGGTTGGTGCGCGCCGCCCCAAGTTGTGGTTGTCCACAGCTAGAAGATTCGCCTCGGTCCGACGGCTGGATCAACGGCATGTTCACGGGTATGAATCCGAAGTTGAGAGTGCTCGCCACCGCCAGATACGGCTGGTTCAGCCGGGCCGACGCGCTCGCGGCCGGCTACACCGACAGCGAACTGCGGCGCCGATTGCGGGCTGGGCAGTGGTCGCGCCTGTGCCGGGACGTGTACGTCGAACCCGGCACCTGGCCTGTCGGCGAACAGCCGTGGGACCGGGACAGACGATTGCACCTACTGCGGACCCGCGCGGTCGCCGACAGGATGAGCGGTGCAGTGGTCGTCAGCCATCAGTCCGCCGCCGTACTGCACGGCCTTCCGAGCTGGGGCCTTGATCTGACCAAAGTCCAGGTGACCAAACCGGCCGGCCGGGCGCGATCCGACCTCGTGACGGACGTGCACCGCTCCCGGTTCGAGCCTGGTGAGGTCACGGTGGTCGACGGCCTTCGAGTGGTCTCACCGGCCCGTGCCATTACCGAGACGGCCTGCGCATCGTCGTACGAGGTCGGCGTTGTCCTGGCAGACGCGGCGCTTCACCACCGTCTGGTTACTCCGGAGGCGCTCGTGACGACGGCGGATCGCCACCACTTCTGGGCGGGCTCGCCGGCGGCGCGAGGGGCGGCGCGGTTCGCCAACGGCCTGAGCGAGTCGGTCGGCGAGTCGCGGCTCCGGGTGCTGATGGCCAACCACGGCGTACCGCCGCCGGTGTTGCAGGCGGAGATCCGGGAGGAGAGCGGGCGGTTGATCGGCCGGGTCGATTTCCTGGTGGCAGGCCGGCTGATCGTCGAGTTCGACGGCGCACAGAAGTACGGCGGAGTTGGTGACGTCGTACTGGCAGAGAAGTGGCGCGAGGACCGGCTCCGCGCCTGCGGCTACCGCGTCATCCGGGTGAGTTGGGCCGATCTGGACCAGCCGCATGCCCTCGCTGACCGGATCCTCGCCGCGATCTGAGGACACGTCTGGGGAGATGCACCACTGAATGGGGTCCTTGAACAGGTTATTTCCCGTGCTTCGCCACCACAGCTTGTTCACGGCCACGGGAGCTGGTCGGCGGGCCGCCTACTCGTAGACGGTGAAGATCGTGCAGTAGATGGGTGGGGACTCCAGGCCGGGGTAGTAGAGGCGGCCTGCTTCGTCGGTGATTTTGAAGTACGCCGTCGAAGCGCCGACCTGCGCCGGTGCCTGCAGGTGCATTGCGACGATCACGGTCTCGCCCGGTTCGGCGTCAGGGACTCGTGAGCGGGCGGGCGAGCGTAGCCAGCCGGGCGTGCCGGCGGCGCCTTGGCGGGTCAGCCAGCGGTCGTGCCAGTGGCGTTCGCCGCTGTTGCGGATCTCCCAGGTCTTGTCGAAGGGCTGATCGCGGGCCACGCGGGTGCCGTCCGGGACGGTCTCACCGACCAGCTCGGCGCGGTCGTCGGGGTGATGGTCGATGGGGACGGATCCGCCGAGCAGGACCGGTTGGACGTGCCGGCGCATGTCCCGCTGTGAGGTGTCGCGGCCGGCGCGTACGGCGGCGTCCAGCTCCATCAACTGGTTGACCAAGGACTGGCCGGCGCCGAACGAGGCGTCGTACCACTCGGTCAGCTCGCGGCTGGGTTTGGTGTGGCCGCGCTCGACCCGGGACAGGTGTCCCTTGTCCCAGCCGGACGCGGCGGCGGCGCGGCTCAAGGGCACACCGGCCGCTTCCCGGAGCTCGCGCATCCGGGAGCCGATCACAAAGCGAGCCTGTGCTGGCCTCACGGCGGACTCCTCGGTCCAACGTCGTTGCCCACTGCGACAACAACGTAACTCTTTGATTCTCTGTAAATAAGTGTCACTTCGCCAGTCGCCCAGCGAAAAGGACCAACATCATGCGTACCGCCCTCATGCGCATCACCCTCACCACCCTGCTGGCCGGTGCCGCCGCCCTCGGCGCCGGCACCCTCACGGCCAGCGCCGCCACCGGGACCGTGGTCACCGACAGCGGCCAAGGCGTCGCCATCCGGTCCGGCAACGCGACCAGCTTCGCCTCGGTCGGCACCCAGCCCAACGGGCCGGTCGAGATCGACTGCCAGATCTACGGCGAGCCGGTCACCGGCAAGTACGGCCGCAGCCTGGTCTGGGACCACATCCCCGGCAAGGGCTACATCACCGACTCGTACGTCAACACCGGCAGCAGCGGCCTGATCGCCCCGCTCTGCACCAGCAACCCGCGCGCCGACAAGGCGATCGGCTGGTACGCCGCCCGCAGCGGATCGACCGCGTTCCAGGGGTACTGCGAGATGGCCGCCGAGAACTCGTACGGCAAGACCGCGATCTGGGCCTCCGCCAAGGCCGACTGGAACGACGCCGTGGCCCGCGGGGTCGCGCATCCCGGCGACCTGAATCCGCCGAAGGGCGCCCTGGTCTTCTGGGACCTCGCCGCGCCGTACGGCCACGTCGGCGTCGCCAAGGGAGACGGCACCTTCTGGGCCACCAGCGTCAGCGGCGCAATCGGCACCCGCACGCTGCCCTACTTCAGCAGCTACCTCGGTTGGGCCTGGCCCAACTTCTGATCGCGAGCACCCGGACGCGCGTTCCGCCCCTCACGCGTCCGGGTGCTCGACCCTGTCCAGCCAGTCGCTCACCAGCGCGCGGTACAGCGCCAGACCGGGTCCAGGCAGCAGGTGGTCCTCCTGGTCCAGTACGGCGAACGTCGCGCGCGGATAGTCCTCGAGGATCGACCACGCGTCGGCGTACCCCGCAGTGGTGTCCTGGCGACCGGTCACGACGAGAGTCGGACGCTCGAAGCGGGCCGCGGGATCTTCACGCAGGGCGTACGTCGTGACGTCGCGCTGGATGTGACCGAGGAACGCCAGGTCCGCGGCGGCCTCGGCTGCGTCGTAGTACTGATGCTGGCACTGCCGATCAGGTGACGGAACGAGGTGCTCGTCGGTCGGGAGGGTGCGTCGGGCCCGATCGACGACGATGCCCGGGGCCCTCAGCAACAACCCGACAACCCGGGCCGGATCGCGGCGCACGATGCCGCGGGCGTGCAGACCGCCGGCCGACGTACCAGCCAGCGCGAACGGCTCGCCGCCGGACAGGTCGTCGATCAGCGCGACGATCGCGTCGAGCATGCCGTCCTGGTCGGTGATCGACGCGACGCCCGGCGACTTCCCGGTGCCCGGCGGGTCGACGTAGATCCGTCGCCAACCCGCTCGGTCCGCGAAGACCGGCTCGTGGACGTCGCGACCTTCACCGCCGTCACCACCCCAGCTCGGCAGGAAGAAGATCGGACGGCCGGCACCGAAAGACTCGTAGTACACACGCCGACCCTAGGCGGCGCGTCGGCGGCTCATCGAGGCTTTCTCTTGGCAGCAGAATCCGGCGGGCGTTCGCCGGACCCGCGTTCGATCAGGCCGCACGGCAGCACGATCCGCTGCGGTGGACGGGTGTCGGCGCCGGACGCGCGATCGAGCAGCAACCGGGCCGCGCTGCGACCGAGCTCGGCGATGTCGGAAGCAACGACCGTCACCGGGGTCGGCAGCATGTCGGCCAGCCGGAAGTCGTCGAACCCGACCACGGCCGGCTCGCGCCCCAGCTCGCCGAGCGCGCGCAGCACACCTTCGGTGAGGAAGTTCGTCGAGGCGAAGATCGCGGTCGGCGGATCCGGCCGCAGCATCACCTCGCGGGTCGCCTTCTCCGCCGCCTCCGCGTTGCCCTCGGGCAACTGGATCACCAGCGACTCGTCGACGTCGATCCCGGCGGCCCGGTGCGCCCGCCGAAATCCGCGCAGCCGGCGGCCGATCGTGTAGTACGACGGCGCGAGGATGATCGCGATCCGCTCGTGCCCCTGCGCCAGCAGGTGATCGGTGGCCAGCTTCCCGCCGCCCTCGTTGTCGACCATCACGATGTCCGCGTCGATGCCGGTCGCCGGACGGTCGACGAACACCACCGGCACGCCGGCGCCCTGCAGGAACGCATGATCGCCCTGGTCGGGCACGATCATCAGGCCGGCCACCTGGCGGCTGACGAGCTCCTGGATGGCACGCTTCTCGCCCTCCGGGTCCTCGTCGACGCTGCCCAGTACGACGGCGAAGCCGGACTGCCCCGCGACCTCGAGCGACGACTTCGCGATCGTCGCGTAGAACGGGTTGGTCAGGTCACCGAGCACCAGCGCCAGACTGGTCGACTTCTTCCCCGGCCGGAGCGCCCGGGCGACCTCGTTGCGCTGGAACCCGAGGTCGTCGATCGCGGCCCGGACCCGCTGCGCGGTCTCGTCCCGGACACCGTGGCCGCCGTTCACCACCCGGGACACCGTGCCGAGCCCGACACCGGCCCGCCGGGCGACGTCGATCATCGTCGGCCGGGGTACTTCCGGCTTGGTTGGAAACGTTTCGGGCACGGGGTTGACTTCCTTTTCGCGACACGGCATCGTCACCCAACAGTAAAACGTTGGAAACGTTACCGTCCAGGAGGTCGGGTGAGTAGTTCCTCTCCGGTGAAAACGCGGCGGTCCGCCCGGGGTGGCATGAGCCGGAACGCCGGCTCCGACGTGAAGGCGGCGTACCTGTTCATCGCCCCAGCGATGATCGGGTTCTTCGTCTTCGTGGGGTATCCGCTGGTGCGCTCGTTCTACCTCGCGCTGACCAAGTACAACGGGCTGACCGACCCGGTCTTCGTTGGCCTCGGCAACTTTCGGCGGCTGTTCACGACCGACCCGGCGTTCTGGCCGGCGCTGCGGGCGACCGGGTACCTGGTGGTCCTGTACGTCCCGTTGTCGCTGATCCTCGGCCTGGCGCTGGCGATGTTCTGCAACCAGCGGTTCGCCGGGGTGCGGGTGGTCCGGACGCTGGCGTACTTGCCGGTGGTGCTGCCCGCGATCGCGACGATCACGCTGTGGAAGTTCATGCTCGACCCGCAGGTCGGGCTGCTGAACACGGTTCTCGACCGGGTGGGCCTGCCGCAGAGCCTGTGGCTGCAGAGCCCGAAGATGGCCATGCCGTCGGTCGTCCTGGTGATGCTGTGGGGTGTCGGCGGGACGATGATCATCTTCCTGGCCGCGTTGCAGTCGGTGCCGACCGAGCTGTACGAGGCAGCCCGGGTGGACGGCGCCGGGCCGTGGGCGGTGTTCTTCCGGATCACCTTGCCGATGATCAGCCCGATCGTGCTGCTGCAGGTGATCCTGCAGACCACGGCCGCCTTGCAGACGTTCAACCAGCCGAAGATCCTGACCGGCGGTGGACCGGGGTTCAGCACCAACGTGCTGATGCTCTCGATCTACAACAACGGCTTCCCCTCCCTGGGCCGGATCCCGCAGCTCGGGTACGCGTCCGCGCAGGTGTGGGTGCTGTTCATGATCATCATCGCCGTGATCGCCCTGACCGCGAAGTTCTCCTCGCTCTGGACGTACAGTGACAGCACTTCAGACTGAAGCCATCCGCTCCGAGGCGGCCGCGACCGCACCCCCGGCGAAGAAGAAACCACGAGTTCTCGGTACGACGTCGTGGTACGTCGTGGCACTGTTCATCTGCGCGGTGATGGTCGTCCCGCTGCTGTGGATGATCACGATCGGCCTGAAGAGCCGGACCGCGGTGTTCGACATTCCGCCGAGGCTGCTGCCGCACGAGTTCCACTGGAGCAACTTCATCAAGGGGCCGCAGGCGATCCACTTCCCGCGGCTCTTCCTCAACTCGATGATCATCACTGCGCTCAGCGTGCTCGGCGGCGTGATGACCGCGATGATGGCCGGCTACGCGCTGGCCCGGTTGCGGTTCCCGGGGCGCAAGCTGTGGTTCTACCTGTTCGTCGGCAGCATGCTGCTGCCCGGCGTCGTCGGCCTGATCCCGTTGTTCCAGCTGTACAAGAGCATCGGCTGGTACGACACCTGGCTGCCGCTGATCGTGCCGGCGTTCCTCGGCGGGAACCCGTTGTTCATCTTCCTGGCCCGGCAGTACTTCCTGGCCATCCCGTACTCCATCGACGAGGCGGCGAAGATCGACGGCGCCGGGCACCTGCGGATCTTCGTCAGCGTGATGCTGCCGTTGACCCGGCCGGCCTGGCTGACGATGGCGATCCTGGCCTTCCAGGCGTCCTGGAACGACTTCCTGAACCCGTTGGTCTACCTGTACTCGTCCGGCAAGTGGCCGCTGTCGGTGGGTATGGCGTCGTTCATCTCACCGTTCGCCGGCAAGACGCCGGACTGGAGCTACTACATGGCCACCAACCTGCTCTACATGCTGCCGCCGCTCATCATCTTCTTCGCCGCGCAGCGCTACTTCATCCAGGGCCTCGGCGCTCTCGGCAGCACGAACCAGAAATAGAGGGGACATTCCCGTGAAGAGAACACTAGGTGTGACCGCCCTGGCCTGTGCCGGGTTGCTGGCGGCAACGGCCTGCAGCGGCGGCGGCTCCGACTCCGGCGGCTCCAGCAGCGGACCGGTCACCGTCACCGTGATGACGTGGGAGTCGGCGGAGACCAACGCCGCGATCAAGAAGGCGCTGGCCGACTTCAAGGAAGACAACATCACGGTCCAGCTGCTCGACACCCCGGCCGGCAACTTCGGCGACAAGCTCGCCTCGCTGACCCAGGCGAAGAAGCTGCCGGACCTGTTCTGGTGCGGGAACGACACCGAGCAGCAGTACACCTCGCAGGGTCTGCTGGTCGACTGGGCCGACAAGATCAGCACCGGCGACGGCGACTTCAAGGCCGACAAGTTCGTACCGTCCGCGATGGACAACTGGAAGACCGCTGACGGCCAGATGGGCGGCCTGCCATCGCTGATGAACACGTACGGCGTCTGGTACAACGCCGACGCGTTCACCGCGGCCGGCCTGACGCTGCCGAAGGCCGGCTGGACCTGGGACGAGATGTACGCCGACGCCGCGAAGCTGGCCGGAAAGAACGGCGCGAAGTACGGGCTGGTCGCGGATCAGCTGACGTCCGCGGACGGACCGTTCACGATGAGCATGTACTCCGTCTCGGCCGGCGGCGCGCCGTTCACCGACAACGTGAACCACCCGACGAAGGCCGAGGCCGACGACAAGTACAAGGAAGGCGTCGAGAAGCTGGTCGCCGCGATCAAGAACGGGTCCGTGGCGCCACCCGGGTACGACGCGTCGAACGTGCAGTCGCTGTTCTCGGCCGGCAAGGTTCCGATGACGTTCGGCGGGCAGTGGCTGGCGGCCGGGTTCCAGACCGACAAGCCGAAGATCAAGTACGGGTTCGCGCCATTCCCGCAGGTGCAGACGCCGACCACGCTGTACGACTCGGTCGGCATCTGCACGCCGCAGTACACGAAGAACCAGGACGCGACGTTCAAGGTGCTCGAGTACCTGAACACCAAGGTGTGGGACGCGGTGCTGCCGGCGTCACCGGTCGCGCCGCCGGCCTACACGCCGGCGCAGACCAGCTACTTCGACGCGCTCACCAAGGCTCAGCAGAGCACCGTCGTCGACACGGTCAAGGCTGACCTGTCCGCCGAGAAGACGGTCGGTGTCCGGTTCACCACCCAGTGGGCCCAGCAGGTCGGCGACCTGACGACCGCCAACTACCAGCCGATCCTGAGCGGCAAGAAGCCGATCACCGACCTCCCGGCGTACATCGACAAGATCAACGGCCTGATCAAGCAAGGCGGCTGATCCCATTTAGCTGGTTGACCCAGCAATTTGGCTGGCTGACCCACCATCTGAGGGGTTCCCCACCCGGAGTCTGGGTGGGGAACCCCTCATTTGCTGGGTCTGCCAGGCAAATGCGGGGAGAGCGGTGCGGGAGGTGGGGCGGGGCGGGGCGGGGTGCCGGGAGGGTGGGGAGGGCGCGGCTAGACCGTCTGCCAGAGCGAGAGGGCGAAGCGGGCTTCGGAGTCGGTCCACCAGGCGGCCGGCGTGAAGCCCGCTTTGTCCAGTTCGGCCTCGACGCCGGAGCGGTGGAACTTGGCCGAGATCTCGGTGCTGAGCTCCTCCCCCTCGTCGAACGTGACCTCCAGATGGATCTCCGGGATCAGCACCTGCATCGCGCGGGTGGCGCGCAGGTGCATCTCGATCCACTCGTTGCCGGTGTCCCAGATCGCCACGTGCTCGAAGGCGTCCACGTCGAAGTCCGCGCCCAGCTGCCGGTTGATGACCCGGAGCACGTTCTTGTTGAACTCCGCGGTGACGCCGGCCGAGTCGTCGTACGCCGCGACCAGGGTGGCGGGGTCCTTGACCAGGTCCGTGCCGAGCAGCAGCCATTCGCCGGGCTCGAGGACGTCGCGGATCGAGGTGTAGAACGTCTCGCGTTCGGCCGGGATCAGGTTGCCGATGGTGCCGCCGAGGAAGGCGACGATCCGCGGCGGATCACCGGGCAGCTTGTCCAGATGCGCGGTGAAGTCGCCGACGACACCGTGGACCTCGAGCGTCGGGTAGTCGACGTTGATGGCGCCGGCCGCCTCCCGGAGCGCGGACTCCGACACGTCCAGCGGCACGAAGGTCGTGAGCGTGCCGCGATCGCGCAATCCGTCGAGCAGCAGCCGGGTCTTCTCCGATGATCCGGATCCGAGCTCGACCAGCGTGTGCGCCTTGGTGATCGCCGCGATCTCACCGGCCCGGGCGCGCAGGATCTCCCGCTCGGCCCGGGTCGGGTAGTACTCCGGCAGGCGCGTGATCTCCTCGAACAGCTCACTCCCCCGCGCGTCGTAGAACCACTTCGGCGGCAACCACTTCGGCGTCGCCGACAGCCCGGCCCGAACGTCCTCCCGCAGCGCGCGAGCCACGTAGTCCGGCGTCAGATGTACGTCGATGAGGGTCACTCTGGTCCTTCCATCGGGGTGATGTGCAAGGTCGTGGCTGTGGCCACGAGCAATGAGCGATCGGGTACTTCGTTCCACTTGCCGGGGCCGAACGGCTCGGAGCTCACGGTCAGCGAGTCGGCAGTCCGGCGGGTGTGCAGCGAATGGGTCCACGTGGTCGCGATCAGTTGTTCGCCGTCGGTCAGCAAGACGTTGAGGCGGGATCCTGGTGCGGCTGCCTCTACCTCCTGGACGACGGCCGCGACGGCATCGGCCGGCGGGATTCCTTCGGCCAGGCGGTTGGTGATGAGGGCCCACAGCAATGCCGAGTCGACCGGCGCGTCCATCTCGAGCAGGTCGGCGACCGGGAGGCGCTCGGCCAGCTTCAGGGTCGACTCCGGCCAGCCGGGGATCCGTCCGTTGTGGCTGAACAGCCAGTCGCCGAGCATGAACGGCGCGACCGCCGCCTGCCCGTACGGCATGTTGACGGTCCCGTTCCGGATCGCGGCAACGACGGCACCGGAGCGGATCGAGCCGGCCAGGCCGGGCAGGTTCTCGTCGGTCCAGATCGGTACGTTCCGCCGGTAGCGCACCGGGCCGCCGGAGACGGCGGCGTCACCTTCGGGGTACCAGCCCAGGCCGAAGCCGTCGGCGTTGACCGAGCCGCCGCCGCGCATGTCGGCGGGGGCCCAGCTCTGCTCGTAGATGGAGTGGCCGGGGTCGAGGACGAGGGACGCCAGCGTGACTGGTGGGCCCAGGTAGGCCAGGTGGCGGCACATCAGTCGTGCAGCTCCTCGGGTCGGGGGTCGCGGGCGCAGCGGAAGCCGGCGAAGATCTGCCGGCGGATCGGGTAGTCCCAGTTCCGGAAGGTGCCGCGAGCAACGACCTCGTCGGTGCCGAAGGAGCCGCCGCGGAGCACCTTGTAGTCAGGCCCGAAGAACACCAGCGAGTACTCGTCGTACGGCCAGGCGCGGAAGCCCGGATACCCGCGGAAGTCGCTCGACGTCCACTCCCAGACGTCCCCGATCAGCTGCTCGACGCCCAACGGCGACGCACCCGCGGGGTACGCTCCGGCCGGCGCCGGCCGGAGGTGCCGCTGGCCAAGGTTCGCGTGCTGCGGGCCCGGCGACTCGTCACCCCAGGGGAACCGCCGCGTCCGACCGCTGGCGGGGTCGAACCGCGCCGCGAACTCCCACTCCTCCTCGGTCGGCAGCCGCTTCCCGGCCCATTTCGCGTATGCCTCGGCCTCGTAGAAGCAGACGTGCATCACCGGCTCGTCCAGCGGCAACCGCTCCCGGTGCCCGAGCCGAAGCCGCCACCACTCGCCGTCGTCCGACGACCAGAACCGCGGCGCGACCAGCGACGCCTTCTGAACATGCGCCCATCCGGCCTCGGTCCACCACTGCGGATCCTGATACCCACCCCCGAGCACGAAGGCCAGGTAGTCCCCGTTCGTCACCGGGACCGTGTCGATCACGTACGGCGACACGTGTACGGCGTGCGCGGGCCGCTCGTTGTCCAGCGCCCACGGCTCGATCGATGTCCCCATCTCGAACACGCCGCCCGGAACGAACACCTCCTTGCGGGCGAGCAGCCGTCCGGCAGGCGGCGGAGGTGCATCGAGCACCGGTGCGCCGGTGCGCAGCTGGTGCGTCGCCAGCATGGTCTCGTCGTGCTGCTGCTCGTGCTGCGTGATCATGCCGAAGGCGAACGCGTTGTCGACCAGCTCACGCCCGGCGTCGAACTTCACGTGGTCCAGCACGTCCATGACCTTGTCGCGCACTTCGGTCACGTAGGCGCGGGTCTCGGACGGGCCGAGCAGCGGCAGCGCCGGTCGCTCCGCGCGCGGATGCTGGAACGCGTCGTACAGCTCGTCGATGTCCTGGCGCAGCGGCTCGCGGCCGCCGACGTCGCGGACCAGCCAGAGCTCCTCCTGGTTGCCGATGTGTGCGTAGTCCCAGACCAGGGGCGACATCAGCTTGGAGTGCTGCTTGACCAGGTCGTCGGTGTCGACCGTGTCGGTCAGCTGCACGGTCCGCGAACGGGACCGCTCGAGCTGGTCGCCCACGAACGAACGCAGGCCCTCCAGCGACAGATCGGACAATTGGTGATTCATGAAGCTCGCCTTCCGTGGGTGTCGTCGACGATGCGCTGCAGCCGGGTTGCGACGGCAGCGATGAGTTCGGGATCCGCACCGGTCCGGTCCAGCACCTCGGTGCCCAGGTCGACCACGTCTCGCGCGGCCTGCAGGACCAACTTGTCCTCCAGCCCTTCGCGGGCCGCCGGGAACCAGCGGCCGGCGGCCGGCTCGGCCACGGCCAGCACCTGGTCCATCGGAGCGGACATGAGTGCGGTGAGCAGCAGGGTCGGGGCGATCCACCCGTCCCCCGGCTGCGCGTCGAGGTAACGCACCTCGAGGTACCCGCGCGGTCGCACCGGCGGGAACAGCGTGGACAGGTGGTACTCGAGGTCGTCGTACTTCGGTCTGTCGCCGGGCAGCTGTCCGTCTGCCCAGGCGCCGAAAGTCAAGCCGGTCGGTGCATCCCAGGTGTCGCCGCGCCGCAGGCAGAGCACCGGCGCCTCCATCGCCATCCGTGCCCACGCCGCGGCCGGATCGCCGTCGAGCGGCGGCGGCTCGGTGAACGGTGCACAGGTCCCGAACGTCGCCTCCGTCCGGGCTGATGCCCACCCGGTGTCCGCACCGGCGCGGCGACGGGAGTTGGCGAAGAGTCCGACCAGAGCGGGACCGAGGTCGTGCAGAGCGCGCCAGCGCAACGCGGTCTGGTCCTGCTCACCGGCATCGAGGCAGATCTGCAGGCCCGCGGTGCTGCACATCATCCGCGGGCCGTGCGGCCCGAGCCGCTGGAATGCGTGTTCCATCGCCGCGTAGCGCGGGACGGTGAGGATGCGGCGGGGTGCGCGGAACGGGTCGAGGCCGTAGTCGCCCGGAATCAGGTCCGCGTCGAGAAGGAGAGCCGTGAGCTCGGCGGCGTCGGCGGCGGTGTCGTCGATCAACCGGGGAATCGATTCCGACGCCGGTACAGAGATCTCTACCTGGCCACCGGGCTCGACGGTGACCAGAGCGCCCCGGCTCAGCGGCAGTTGCGGACTACCTCTCACCAGGGTCGCGGGGGCGTGCAGCCCCAGGGCTTTGCTCAGCCGGCCGGCGTCGAGGGGCCGGTGCGGATCATCCGCATGATGCACCGTCCACTCGAGCTCGACGCCGTGCAGCCGAGGTGGACCGTGCTTGAAACAGACCATCGCGACGTACCCCTCCGCTTCGGCCCGGGAGCCGATCGGAGTCGTCGCCGGAGAACCGCCGGGCGAGGTCACGTCAGCGAACCTAGCTCCGGACCCACAACTGGACAACCGACCAGGAATTACCCCTCGGTGACGTCTGGGGTGCATGTCGAATCATGCGCAGCATGCTTCCCGAGGCCACCGACAGTTTCCGGCCGGATCAGGACAGGCAGTTCCGCTCTGAGCGAAATTCTGCCCAGACGCTCAGCGGAAGCGCGGGCAGGTCGTGCAGGCCGCCACGTTCGGCAGCACGTAGAAGTAGCAGCAGGATGTCCGCAGCTTCTGCTCCAGCGACACTCCGAACGCCACAGCCGCTGCCTCGGCGTACGGCGCCTCCTCGGGCAACCGGATCGCGGCCCGCACCTCGTCGTCGACCGCACCGAACCGCTGCAGCGAGCCCAGCTTCACACCGGGCCGATAGGAGTCCAGGAACGCTCCGGCGTGGGCCTTGAGTTGTTCGGCGGCGGTGTCGACCGACACCACCTCGTCGGACAGCAATGCAACCTCGGCCGGGTAGTGCGCGGTCGGATGCCGTTTGAACGCCAGCGCGTCCGGTGAGACCGCCGGTGACCAGCCAGTCACCGCAGTACTCACTCCGGCGACCAGGGAAGGCACCTGGACGTACCACATCAGCGTGAACATCGCTGCGACCTGCAGCGGCGGATCGATCGCGTAGTCGCGCGCATAGTCCGCAGCCGCCGCAGACCGCCATCCGTCCGTCGGGTCGCCGCCTGCCTGCTGCTGTGCGATCAGCTCCGCACACGAGATCCAATCCGGTCCGCGCACCGCGTTCGCCGTACGCACGGACAGCCAGCTGACCGAGTCGGCCAGCACATCCGCCAGGCCGCGCACGGAGTACGTCACCCGGCCAGCCTACGATCCGGTACGACGACCGGTGCGCCGCCGACCTCGACGACGGTCGCCTTCAGCCCGAACACGTCGTCCAGCAACTCCGCGGTCAGTACGTCGACCGGGCGCCCCTCAGCCGCGATCCGCCCATCCCCCATCACCACCAGGTGGTCGGCGTACTGCGCTGCGAGGGTCAGGTCGTGCAGCACCGCCACAACGGTCCGCCCGGTCACCGTGGCGGCGTGGACCACGTTCATCACGTCCACCGCGTGCGCGAGGTCCAGGTACGTCGTCGGCTCGTCCAGCAGCAGGTGCTGTGTGCCCTGCGCCAGCACCATCGCGATCCACACCCGCTGACGCTGCCCGCCGGACAGCTGATCCACGGGCCGATCCCTGAGGTCGGTGAGCTCCACGGCCTGCAGTGCATCGTTGATCGCCGTTTCGTCCTCAGAGGTCAGCCGACCGAACAGACCACGGTGCGGATGGCGGCCGCGGGACACCAGCTCGGCCGCAGTGATCCCCTCCGGCGTCACCGGGCCCTGTGGCAGGACTCCGAGCTTCCGCGCCAGTTCACGAGCCGGCAACTGGTGGATGTCCTGGCCGTCCAGTACGACCCGGCCGCTCTGTGGACTGAGCAGTCTGCTCATCCCACGCAGCAGTGTGGATTTACCGGAGCCATTCGGCCCGACGATCGCAGTCAACTGACCAGACGGCACCTCCAGGGTCAGTCCGTCGACGACCGGCGTACCAGCGTCGTACGCGAGAGTCAGATTCTCGACGTGCACGGTTCAGCGTCCTTTCTGCTGACGACCGATGAGGTGAAGCAGGTACGGCGCTCCGCAAGCAGCCGTGACCACGCCGACGGGCAACTCGTACGGACCGACCTGTGCCCACTGCAGTCCGTTCCGCGCGAGCAGATCGGCCAGTACGACGAACAGCGCACCGAGCATCGCTGTGGTGAGCAAGGGTGGTCGCTCCATCCGTGTCAGCCGCTGAGCGACCTGCGGCGCCACCAGTGCGACGAACGCGATCGGTCCGGCTCCAGCGGTCGCCAACGCGGCCAGTACGGCCGCAATGACCAGCAAGGCCAGGCGGATCCGGGCCACTCGCACGCCGAGCGACGAGGCCACGTCGTCACCGAGCACCAGCGCGGACAGGTCGCGGTTGAACATCATTGCTACCGGCAACAACAGCACGACCGCGATCAGCACCGGAACCGCGTCGCTCCAGGCGCGGGCGTTGAGCGAACCCGCCAACCAGGCCGCCGCACGACCCGCGTCGTTCACATCGCCGATCACCAGCAGCCAGGCGACCAGCGAGTTGGCGGCGGCCGCGATTCCGACGCCGATCAGCACCACCTTGCCGGCGTGGACCACACCCCGCTGGATCGACAACGCACCGACAACGGCCGTCGCCACCAGCCCGCCGAGCACGGCCGCCAACGGGATGCCCACCTTCGCGGCAACCCCGGAGATGTTCCCGCCACCGCTCCCGGCCAGCACGATCACCGCGACCGCACCGGCCGAGGCACCCGAGTTGACGCCGACGATGTCCGGGCTGGCGAGTGGGTTGCGCGACAGCGTCTGCAGCAGGGCGCCGGAGACTGCGAACGCGATTCCGACGAGCAGGCCGGTGGCGACGCGCGGCAGGCGCAGTTCGAGGACGACGAGCCGGGTGCCGCGACGACCTCCACCGAGCAGCACCTCGATCACGTCCGCCAGCGGGAGTTTCGTCGTACCGACACTCAGGGAGACCAGGGCGATCACGATCGCAAGCGCTGCGAACAGGATGCTCAGGACAACGGTCCGGGATCTCACAGCGCCACCGCCCGGCGGCGTACGACGAGCACGAACAGCGGAGCGCCGACGACGCCGAGGACCACGCCGGCCTGTACCTCGCCGGCACCGCCGACCAGGCGGCCGACGAGGTCCGCGAGTACCAATGCCGTCGCGCCGATGACACCGGCGGCCGGAATCAGCCAGGTATTGCGGGCACCGAACATCCGGCGCGCGACATGCCCGGACAGCAAGCCCAGGAAGCCGATCGGACCACAGGCCGCGACGCCGGCCGCCGTCAGCAACCCGATCGCACCCAGACCGACCAGGCGAGCCCGCCGGACCGACAAGCCCAGCCCCGCAGCCACATCGTCGCCCAGGGCAAGCATGTCGAGATCACGAGCGTTGACGGCCGCAAGCACCAGCCCGACCACCGCGAACGGCAGCACCTGACCAGCCACATCCAGACCACGACCCGCCACCGAACCGACCGCCCAGAACCGATAGCTGTCCAGCGTGTCCGCGTCGAGGAGGACGATTGCAGAGGTGAACGCGCCGAGGAGCGCAGCGACCGCAGCGCCGGTGAGAGCCAGTCCGACCGGGGTCGCGCCGGTGCCACGCGATGCCAGTTGCTGTACGGCGAACGTCGCGACCAGCGCACCGATCAGGGCGACCCAGACCGTCGACGAGACGGACTCGACCAGGCCGACCTGCAGGCCGAGGACGACCGCGAACGCCGCGCCGGAGCTCACGCCGAAGATGCCCGGCTCGGCCAGCGCGTTGCGGGTGTGACCCTGCATCAACGTGCCGGCGATACCGAGACACAAACCGATCAGCGCGGCCACGACCGTGCGCGGGAAGCGCAGGCTGCGGACGATCACATCCGGATCGGACCCGTTGTTCGCGGTCAGCGCGTGCCACAACGCACCCGGCCCGAGCCAGCGCGAACCGAACGCGAGGCTGGCCGTGAACGCGAGCACCAGCACGGCGGCAAGAACGAGCAGCTGTGAGGTACGTCGTACCGCGGGACGCGCTGTGGGCGGTGCGGACGGAACGGCGGAAGACATATGGTTAGGGTTGCCTTACTTTGCTGAGGTCGAGAGTCACCTTATCCCGTCGCTTGGAGACATCTGTGCGCCTGCCTCGTTTCACCGCCCTGGTTGCCGTCGCGGCCCTCGCCCTCGCCGGTTGCGGCTCCTCGGACTCCGGCGATGCCGCCGCCGCGGGCAGCGCCTCGAGCGCCGGCTTCCCGCGGACCGTCGAGCACGCGATGGGCAAGACCGAGATCAAGACCAAGCCGAAGCGGGTGGTTGCACTCGACGCCAGCTTCGTGGACGCGACGCTGATCCTGGACACCCCGGTCGTCGGGTACACCGACTACCGCAGCATCAACGGGTCGCTGCCGGAGTACCTCGGCGACGACCGGACGAAGTACGGCTCCGAGGCCGAGGTCGTCGGCACGCTCGCCGAGCCGAACTTGGAGAAGATCGCCGCGCTGAACCCGGACCTGATCATCACCGCGAAGGTCCGGCACGAGAAGTTGTACGACCAGCTGTCCGCGATCGCCCCGACGATCATGTCCGAGACCACCGGGCCGACCTGGAAGGACAACATCCGGCTCGAGGCGAAGGCGCTCGGCGAGGAGGACCTCGCCGAGAAGGAGATCTCGTCGTACGAGAAGGCGGCCAAGACGGTCGGGGCCGCGATCAACGCCAAGGCGCACAACCCGTCGATCTCGGTGGTCCGGTTCGTCGACGGGCCGACCCGGCTGTACCAGAACGCCAGCTACTCGGGGATCATCCTGAAGGACGCCGGGCTGAAGCGGCCGAAGTCGCAGGACGTCGCCGGATTCGCGCTCGAGATCAGCCCGGAGCGGATCAAGGACGCCGATGCCGACGCGATCTTCGTGACGACGTACGCCGACGAGAAAGGCCTCAGCGCCAAGACCGAGGCGCAGTTCAAGGCGAACCCGCTGTGGAAGCCGCTCGCACCCAAGGTCCACGACGTTCCCGACCTCACCTGGATGACCGCAGTCGGCCTGCAGGGCGCCTGGTCCGTCCTGACCGACATGGCCAAGACCTTCGACGTCCCGGCGCCCGTCAAGGACGCTTAGTTAGAGTCTTGGGGTGACTCTGACTCGGTGGCACGTCGGTCCTTGGACGACGCGTGGGACTCGGCTCGGTGAACCGTTCGAGGCTGGGCGGAAGCGGACGCCGGACGAGTTGAACTTCGACGTGGTCGGGCTGGCGCGGATTCTCGGCCGGCGGTTGTCGGGACGGGAGGAGCTGCAGGTGCGCCTGTGGCAGAACGAGCTGCGCCCGACGCACACGCGGATGTGCGGAGTCCACACGCTGGCCGATCCGGCGAACGCCCAGCTGCTCGACGACACCGCCCAGGAAGCGCTTGCCTGGTTGGGCGAGCGGGCCCCGGCCGGATACGAGTTCGTGCTGACCGACGCGGTCGAACTACGCCCGCTCGTCGACCTCGACGCCGAGGTGGTCGCGATCGAGACAGTCGTCGAGCTCGCCGGCGTACACCTTCCCGCGGCACGCCTCGCGGCAGCCCACGTACGACGATCCGCGACGGGCAGCTGGTACGCCGGGGATGCCGTATGCAACTGGTCGGGCCCCCACGAGAACACCGACGCTGCAGTCGACGCCGTACGAGCCGCACGCGCGGAGCTGACCGACCAACTCCGCGCGGCCGGCCGCGACGACCTCGCAGCCACGTCGTCGCGTTGGCCGGACGTCCCGGTCGAGGCTGACTAACCGGCGGTTTGCGGTGACTTTTCGGCGCTGGGCGACTGTTTCTTTCCGGAAAGGTGCCGGGTGAGGAAGTCGAGTTCGGCTTCGACGGCTTGTTCGTGGGCGGCTAGGAATGGGGCGTAGTGGCCGCCGGGGACCTGGAGGAGTTCCGAGGCGGGGGTGCGCTCGGCGGCGGCGATCGCGGGGGCTGCGAGGGCGGACTGATCGTCTTTGCAGACGACGTACAGGAGCGGGCAGCGGACCTGTGGGGCGTACTTGGTGGGGCGGTAGAACGCGGCCGGGAAGACCGAGCGGGCGGCGATCGCCTGCTGCCAGTCGGCGTAGCGACCGTCGGGATCGAGCGCCTCGTTGGTCTGCAGTGCGTCCGGCGTGTTCAGCAGGGCAACGGTGCCGGGCGGGCCGGACAGCGCCACCAACCTCGGCGAGCGACCGAAGAGGGCGCCGATGTTGTCGAGGATGCTGCGGCCGATCAGGCGGAGCGCCGCGCTCGGAGTCTGGGAGCGGGACGCGTTCCGGGTGACGGTCGGGCCGTCGACGTTCGGCGACTGGGCGATGGCGGCGGAGATGCCGAGCTCCTCCGAGGCCAGCTGCAGGATGTAGCCGCCGGGGAGTGAGAACGCCCAGATGGCCACGCGTTCGACGTCCGGAAGCGCGGCGGCGTAGGCGATCGCGGCCCGCCAGTCGTCGAGCTGGTCCGCGATCCGCGCGACCTGCCGCGGTTCGCCGCCGCTCTCGCCGAAGCACCGATGGTCGAAGGCCAGCACGCTGAACCCGGCCGCATTGAACCGCTCCGCGAAACGGTCCGTCCCCGGCTCCTTCGTCACTCCGAAGCCGCCGGTCATCACCACGCACCCACCGTTGGTCCCCGGGTAGTGCCAGGCCGCGCAGGCGACCCCACCGCTGCTGAAGCTCACTTTCTCGCGCATATTGAAAGTGAACCACGTGGTTCGCAAACTGTCTACGCCTGTTCCTCACGCTCCAGGGCCCGGGTCAGCGCCGCCAGCCCGGCATCGATCCCGGCCGCGTCACCGCTGGTCCGCCACTCGATCAGGAATCCGCGCAGCGTGGCCAGGATCATTTCGGCAACCTCCGTACGACGCTGCTCGGACCAGGACTCCGGACAGAGCGACAACAGCGTCGGCAGGTACTGCCGCGAGGCCGTCCGCGCCAGGTCGGCGTACCGCGGGGCGTCGTACATCGCGAGCCCGATCGCCTGGTCGAGCACCCACGACTCCTCGCCGATGAGCGTGGGCCACATGGATCGCACTCGATCCGCGAGCGAGCGGTCGCCGGGGCCTTCGGTCGCGGCTGCGAGGGCGCGGGTGATCCGCCGTTCGCGAAGCTGCAGGACCGCCTGCGTGAGCAGGTCCTCGGCGCCGTCGAAGTGGTACAGCAGCACCTTGTGCGTCGTACCCGCTGCCCGCGCCGCGCGGCGGAGCGAGAAGTCGACCAGACCGTTGGTCCCGAGCTCGTCCGCGACCTTGTCCAGCAGCTCCCGTCGCCGCGCCTCACCGCGCGGCGACTTCACCGACCGCCGATACCCCGTACGCTCCTCAGTCACCTGGTCAGTATCTAGGTGAATGATGCGACTAGGTAGCCGACGCCGTACGGGGCGGCGTTGTAGGTCAGGTCGGCGGTCAGCGTCGTACCTTCGAGGGCGGCCGCGAGTGCTTGCCAGGGGGCTCGGCCGGCGGCTTGCAGTTCGGTGGCGAGGTCTGGGTCGAGAGCTTTGAGTACGTCGAGATCGCTGTGCTGCAAGGCGGTTGCGACGGTGGTGTCGAAGATCTCCGCGCGGGGATGGAGGTGGACGGGCGAATGCTCACTGCGCCGCGCCGAGCCGTCGCCCATCACCAGGAGTCCGACGCGGTCGTTGCCGGAAGCAATCTCCCGGCCAAGGCGGAAGCACTCGTCGGGTGTTGCGGAGGTCGGTACTGCGAGGTAGGTGCGCGGCAGTCCAGCCGCCTTCGACTGCTCCAGCAGCCAACCGCCGACCGCCAAGGACAGCGGGAGAACGAGGTCGCCGGAGCCGATCCGCACGCCGGGCGCTCCATACGGAGCAAACGAGCCGCCTGCGGAGGCGGCGTAGGTGGAGGCAGCCGTGGATGTTGAGCCGAGGACCAGGATTGTGGAGGCGGTGGCGAGGGTGTCGGTTGCGGCTAGGCAGGCGGCGCGGAGGGGGTCGAGTTCGGGGGATGCGCCGGAAGCGACCTCAGGGATGAGGAGTGGTGGGTGAGGGCAGACCGCGGTGGCGACAACTGGCACGGGTTATGCCTCTCGGGTGTAGCGGAAGAAGAGGTAGTCGTCAGTGGCGGTGAGGGTTGATCGGAGCTTCATCTGGCGGGTGAGGGTGGTTGGGGGGCCAGCTGTGATGCGGCCCGAGCCGGGGCCCGCGAGGAGTGGGGCCAGCGCCAGGCACAGCTCGTCGACCAGGTCCGCCTCGGTGAGCGAACCGAGCAGATGCGGCCCGCCCTCGCACAGGATCTGCGGCAGCTCGCGCGCGGCCAGCTCATCGACCAGCGCCTGCAGGTCAACCTCGGCCGCGCCCACGACGATCAGATCCGCGACCTCCGCCAGCGCCTCCCGGCGGTCTGCCGGCGACGCTTCGTGGGTCACGACGATCGGCCGCACTGCGGACCGGAAGACCGGGTTCACCGGGCTCAGCTCGAGTCGCGACGACACGATCGCCAACGTCGGGTTCTCCGCCAGGCCCGCCGACGTACGCCACTCCCGCGCCGCCTTCGACAACCGGAGCGGGTTGTACCCCTCGTCGCGGACAGTGCCCGCACCGACCAGCACCACGTCCGCCAGCCGCCGCGCCATGCTGAACACGCGACTGTCGGAGTCGCTCGACAAGGCCTTCGACTGCCCGTCGATCTCGACCGCGCCGTCCAGGCTGCTGACGAAGTTCGCCCGCAGGTGCCGCGCCGACCGGTCCTCGACCTGGTAGACGGCGATCAGTTCCTCGTCGGAGAGGTCGTCAACTCGGTCCATCAGGCCAGGCTCCTTCGCGTTCCGGCGGGCTGCGCGGTGCCACGCAGTACGGCGATGAAGTCGAGCGCCTGGCGAGCAGCCGGTACGTCGTGCACGCGGAAGACCCGTGCACCGAGCCAGGCCGAGACACTCAAGGCGGCCAGCGTCCCGTTCCCGCGCTGCCCCGGCGGCAGCTCCAGCGTCTCGCCGATGAAGTCCTTGTTCGAGACCGCGACCAGCACCGGCCAGCCGGTGGCGGCCAGCTCGTCGAGGCGGCGGGTCAGCTCCAGCGACTGCAGCGTGTTCTTGCCGAAGTCGTGCGTCGGGTCGATCAAGATCCCGTCCGGCCGCACTCCGGCCGCCAGCGCGCGGTCCGCGAGCGCGGTCGTCGTACGGATCACGTCGGCCACCACGTCGTCGTACGCCATCCGGTGTGGGTCCGTGCGCGGCGAGAGGCCGCCGACGTGGCTGCAGACGAGGCCCGCTCCGGCTTCGGCGGCGGCGTACACGAGGTCGGGGTCGGCGCCTGCCCAGGTGTCGTTGAGGAGGTCCGCGCCGGCCTCGGCGACCCGGCGCGCGACCCCGCTACGGTACGTGTCCACGCTGATCACCAGCGACGGATGGCGGGCCCGGATACCGGCCACGAAATCGACGGTCCGGCGGAGCTCCTCGTCCTCGCTGACCGGTTCGCCGTACCCGGCCTTGACCCCACCGATGTCGACCAGGTCGGCACCGTCGGCGACCGCCTGGTCGATGGCCGCGTACGCCGCGTCGGTGGCGTACGTCGCGCCGCGGTCGAAGAACGAGTCCGGCGTCCGGTTGACGATCGCCATCAGGGCGAACTCCCCCACCCCGAACGACCGGTCGCCCAGCCGGAGTACCCCGTCGCGCTCTGCCACGGGTCCGACTCTACGGGGCGGACGCCAGCGCACGCACAACCGGCCATCTGGGCCCACCAGCCCGCCGAAAAGCCTGGTTGTGCCTGCATGCAGGACCAAGCAGGCAGTACCACGCTCCCCCCATATCCTATAGGATTCACCTCGACAGTCCCGCCCACCGCTGCAGATCGGGTCCTCGATGCCACGATTCACCGAGTTCGAGACGTACGACGTCCGCTTCCCCACGTCGCTGGACCTGGACGGCTCCGACGCGATGAACACCGACCCGGACTACTCCGCGGCGTACGTGATCGTGCGGACCGACGCCGGTGACGGGCTGGAGGGGCACGGTTTCGCGTTCACGATCGGCCGTGGCAACGACATCGAGGCCACCGCGATCGAGGCGCTCCGCGACCACGTCCTCGGGCTCGACCTGGACGCGACGCTTTCCGACCTCGGCGGGTTCTGGAAGTCGCTCGTGCACGATTCGCAGCTGCGCTGGCTCGGCCCCGAGAAGGGCGTCATGCACATGGCGATCGGCGCGGTCGTCAACGCGGTGTGGGACCTGGCCGCCAAGCGCGCCGGCGTACCGCTGTGGAAGCTGCTGTCCGACCTGACACCGGAGCAGATCGTCGACCTGGTCGACTTCCGGTACCTGACCGACGCGCTCACCCGCGACGACGCGCTCGAGATCCTGCGTGCCGCGAAGCCCGGGCGGGCCGAGCGCGAGACCGTCCTGCGCGAGCGCGGCTACCCGGCGTACACGACGACACCCGGCTGGCTCGGGTACGACGACGCGAAGCTGGTGCGCCTGTGCCACGAGGCGCTCGCGGAGGGTTTCACCCAGATCAAACTGAAGGTCGGCGCGAGCCTGGACGACGACATCCGCCGGATGCAGCTGGCCCGCGAGGCGGTCGGGCCGGACATCCGGATCGCGGTCGACGCCAACCAGCGGTGGGACGTGGCGGATGCGATCACCTGGATCGAGGCCCTCGCGCCGTACGACGTCTATTGGGTCGAGGAGCCGACCAGCCCCGACGACATCCTCGGGCACGCGACGATCGCGCGGGCGATCGCGCCGATCAAGGTCGCGACCGGCGAGCACGTGCAGAACCGGGTGGTCTTCAAGCAGATGCTGCAGGCCGGCTCGCTCTCGGTGCTGCAGCTGGACTCGGCCCGGGTCGCCGGCGTGAACGAGAACGTCGCGAACCTGCTGCTGGCGGCCAAGTTCGGCGTACCGGTGTGCCCGCACGCGGGTGGGGTAGGACTGTGTGAGCTGGTCCAGCACCTGTCGATGTTCGACTACATCGCGGTGAGCGGATCGATGCAGGACCGGGTGATCGAGTACGTCGACCACCTGCACGAGCACTTCCTGGACCCGGTCGTGATCCGGGACGGGCACTATGTGGCACCGGTACGGCCCGGGTTCGGCGCGGAGATGGATGCCGAGACGCTGACCGACTTCCGGTACCCGAGTGGCAAGATCTGGACCGACCTGGCAGAGGAGAAGAAGTGACGGATTTCGCCGGCCTGCGGGCCGTGGTGACCGGTGGCGCCTCGGGGATCGGCCTCGCGGCGGCACAGCTGCTCGCGGCGCGCGGTGCCCAGGTGGTGGTGTTCGACCTGAAGCCTGAGGTCGACGCGCCGCTGACCGGGATCGCCGCGGACGTCACCGACGACGGCTCGATCCGGGACGCGGTCGCGGCCGCGGCGCTGCAGCTCGGCGGGATCGACATCGTGGTGAACAACGCCGGCATCGGCGCGCAGGGCACGGTCGCCGCGAACGACGACGACGAGTGGCATCGGGTGCTGGACGTGAACGTAGTCGGGATCGCCCGGGTGACCCGGGCCGCGCTGCCGCACCTGCGCAAGTCGGCGGCGGCCGCGATCGTCAACACCTGCTCGATCGCCGCGACCGCCGGCCTGCCGAACCGCGCGCTGTACTCGGCGAGCAAGGGCGCCGTCCTCGCGCTGACGATGGCGATGGCCGCCGACCACGTCCGCGAAGGGATCCGGGTGAACTGCGTGAACCCCGGTACGGCGGACACGCCCTGGGTCGGCCGGCTGCTCGACGTCGCGCCCGACCCGCAGGCCGAGCGGGCCGCGCTCGAAGCCCGCCAGCCGATGGGCCGGCTGGTCTCGGCCGACGAGGTCGCGCACGCGATCGCCTACCTGGCCAGCCCGCTGTCGGGCTCGACCACAGGTACCGCGGTGGCCGTCGACGGCGGCATGCAGAACCTGCGCCTCCCGGCGGCGCGCTGATGAAGATCTTCCCGGACAACCAGCGCGTCGGGCTCGGCGGTGCACCGCTGGGCAACCTGCTCGGCGAGGTCAGCGACGCCGAGGCCGTCGCCGCGGTGAACGCCGCGTGGGACGAGGGCTGGCGGTACTTCGACACCGCGCCGCACTACGGCCTCGGACTGGCCGAGGAGCGGCTCGGGGCCGGGCTCCGGGACAAGCCGCGCGATTCGTACGTGCTGTCCAGCAAGGTCGGGCGGATCATCTACGACGCCTCCGACGCCGCGACCGATGACGAGGGATTCGCAGTCGACACCACGCGCCGCAGGCGGTGGGACTTCAGCCGGGACGGCGTACTGCAGAGCATCGAGGACTCGCTGCGGCGGATCGGCACCGACCGGCTCGACGTCGTGTTCGTGCACGACCCGGACGATCATTACGAGGAGGCGGTCGCGACCGCGTTCCCGACGTTGATCGAGCTCCGCGAGCAGGGGGTGATCGGCGCGATCGGGTCCGGGATGAACCAGTCGGCGATGCTGACCCGGTTCGTCCAGGAGATCGACATCGACGTGATCATGCTGGCCGGCCGCTACACGTTGATCGACCCGGACGGGCTGGACGACGTACTCCCGGCGTGCCTCGAGCACAACGTGCAGGTTGTTGCCGTTGGCATCTTCAACTCCGGTTTGATGTCGCAGCCGCGTCCGGCGGCCGGGACCACGTTCAACTACGAGCCCGCCGCACAGTCCTTGCTCGACAAGGCCAACAAGCTCGCGGACATCTGCGAGTCGCACGGTACGACGCTGCCGGCCGCGGCGCTCGCGTTCCCGCTGGCGCACCCGGCGGTCGCGGGCATCGCAGTCGGCTGCCGTACTCCGGAAGAGGTGCACACCAACGCAGCCCTGGCGCGCGCCGAGGTCCCCGCAGCGCTCTGGTCCGACCTGAAGTCTGCAGGCCTGCTCCGCGAGGACGCACCTACTCCGTAGGGGTTGTGCGGGAGGCGAGGTGCAGCGCCAGGCGTTCGTCTGGGTTAGTGAGGTCTACACCTAGTAGGTGTTGGATCTTGGTGATGCGGGCGGCTGCGGTGTTGCGGTGGATACCTAGTACTGCCGCGGTTTCGGCCACGGACGACTCGGTGTCGAGGTAAACGGCCAGTGTGGTCACCAGGTCGCCAGGCTGGTCTTTGATCGGAGCTAGTAGAGCCTGCGCGGCGGGCTGGAACGTGTCGGTGCGCGTCCATGCCAGCAGGAGCTGCGCCAGGCCAAGACGGTCGACGTGCAGGAAGCGCCCTGTCTCGGCACGGCCGCGCGCCAGACCCGCCGCGTCACCGGCTTCGGCCAGCGTGGTGGCGATCCCACCCGGACCGGTCTGCACTCGCCCGACGCCGACGTACGCATCAACTGTCTGCACCAGACGGCGCTGCACCCGCCGGATCGCCGCAGCCTGTCCCTGCACCTCTGTCGCCGTCGGCTCGCTCACCGCGGTGATCCACGCCGACCACCCGTCCCCCTGCTCGACGACAACTGCCTGCAGGCCTTCGGCGTCGAACGCCTCCACCACATCAGTACGCCGACCCGCGACATCCACCTGTCCGTCAGCGCCGATCCGGATGCCCGTGTGCCACCCGTCGAGCTGCCAGCCCAGGTCCACCGCGCGTCGACGGGTAGCCTCCGACGGCTCGCCGTGCAGCAGTTCACCGAGCAGCGACGTACGTTGGCGCGCGTCCCGCTCCAGCTCCAACCGCCGCAACGCCAGCCGCTCCCCCACCGCCGGTGCGACCACACTCAGTACCTCGGGTACGGCGGCTACCTCAGCCGGCACTACTGCAGGCAAACGCGCCACCAACCAGCACACCGGGCCCACACCGAGTACAGCAACCGCGATCAGCACCGCGCCACTCGACAGATCCACCCGGTACGGCGCGGCCCATCCCACCGGCACCCGCGGCAACGCAGCGACCAGTCCGGTCCGCTCGTCATGCTCCAAGGGCTCACCGGCCAGCGTGCCGCCGTCAGCGCCTGCGAGCGTGACAGGTCGTTCCAGTACGCCGGCTGTGGTCCGCAGTACCGACGCCAAGTCACCGCTCGCCCGGCGCAGCGCCGAGACTGCCCGGAGCACCAGGTCAGACCGGACTACCTCGGGCTCGGCTGTGACCCGGCGCAGCTGCTCGTGTGCGGCCAGAGGATCCGGGCATCCCAGCACCGGCAACCGCAACCGCTCAGCCAGCAGCTGAGCGCCGCGTCCCAACGGCTCCACGCCGGCCAGCAACACCGCCCCCGCTCCGGCCGCGGATGCCCGGCTGATCAGGGCATCGATGCGCCAGTCGGTGTGGTCGTTCGCCAGCAGGACGACGAGCACCTGCCCGTCCATCGGCTCCGGATGTACCGACACCTCCAGCGCCACCACAGACCCAGTCAGCCGCGGCCCAGGATCCCCACCGCCACTCAGCACCACCACACTCCGCCAGCCGGGCGCGGTGAGCATGGCCGCCAGTGACGGGGACAGTCCTCGCCGGTCCTCGGTCCGGCGGGTCATGATGCCTCCAGTAGCTGAGGGGCGCAGGTGAGGCCGAACGCCTGTGGGCCAACGTGAGTGAGCCGATCTGGGCGACGCCACCAGGTGGGGCCGGGGATTGCGATCACCAGGACCTCGTCGCCGGTGCGGATGGCGTCGACGGCGATGGGTTGGAGGGTACGGCGGTCCAGCAGGCAGAGCAGATCCGGTGTGGTGACCGCGGGGGTGCCGTCGACCAGCGCGAGGAGGTACTCGTTCTCGGTCTCGATCCGGATGACTGCTCGGCTGCCGGAGTCGACCACGCACACGCTGCCGCGACCGAACGCAGCACCACCATCCGCGATCAGATGGCGGGCGACCTGGTCGACCCGGCCGCTGCCGAGCAGCCGTCCCCCCAGACCGTCGGCGACAACAGCTGGCGCAGCTCCCGGCTCGAGTGCGGCGTGAGCTCGCCCGAGCGCCAGAGCCCGCGTCAGGCTCCCCTGTACTGCGTCCGCCGCTGCCGCCTCCACCGGAGTGGGGGCCAGTGCCAGCACTGCCCAGCCGCCGGTGTGGGCCACGAAGCTGCGGACTGCTCGCTCGAGACCGGCTGCATCGACGTTGTCCACGACGATCACCTGCCCGCTCGGCTCACTGAGCGCACAAGGTGTCAGCGAACGGCCTGCCACGGCCCATGAGAACTGGTCCAGCCGCGGCATCGCCCTGCCCATCAGGTCGGCATCCACCACCGGAAGACCCAGATCCAGCGCTGCGATCAACGGGGTCAGCCCGTTGAGGCCGCCGGCTTCCAGTGACATCAGCCCGGTGACGTCCGCACCGGCCCACCGGCCGACCGCCTGCACCGCCGTCTCGAACTCACCACCGCTCGGCAGCTTCTCCATCAGCACACTGGTCGCCCCGACCACCCCGATCGGGCTGACCAACGCGTCCGGCATGTCCGACGGGTCCCGCAGTACCAGTTCGCCGTCACCCAGCCGCCGGCGCAGCATGCGCCCGAACGACCCCGTGTCGCCGCCACCACCCGACCCCAACAAGGTGACACCGACAACCAACGCCTCCAGATCCTGCTCCCTGACGACAGTGGTCATGGGGCCTCCCGGCCTGGACTGAGGAGTGCAGGGAGCGAAGCGACCGGAGCGACGAGGGAAGGCCGGGAGTTACAGCCCCATGACCCGCCGCGCCGGAGGCGTGGCATCAGTACGGTCATGTCGCTGATCCTGCCACTCGGACTGCTGTGGGCGTGGAATCTCGGCCCGCCGCGGGAGGGGTCAGCACGGCGGGCCGAGAGTTATGGGGTGGTGACGAGGTCGCCGCGGCGCTCGACCGGGTCGAAGTCCACGTCGAGCCCGAAGCAGGCCGGGCCGAAGACGGCCAGCGCCTCTGGTGTCCGCATGAGGTCAGGTGTGGAGATGCCGACCACGGTGACGCGCTGGCCGTACCGCAGGCCCTCCGTGGTGATCGGCTCCGCGGTGTCCGCCTCCAGCACGCAGATCAGGTCCGGCACGGTGCACACCACCTCGCCGTCGACCTCCGCGACCAGGTTCTCGTTCTGGAAGCGCAGCTCGAGCTCCGACGTCCCGTCGTACCCGGTGAACCGCGCCCGCCCCCGCGCGAAGCCCTCGAGGGTACGGCGTTCCACGTCGACCACCTTCCCGCGGAACAACACCCGCAGATGGTTGTAGAGCGTCGGCGCCAACGCAGCCCGCAGCGCCTCGATCGGGTCCTCGTGCGCCGCCCGTGCTTCCCGTACCGCACGCCCGATCGACAGTCCGAGCGACAACGTCCGCGGTACGGCGGTGCGCTTCACCTCGGCGCCCGTCATCGAGTACTCCGCGATGTGCGCGACCCCGCCGAGCCGGATCGTGATCCCGCGCGCCAGCCACTCCATCTGCTTGTTGTCCGCACCGCTGTCGATCACCACGGTCTCGTCGTGCTCCCCGGCGATCGCCATCGGCGACCCGGGTACGCCGTACACCGAGAACGTCTCCATCTGCAGCTCGGGGAACGCCCTCCCCATGCCGTCGGCGTCGACCACCGGCAGACCGGTGCGGGCCGCGACGAGCAGCGGGATCATCGAGTTGATGCCGCCGCACTCGATCGGCATCGTCGCGTCCGCGGTCCGGCCGAGGTGCTTCTCCAGCGCGCGCAAGGCGCCGACCGGCTCGCTGCCGCGCGGGATCTTCTCCACGATCACGGTCGGCGCACCCATCTGCGCGGTCGGGATGACGAATGCGTCGTCGGCCAGCTCGTCCGGGTCCAGGACCGTCACCGGGCCGTGTTCGCGGATCGCCTGCTCGACCAGCAACCGCCCGATCAGCGGATCCCCACCACCACCGGTCCCGAGAATCGCCGCCCCACGGGCGAGATCCCGCAGGTGCTCGATGTCCAGCTGCCAGCTCATACAGTCTCCAGAGCGCGGATCGGGTCCAGGTCATAGCCGAAGTACCGCGGGCCGACCAGTTCGATGCCTTCCGGGGAGTGCCAGCGCTCGTCCGCGGGCGCGGCCAGCACGCTGACGCGATGGCCGTAGCGCAGCGCCTCGGTGGTGATCGGTTCGCCGGTCTCGGTGTCGAGCACGATGATCAGGTCCGGTGTGGTGGCGACCGCGGTCCCCTCCAGCTCGGCGACCAGGTGCTCGTTCTGGAAGCGCAGGACCATCACGCGACCGTGCGACGCGTCCAGCCCGTCGACGGTCGCGTCACCGCGGGCGAAGCCGGTCGTCGTACGGCGCTGCACATCGACGACCTTGCCGACGTGCAGGAGCCGTCCGCCGAGCTCGTCGACCACAGCCGCGACCGGATCGGTGTGCTCACGCTGGGCCTGCTCGATCGCCCGGCCGATCGTGACGCACTTGCTGAGCGTCCCGGCGACGAACGCCCCGCGGATCTCCGCGCCGGTCATCGCGTACAGCGAGACGATCGACGAGCAGCCCATGTCGATCGCCGCGGAGCGGGCCAGCCGTTCGGCCCACTCGTTGGTGATCGTGTCGAAGATCCCGCGGTTGCCCTTCTCGTCGACGATCGACATCGGGGTCGCCTCGATCCGGGCGAGCGTCGGCAGCACCATCTGCAACTCGGGGAACGCGCGACCCATCCCGTCGCCGTCGACGAGCGGCAGCCCGAGCTGCGCGGCGGCGATCACGGGGACGGTCGAGTTCACCCCGCCGGCCTCGATACAGGCGAGGTGGGTCGGCGTCTTCCCGACGTACTTCGCCAGCGTCTGCACCGCGACGGAGATCTGGTCCGCCGACGGCAGCTTCTCCACCATCACCGTCGGCGCACCCATCATGGCCACCGGCACCACGCAGGCGTCGTCCGGAAGGTCGCCGAGGGCAACGATCTCCACCGGCCCGTGCTCACGGACGGCCTGCTGCGCGAGCAGCTTCCCGATATGCGGATCCCCTCCGCCCCCGGTGCCCAGCACGGCGGCACCGCGAGCGAGGGACCCCAGGTCCTCAGCACGAAGCTTCATTGCAACCACTCCACCCCGGATGCGCAGCCCATCACAATCGCGAACTCCGGCGCAGGCGCCGCGGCAGCGCTGCCTCGCCGCTCGATTGTGATGGCCTGGAGATCCGCACTCATGACTCCCCCAAGCGCAGGTCGCCGACTGCCTTGCAGCGGATGCGGGTCGCGTTGCCGGGCAGGTACGGGATCGGGACCTCGTCGAAGTCCACGATCCGCACGGCGGCCGGATCGGCGCCGGCCGCGATCGCGCGGTCGACGGCCTCCTGCCGTGCCTCGTCCACCACCGCGTCCCGGCGGCCCGGGTCGATCGCGTACACCCGGTCGACCTCGCCGCCGACCTGCGCGATCGCCGCACCGATCGCGTTCGCGACCGCGAAGTGATCCGGCCGGTGGACGGCGAGACTGCCGGGGAGGTCGTCGGGCAGCAGGATCGACCCACCGCCGACCGCCACCACCGGCAGCGGATCGGGCGACGTCCGCATCCGCTCCACCGCGTCCGCGATGTCCGCCGCCACCCTGGCCAGAGCCGACTTCACCAGCGTCGGATCGAGATCCGCGACCGCCGCGACGTCGCCGACCTCAGCGCGGCCGGCTGCGACCGCGATGTCCGTCGCGGTCAGCGTCTTGCCGCCGAAGACCAACGCCTCCTCGGTCAGGCGGTATCCGACTGACCGCGGGCCCACTGTCACCAGGTCGTTGTCCGAGGCCACCAAGCTGCCGCCGCCGATGCCGATGCTGAGCACGTCGGGCATCCGGAAGTTCGTCCGCACCCCGGCGACGTCGACCTCCGTGGTCGCCTCGCGCGGGAAGCCGTGTGTGAGTACGCCGACGTCGCTCGTCGTACCGCCGACGTCGACGACCGCGCAGGTGTCGAGGCCGGACAGCAGCGCCGCGCCGCGCATCGAGTTGGTCGGGCCGGACGCGAACGTGGCGACCGGGTAGCGGCGGGCGAAGTCGACGTCCATCAGCGTGCCGTCGTTCTGGCTCAGGTACAGCGGTGCGGAGATGCCGTGACCGGCGACCGCACCGGACAACCCGTCCACGATGCTCGCGGCCAGCTCGCGGAGCGCGGCGTTGATGATGGTCGCGTTCTCCCGCTCGAGCAGGCCGATCCGGCCGATCTCGTGCGACAGCGAGATCGCCACGTCGTCGCCGAACTCGGACCGCAGGATCTCCGCCGCGCGCAGCTCGAACTCGTTGCTCACGGGAGAGAACACCGACGAGATCGCCACCGACCGGACGCCGTGCTTCATCATGTCGCCCGCGTGCCGGCGCAGCTCGTCCTCGTCCAGCTCGGCGATGTGCCGGCCGTCGAACTCGTGACCGCCGTGCGCCAGGTAGCTCCGCCCGCTGATCGCCTCGACCAGCCGCTCCGGCCAGTCGACCAGCGGCGGCAGCGACGCGGTGGCGGGCAGCCCGAGCCGCAGCGCCGCCGTCGGGGCCAGCCGCCGGGCCTCGACCAGTGCGTTGATGAAGTGCGTGGTGCCGATCATCACCGCCTGGACCTGCGCCGGGTCGAAGGATCGCTCCGCCTGCAGCCGGTCCAGCGTGTCGATGATGCCGGCGGTCACGTCCGCACTGGTCGCCGACTTGTTGGCAGCCAGCACGCTCGTCCCGTCGAGAAGCACGGCGTCGGTGTTGGTGCCACCGACATCGATACCGATACGCATTCAGATCCTCCCGTTTTCGTTCGTGCTTCTCCGACTTTGAGAAGCCACCGACCGTTTTGCGGGCGGCGAACTGGTTGGTGGGTTCTCAAAGATGACGCTGTGGGCTAGCTGGTGGCGGGTACGGCGGTGGCGGCGGTCGGCTCGCTGTCCATGGTGCGGCTGGTGCCGACGCCGCGGATCAGGCCGAGCTTGCCCGCCACGACGTACGCCGCGAAACCGACGACGAGCGAGTTGATGCTGGGCAGACCCCAGGCGACGTACTTGCCGATCAGCGCGGCGCCGACCCAGATCACGATCGTCGCCGGCACCCAGGTCGGGGCGGTCGCAGGCAGCGTGCCCGCGGCCCTGGTCGCCTCCAAGTCGGGGCGCCAGCGCTTCACCACGAAGTACTCCGCGACCATGATCCCCGCGATCGGCGGGAACGCGACGCCGAGCACGGTCAGGAACTCGGTGAACTTGTCCAGGATCCCGCCGGCCGCGAGCACGCTGCCGAGGACGCCGACCACGAGCGTGACCACGGCCCGGTTGACGTGCCGGCCGAAGACGGTGCCGATGAAGTTCACGATGCCGAGGCCGGAGCTGTAGAGGTTCCAGTCGTTGATCTTGATCGTGCCCAGGATGATCACCAGCGTGCCGACCCAGCCCACCGACGAGGTGACGATCGTGATCACGTTCGCCGAACCGACTGCGTGGGCGAGTAGTACGCCGACCAGGCCGATCACGTACTCGCCGAGCGTGATGCCGAGGACGGTCTGCTTGACCACGTCGCCGACACTGCGGTTGAAGCGGGTCATGTCCGGGGTGATCACCGCGCCGACGATGAATCCGCCCGCGACCAGCGTCGTACCCTCGAGCAGGCTCAGGTGCGGGCCCGGCGGCGCGGCGTTGACGAGCGAACCGAGGCTGTGGTCGGACAGCTCGCTGATGATCGACCAGCCGACCAGGACCAGGAAGGCCGGAACGGTCACATACGCGACCCAGGCCATCGAGTGGAAGCCACGCAGGACGACCAGCGTCACCGCGAGACCGAAGACGAGCGACCAGCCCCAGGTCGGGAGTACGCCGATCAGCTGGCTGAGGCCGGCCGCGGACACCGCGGACTGGATCCCGAACCACCCGATCAGGCTGATCCCGATCGCGAGCCCGATCAGCGACGAGCCGGCCTGACCGAACCCGGTCCAGCGCGCGATCACCGACGTCTGCAAACCCTCGCGCGCGCCGATGACGCCGATCAGGATCGCCACGAGTTCGAGGATCACCGCGCCGAGCGTGAGCGCCCACAACGCGGTCCAGAAACTCATCCCGAACCCGAGCGTCGCGCCGAGCAGGAACTGGCTGAGCGCCGAGATCTGCCCGAACCGCTGGGTCGCGACAGACCACCAGGAGTACCGCGCGTGCTCCGGGACCCGGGCGAGCGCGTAGTCGTCCGCACCAACAGATGTACCGGCCATGGGGAAACCTCCAGCACTGGGATTTCATCGAACCTACGACTCCAGGCGGGTGGTCTCACCGTCCAGTGTGCACACTCGACCCGCGCCGACTGTGCAACCGGCCCAGCTCGCTCCTCTTGTCGGAATGGCCAGCGCTCCTTACCGCTCGCCGGCCGGGTGCCAGTGGATCTTCAGGTTGTCCCGGCGGCCGAGTTTCTCGATGCGTTCGGTGACCCGTTCGGTGAACTGGCGCAGCACGCCCGGGTTGTCCGCCTCGACCCGCAGCTCCAGCCGGGTCGGCTCGGCGCGCAGCGTCCACGTCGCACCGCCGAGGTCGACCACCAGCTCCCCCGGCGCTTTCGACAGCACCTTCATCCCGCCCGGCTGATGCCCGAAGTGACCGCCGAGCCGCTCGACGTACCGCGCTGCCCGCTCGGTCTCGGCGTACCCCTCCATGATCGACATACCCACGCCTCCTTTTTCAATACACTATGTCTCGGATACTAACAGTGTGTCCAGGTAGGATGGGGTCGTGCCGAAGTTGTGGGACGACAGCATCGCGACGCATCGCCATGCCGTGCGGACGGCGACGCTCGATGCGACGGCCGCGCTGGTCGCCGAGCGGGGGCTGACCGGCGTGACGATGTCCGAGGTCGCGAAGCGGGCCGGGGTGGGCCGCGCGACGCTCTACAAGTACTTCCCCGACGTCGAGTCGATACTGACGTCATGGCACGAGCGCCAGGTCGGCGACCACTTGCGGCAGCTCACCGAGATCTGGGCGGACACCGGGCGGCTCGAGGCGGTGCTGGAGGCGTACGCGTTCATCTGCCACGACCATCCGTCGTCGGAGCCGGCCGCCTCGCTGCACCGGTCGGAGCATGTCGCGCGGGCGCAGGAGCACCTCGTCGACTTCCTCGCCGGCTTGATGATCGACGTACGTGATGACGTTCCGCCGAAGGAGTTGGCGGCGTACTGCGTGCATGCGCTGGGCGCGGCAGGCGCCGTACCGTCGAAAGCGGCGGTACGGCGCCTGGTCGCGGTCGTGCTGTCCGGGCTACGCGGCGAGCCTGCTGGGTGAGAGATCGAGCCGTCGGAGGAGCTGCGCGTTCAACGCGACCACGATGGTGGAGATCGACATCAGCAGCGCGCCGACGGCCGGGGAGACGACGATGCCGGCGAAGGCGAGCACTCCGGCGGCCAGCGGGACGGTGATGACGTTGTAGCCGGTCGCCCAGATGAGGTTCTGCCACATCTTGCGGTAGCTCGCCTTGGACAGTTCGATGACCGACAGGACGGCGCGCGGGTCGTCGGCGGCGAGTACGACGCCGGCCGACTCGATGGCGACGTCGGTACCGGCGCCGATCGCGATGCCGACCTCGGCGCGGGCCAGGGCCGGGGCGTCGTTCACCCCGTCGCCGACCATCGCGACCTTCAGTCCACGGGCCTGCAGTTCGGCGACCTTGGCGTCCTTGTCCTGCGGCAGCACCTCCGCGAACACCTCGTCGATTCCCAGCTCGCGAGCCACCGCGTCGGCAACCTGATGCGCGTCACCGGTGATCATCGCGACCTTCACACCGCGCCGATGCAACGCATCCACAGCCTGCCGGGACTCTTCGCGTACCTCGTCCTCGAGCGCAATCGCCCCCACTACCTGCCCGTCCCGCAGTACGTGCAGCACCGCGGCACCGCGAGCCTTCCAAACCGTGACCTCCGCCTCCAGTTCGTCCGGCTCAGCCAGGCCGACCTCCCGCAGGTACGCCGGTCCACCGACCGCAACCTCCGAGCCCTCCACGACCGCCTGCACACCCCGCCCGGTAAGCGACCGAAAGTCAGCGGCAACAAGCCGCCCGTCGCCCCCGCCTGATCCAGCACCCACACCTGCCGTTCGGACCTCGTGTGCGCGGACGATCGCCTTCGCCAGTGGGTGTTCGCTGTCGGCCTCGACCGCGGCGGCCAGCGCCAGCAGGTCGTCGGATGAGAAGGCCCCGACCGTTGCGACTCCGGTGACGGCCGGCTCGCCCTTCGTCAGGGTGCCGGTCTTGTCGAACAGGACCGCGTCGATCGTCCGCATCCGCTCCAGTGCGAGCCTGTTCTTCACCAGTACGCCGGCCTTCGCCGCGCGCTCCGTGGAGATCGCGATCACCAACGGGATGGCGAGCCCGAGGGCGTGCGGGCAGGCGATCACCAGCACGGTCACCGTCCGCGTCACCGCCTCGTCGACCTTGCCGAGCAACGCCCAGACCACGAACGTGATCACCCCGGCGATCGACGCGAAGTAGAACAGGAACGCGGCTGCGCGGTCCGCCAGCGCCTGCGCACGCGACGACGATGCCTGTGCCTCGGCCACCAACCGCTGGATCCCGGCCAGCGCGGTGTCGTCACCGACCGCCGTGATCTCGACCCGCAGAGCGTTGTCAGTGGCAACAGTCCCGGCCACGACCGCGTCACCGACGGCCCGCGACACCGGCCGCGACTCCCCGGTGATCATCGACTCGTCGACCTCGGCCTGTCCGTCGACCACTGTCCCGTCCGCGGGCACCCGGCCACCGGATCGCACGAGTACGACGTCACCGGCCTGCAGCTCGTGCAACGACACCTCGACGACGCCGTCATCGGTGACCTTCTCGGCCGTATCGGGAAGCAACGCCGCCAGCGCGTCGAGCGCACCGGACGCCGCACCCAGCGCCCGCATCTCCAGCCAGTGCCCGAGCAGCATGATCACGTTCAGCAGTGCGAGCTCCCACCAGAAGTCCAGGTCGAACCCGCCGAGCTTCAATGTCGTCACCCACGAGGCGACGAACGCGACCGTGATCGCCATCGAGATCAGCAGCATCATCCCGGGCCGCCGCGACTTCAGTTCGCTCCAGCCACCGGTCAGGAACGGCTGGCCGCCGTAGACGAAGATCACCGTGCCGAGCACCGGGGCGATCAGCCCCGAGCCGGGGAAGTCCGGCCGCGCGTACCCCAGCAGGTCCGCGAACATCGCGCTGAAGAACACCACCGGCACAGCCAGCCCCAAGCTGACCCAGAACCGGTCCTTGAACTGCGCCACATGATCCCCGTGCCCCTCATGCCCCGCGTGCCCACCGTGATCCCCATGCTCGTCCATGGCTCAGAATATACCCCTGGGGGGTATTAGAAATCAAGGCATGGAACAGCCCCGCCACCCGAAGGTGACGGGGCTCGCAGCGGCCGGACTACAGCGGATCGATGTCCGTGAGCGTCTCCGGCGTGAGCTCCACCCAGCGCGTGATCCCGATCTCGCGCAGGAACGGCACGTCGTGGCTCGCGATCACGAGCGCACCGCTGTACGACGCGAGAGCGTCCTTCAACTGCCCGACGCTCGACAGATCCAGGTTGTTGGTCGGTTCGTCGAGCATCAGGAGCTGTGGAGGAGGCTCCGCCAGGAGGAGCGCGGCGAGGGTCGCGCGGAAGCGCTCGCCACCCGACAACGTGCTGACCAGCTGGTCGGCCGCACGCCCGCGGAACAAGAACCGGGCCAGCCGCGACCGCCGCTCCTGGTTCTCCGTGCTCGGCGCGAGCAACGCCAGGTTGTCGACCACGGAGAGATCGTCGCGCAGCAGGTCGAGCCGCTGCGGCAGGTACCGGAACGGGACCGCCGGCAACTCACCCGTCACGATCGACTGCAGCAACGTGGTCTTCCCGGCGCCGTTCGGTCCGGTCAGCGCGATCCGCTCCGGCCCGCGGATCTCCAGATCGACGTGCGCCCCGGTCCGCAGTACATGGTCCTCCAGCCGCAGCACCACGCGGCCGGCGGGTACGGCGGTCTTCGGCAGGTCGACCCGGATCGTGTCGTCGTCGTGGACCTTGTCCTCCGCGTCGGCGAGCGCCTCCTGTGCCGAGTCGAGCCGCTCGGACTGCATCCCGATGTGCTTGCCGGCCGACACCTGCGCGCCACGCTTCAGGTTGCCGGCCATGATCTTCGGGATACCGCCCTTCTCGAACGCCTTCTGGCCGCGGGCCTGGCGCTGGTCCATCTTCATCCGCGCCTCGATCAGGTCGCGCTTCTGCCTCCGGACATCCGCCTCGGCCGCCCGCAGCATCCGCTCGGCCGCCTCCTGCTCGACCGCGACCGCCTCCTCGTACGCGGTCAGGTTGCCGCCGTACCAGGTGACCTCGCCCTTGCGGAGGTCGCCGATCTGATCGACCCGGTCGAGCAGCTCCCGGTCGTGGCTGACAATCAGCAACGCACCACGGAACTGATCGACAGCGTCATACAGATGCCGCCGAGCCCGCAGGTCGAGGTTGTTGGTCGGCTCGTCGAGCAGCAGTACGTCGGGACGCCGGAGCAGCTCGGCCGCGAGTCCGAGCAGGATCGTCTCGCCGCCGGACAGCTCACCGACGCTGCGGTCGAGCCCGATCGCGCCGAGACCGAGCTTGCCGAGCAGCGCCTCGGCGCGTTCGTCGACGTCCCAATCGTCGCCGACGATCGCGAAATTCTCCTCCGAAGCATCTCCGGACTCGATCGCGACGATGGCGTTGCGGACGGCTTCGATGCCGAGTGCCTGGTCGACCCGCAGCGCGGTGTCGAGGGTCAGGTCCTGCGGCAGGTACCCGAGCTCGCCGTTGACGCGGATCGCCCCACGCTGTGGGGTGAGCCGGCCGGCGATCAGCCTGAGCAGCGTCGACTTGCCGGCGCCGTTGCGGCCGACGAGGCCGGAGCGGACCGGTCCGGCGACGAAGGTCAGGCCGTCGAACTGCACCTCGCCATCAGGCCAGGCGAAGTAGAGGTCGGTACAGGACAGGGAAAAACTCATGAGCGTCGAACTCCCGAACGAGGTCTCGGACGAGATCGCGCACCAGACAGGTGGCGATCAATCGGCTGAAGAGAAGACCTCGGAGCTACAACGCGGACCCCTGACGTCGGGAATGTGACATCAACCAGGATACGGGCCGGCCGCCGGCCCCTTCAACTCCTTTCCGAACGCTTGCGCCAGGCAACAACCACCAGGTCCACCAGTGCGACCACCGCGAAGGCCCCGAAGGCGATCACCCACCCCGCCGGAAGGTCATAGACGACGGACAGCACCGTGGCCGCCGCGAACAGCGCCACCCCGAACGCCGCCAGCACGATCCGCAGCGTCAGCGCACTACGAGGCGGGGGCGGTTCGAAACCCATACCTCGCTTGTACGCCTAGGGAGCCTTGCGGAGCCAGGTCTCGACGCCGGCGATGTGGGCGGTCATCCAGGCGCGGGCTGCCTCGGCGTCGCCGATCTCGATCGCGTCCAGGATCGCGGCGTGCTCCGCGAGGGTGCGCTCGACCGCGCCGGCCTGGGTGACGCCGCGCCAGATCCGGGCCCGCTGGGTCGCCCCGGAGATGCCGTCGAGCAGCGAGCAGACCACCTGGTTCCCGGTGGCCTCGGCGATCGCGCGATGGAACCGCAGGTCGTTCGCGACCAGTTCTTCGACGTCCGCGTCCGGCGTGAGGTCACTGGTCAGCAGCCGCAGCTCGGTCACCTGTTCGGGGCTGATCCGGGTGGCGGCCAGCGCGGCGACGCCGGGCTCGAGCAATCGCCGTACCTCGAAGAACTGCAGGACCGAGTCGTCGCGATGCAGATCGACCATGAAGTTGAGCGCGTCCAGCAGATGCGCCGAATCCAGACTGCTCACATACGTGCCGTCTCCGTGCCGGACGTCCAGCACGTTGACGAGCGTGAGCGCCTTGACCGCCTCGCGCAGCGAGTTCCGGGACAGACCCAGCCGGGCGGCGAGATCCGCCTCCTTCGGCAGTCGATCCCCCGGACCCAGCTCCCCCGAGGTGATCATCCCTTTGATCTTGACGATCGCCTCATCCGTCAACGCCATCCAGCCAGTATGCCGCCAGGTGACTAGCATCCGGGCATGAGCGCGACACCCGGTTATTCAGGCAAGCCGCTGGCTGCCAAGCTCGGGATCAAGGCGGAGCATCTCGTGCTCCTGGACAACGCGCCGGCGGACTTCGTGATCGAGGGCCTGCCGGACGGTACTGCGGTCGCGCGCCGGGCCGGACGTCCGTCGTACGACGTGGTGCTGATGTTCTGCCCGGACCGGGCGCGGCTGGCGAAGCGGCTGCCCGTGCTGCTCGGGAAGACGGTCACGGCCGGGATGATCTGGGCCGTCTGGCCGAAGCGCTCGTCCGGCGTCGCGACCGACCTCGACGAGAACGGGATCCGCGAGCTCGCCCTCCCGCTGGGTGTCGTCGACGTGAAGGTCTGCGCGATCGACACCACCTGGTCGGGCCTGAAGCTGGTCCGGCGGCTGACCAACCGATGAAGGCCAATCATGCCCAGGTGGACTGATTTCGAGCGTGACGTTGGCCACACTTTTGCGCACTCGTGATCATCACCGGCGGCGAGTGGACAACTGCATACAGTGGGCAGCCACGCTCAGGAGGCCCCGTCCGCGCCGCCGGAACGCGGGCTGGAAAGCCACATCTGCAAGGCCTCCCGCAGCCGCCACGGCCGCTCTCCGCGCCGACGCGTGGCGAGCGGACGGCGTGTGGCCTGAAACACCTTTGTGAGCAGTGTTTCAGGCGCCGGCGGATCGACTCGCCGGGGCCCGACCACTCGACACACTGGTCCGGTGGTCCCGGGCTGTGGAAGTAGTCCCCGTGCTATTAGCCTTTGCTTGGGAACACCACCCATAACATCTGAATTAACCGTGCTACCGGACCCGAAATCGGAAGAGGCGAACTGCCAAGTGGCCACCGAGCCATCAGACACCAACCCCCTAGCAGCCTTCGGTGCGAACGAATGGCTGGTCGACGAGCTGTACGAGAAGTACAAGCAGGACCCGAATTCGGTGGATCCGGCGTGGCTCGACTTCTTCAAGACGTACAACCCCGATGGTGACGCGAAGCCGGTGACGACAACCCCGGCCGACGCTCCCCGGCCCGACGCGGTGTCCGACAACAAGACGCCGGAGGCGCCCAGCCGCGGCTCCGCGCCGACCGTGCCCGCCTCGAACGCTCCCGCCGCTGCCGCGGCGACGCAGTCCCCCGCTTCTCAGACCCCGGCAACGCCGGCCCCTGCGCAGGCCGCCGTACCCCAGAAGGCAGCTCCCACCGGAGGTACGGTGAACCAGCCGTCCAGCGCCCAGCCGAAGTCCGCTCAGCCCGCCCAGCCCGCGGCCGCGACGACCGGCGAGGCCGAGCGCAAGATCCTGCGCGGGGCCCCGGCCCGCACGGCGCAGAACATGGAGACCAGCCTCACGGTCCCCACCGCGACCAGCGTGCGCCAGGTGCCGGTCAAGCTGCTGATCGACAACCGCATCGTCATCAACAACCACCTCAAGCGCGCCCGCGGCGGCAAGGTGTCCTTCACCCACCTGATCGGCTGGGCGCTGGTGAAGGCGCTGAAGACGCTGCCGGAGATGAACGCGTCGTACGACGAGACCGAGGGCAAGCCGACCCTGGTCAACCCGGCGCACATCAACCTCGGCCTGGCCATCGACATGCAGAAGCCGGACGGCACCCGGCAGCTGCTGGTGCCGTCGATCAAGGCCGCCGAGACGATGACGTTCGCCGACTTCTGGATGGCCTACGAGGACATCGTCCGCCGGGCCCGGGACAACAAGCTCGCGCTGCCCGACTTCCAGGGCACCACGATCAGCCTGACCAACCCCGGCACGATCGGCACCCAGCACTCGGTGCCGCGGCTGATGACCGGCCAGGGCTGCATCATCGGCGTCGGCGCGATGGAGTACCCGCCGGAGTACCAGGGCGCGGCCGACGAGACGATGGCCAAGCTCGCGGTCAGCAAGGTGATGACGCTGACCTCGACGTACGACCACCGGATCATCCAGGGCGCCCAGTCGGGTGAGTACCTGCGCCGTCTGCACCAGCTGCTGCTCGGCGCGGAGGGCTTCTACGACGAGATCTTCCAGTCGCTGCGGATCCCGTACGAGCCGATCCGCTGGGCCGCCGACCTCCCGCACAGCCACGAGGAGGACATCAGCAAGCAGGCCCGCATCCTCGAGCTGATCCACGCCTTCCGGGTCCGCGGCCACATCATGGCCGACACCGACCCGCTGGAGTACAAGCAGCGCAGCCACCCGGACCTCGACGTCGCCACTCACGGCCTGACGCTGTGGGACCTGGACCGTGAGTTCGCCACCGGCTCGTTCGGTGGCGACCGGCGGTTCATGAAGCTGCGCGAGATCCTCGGCATCCTGCGCGACTCCTACTGCCGGACCACCGGCATCGAGTACATGCACATCCAGGACCCCGAGCAGCGCAAGTGGCTGCAGGAGCGGGTCGAGCGGCCGCACACCAAGCCGCCGCGCGAGGAGCAGCTGCGGATCCTGGCCAAGCTGAACGAGGCCGAGGCCTTCGAGACCTTCCTGCAGACCAAGTACGTCGGTCAGCGGCGGTTCTCGCTCGAGGGCGGCGAGACCACGATCCCGCTGCTCGACGAGCTCTGCGAGGAGGCAGCCGGCGCCGGCCTGGAAGAGGTCGCGATCGGCATGGCCCACCGCGGCCGGCTGAACGTGCTGGCCAACATCGTCGGCAAGTCGTACGGCCAGATCTTCCGCGAGTTCGAGGGCAACATCGACCCGCGGACCGTGCAGGGCTCCGGTGACGTCAAGTACCACCTGGGCGCCGAGGGCGAGTTCGTCTCCGAGTTCGGCGACAAGATCAAGGTGTCGGTGGCGGCGAACCCGTCCCACCTGGAGACCGTGGACCCGGTGCTGGAAGGCATCGTCCGGGCCAAGCAGGACATTCTGGACCGCGGCGCCGCGTTCCCGGTGCTGCCGGTGCTCGTACACGGTGACGCGGCCTTCGCCGGCCAGGGCGTGGTGGCGGAGACGCTGAACCTGTCCCAGCTGCGCGGCTACCGCACCGGCGGCACGATCCACGTGATCGTGAACAACCAGGTCGGCTTCACCACCTCGCCGGCCTCGTCGCGCTCGTCGATGTACTCCACCGACGTCGCCCGGATGGTGCAGGCGCCGATCTTTCACGTGAACGGCGACGACCCCGAGGCGTGCATCCGGGTCGCCGACCTGGCCTTCGAGTACCGGCAGGCGTTCAACAAGGACGTCGTCATCGACCTGGTCTGCTACCGCCGCCGCGGCCACAACGAGGGCGACGACCCGAGCTTCACCCAGCCGCTGATGTACGACCTGATCGAGCAGAAGCGGTCGGTCCGCAAGCTCTACACCGAGGCCCTGATCGGTCGTGGCGACATCACGATCGAAGAGGCCGAGCAGGCGATGATGGACTTCCAGCACCGGCTCGAGCGGGTCTTCGCCGAGGTCCGCGAGGCGAAGAACCAGCCGGACACCCCGGCGCCGTACGTGACCGCGCCGGTCTACCCGGACAAGCCGGAAGGCCCGGACGCGACCGCGACCACGCCCGAGGTGCTGAAGAAGATCGCCGACGCGCACACCACGCTGCCGGGCGGCTTCACCGTGCACCCGAAGGTGATGCCGCAGCTGCAGCGCCGGGCGCACGCGATCACCGAGGGCCCGATCGACTGGGCCAGCGCGGAGATCACCGCCTTCGGTTCGCTGCTGCTGGAAGGCCGGCCGGTCCGGCTGGCCGGTCAGGACAGCCGCCGCGGGACGTTCGTCCAGCGATTCGCAGCGGTCATCGACCGGGTCAACGGCCAGGACTACGTCCCCCTGCAGAACCTGGACGACAGCCAGGCGAACTTCTACGTCTACGACTCGCTGCTGAGCGAGTACGCCGCCCTCGGCTTCGAGTACGGGTACTCCGTGGCGCGGCCGGAGGCGCTGACCCTGTGGGAGGCGCAGTTCGGCGACTTCGTCAACGGCGCGCAGTCGGTCATCGACGAGTACATCTCGTCCGGTGAGGCGAAGTGGGGCCAGAAGTCCGGTGTCGTGCTGCTGCTGCCGCACGGCTACGAGGGCCAGGGCCCGGACCACACCTCGGCCCGGATCGAGCGGTTCCTGGCGCTGTGCGCGGAGAACGCGATGACCGTGGCCCAGCCGTCGACCCCGGCGTCGTACTTCCACCTGCTGCGCCGGCACACGCTCGGCGAGGAGCACAACCCGATGGTCGTGTTCACGCCGAAGCAGCTGCTGCGCCGCAAGGAGGCCGTGTCGCAGCCGGAGGAGCTGACCCACGGCACCTTCCGGCCGGTGATCAACGACACCGAGGCCGAGGCGAACCCGGCCACCGTCGAGCGGGTCGTCCTGGCCTCCGGCCGGATCGTGTACGACCTGCTGGCGGAGCGGAAGAAGGTCGAGCCGGACAAGATCAGCACCGCGGTACTGCGGGTCGAGCAGCTGTACCCGCTGCCGGCCGAGGAGATCGCGGCCGAGCTGGCGAAGTACCCGAACGCGACCGAGATCCGCTGGGTCCAGGACGAGCCCGCGAACCAGGGCCCGTGGCCGTTCATGGCGCTGAACCTGACCGAGCACCTGGGCGGCAAGCCGTTCTACCGGGTGTCCCGGCCGGCCATGGCCGCCCCGGCGGTCGGCTCGCACGGTGTCCACGGCACCGAGCAGACGACGCTGCTGAAGCAGGCGTTCAGCTGACGTGTACTTCACCGACCGCGGCATCGAAGAGCTCGAGAAGCGGCGTGGCGAGGAGGATGTCACGCTCGCTTTCGTGGCCGAACGGCTGCGCGAGTTCGTCGACCTGAACCCCGAGTTCGAGACGCCCATCGAACGCTTCGCCACCTGGCTGGCCCGCCTGGACGACGAGGACGACTAGTAATCTGTGCGAATGCCCTTCGCCTCGCACCCGGTACGCCGGGTGGCCGCGGCGGAGGGCATTCGCCCGTCCGGGGCCTGGCCGCACACCGTTCCTGCCGTCCGTCAACTGCTGACCGACGGGCTCGATCTCGACGCCGGCGTCACCTTCCTGGTCGGTGAGAACGGCGCGGGCAAGTCGACGCTGGTCGAGGCCATCGCGATCGCCTTCGGCATGTCTCCCGAAGGCGGTTCGACCGGCGCCCGGCTCAGCACCCGCGAGTCCGAGTCGCCGCTGTCCCGCGATCTCGTCCTGACCCGGGGCGCCGGGTCAGCGCGCTGGGGCTTCTTCCTGCGCGCCGAGACCATGCACGGCTACTACACCTACCTGGAACAGAACCCGGGTAACCCGACCGATCCGCGCTTCCACGAGCTGTCCCACGGCGAGGGGTTCCTCGAAGTCCTGCGCAGCCGTTTCGACAGCCCAGGGCTTTACTGCCTGGACGAGCCCGAGTCGGCGTTGTCGTTCTCGTCCAGCCTGGCACTCGTCGGAGTGCTGAACGAGCTGGCTTCAGGTGGGGCGCAGGTGCTGTGCGCGACCCACTCGCCGGTGGTGTGCTCACTGCCCGGCGCGGCGATCCTCGAGGTGGGCGAGTGGGGCATCCGGCCCACCACTTGGGACGAGCTGGAGCTGGTGCGGAACTGGAAGGCCTACCTGGAGGCTCCGGGCCGCTATCTGCGGCACATCCTGTGACCGTGCACGCATGCAGAAGTGGCACAATCCCGCTCGACACGCCCGCCAGAGCGGGGTTGTGCATGCCTGCAGGTCCACTCAGTCCGTGTGCGGCGGCCTGACGCGGCGTGGTGGGTCAGGGGCGAGCGAGCCGTCGGGGGCGATGTGCTCGAAGATCTGGTCGACCAGGTTCAGCACGTGCGGGTCGTCGACGGTGTAGATGTGCCGCCGGCCCTCCCGGCGCGCGGTGATGATCCCGGCCAGCCGGAGCTTGCCGAGGTGCTGGCTCGCGGTGGCGATACTCACGCCGACGCGTTCCGCCAGGGTTCCGACGTCGTACTCCCCCTGCGCGGCCAGCGACACCAGGTGCAGCCGGACGGGTGCGGAGAGCATGGCGAAGGTGCCCGCGGCGGAATCGAGCTGAGCCTTCGTCGGATCAGGGTTGGTCATCGCGCAGTCATTGTGACCGGTAGACCGGTCTCCGGACAGCGCGCCGGGCCGTCGTGAGGACGGTCTCACACTTTCGCAATTGCGAAAGTATCGAAACGGTGGCAGGCTGGAACCATGTTCCGAGCCCTCCGCCCTGTGCTCTTACTGCTGCTGGTGGCGATCCCCGCGGTCGCCCTCCGGCTCACCGGCACACACCCGCCGGCGCTCGCGTCGATCCTGGTCTTCGGCCTCGCCGTAGTGGCTGCGTCGTTCGTGCTGGCGTGGGCCGCGGAAGCCGCGGAGATGGACATCTCGGGCGGTCTGGCGATCGCGCTGCTGGCCGTCATCGCGGTCCTGCCGGAGTACGCGGTGGATCTGTACTTCGCCCACACCGCCGGCTCGAATCCGGACTACGTCCAGTTCGCCGCGGCCAACATGACCGGTTCGAACCGGCTGCTCCTCGGCCTCGGCTGGTCGAGCGTCGTGCTCATCAGCCTGTACGTCGCTTCGCGGCGCAGCGGGCAAACCGTCAAGGCGCTGGTGCTCGACTCCGGGTACCGCCGGGAGCTGGGCTTCCTCGCGGTCGCCGGTGTGGTCGCGTTCGTGATCCCGGTGACCGGGGAGATCCACCTGGTGCTGGGGATCCTGCTGCTCGCCTTCTTCGCCTACTACCTGTTCCGGGCGGCCACGTCGGAGCACGACGACGAGCCGGACCTGATCGGGCCGGCCGCGACGATCGGCGCGCTGCCTCGGCTGACGCGGCGGATCACTGTGACCGCGATGTTCCTGGTGTCGGCCGGAGTGATCCTGGCGGCCGCGGAGCCGTTCGCAGACTCGCTCGTCCAGGGTGGTCGGGCGCTGGGGATCGACCAGTTCCTGCTGGTCCAGTGGCTGGCGCCGCTGGCCTCCGAGGCGCCGGAGTTCATCGTGGCGCTGCTGTTCGCCTGGCGGGGTAAGGGCGCGGCTGCGCTCGGCCTGCTGATCTCGGCCAAGGTCAACCAGTGGACCCTACTGATCGGAAGCCTCCCGATCGCGTACGGGATCGGTGGCGGCGGGCCCGCCCTGCACCTGGGCGGGCGGCAGATCGAGGAGTTCCTCCTCACCGCCACGCAGACCCTGCTCGGGATCGCGATCCTGCTGAACCTGCGCTTCCCGCGGTGGGCGGCGTGGACGTTGCTGGGTCTGTTCGCGATCCAGTTCGCCGTGCCCGAGCAGACCGGGCGGTACGTGGTCAGCGCGATCTATCTGGTGCTGGCGATCGCCGCGGCGATCCACAACCGCGACCAGGTACTGCGGACGCTCACCTCACCGTTCCGCCGTACGGAAAAGCCCGCCGACGCAGAACGCGCCGACGAGCTCCTCGAGGTCTAGCTCGCCTGCTGCTCGCCGATGACCTCTGCGGTCAGCGGCGGGCGGTTGCGGCGCTCCTGGGGGCCCGGGCGGCCGCGGCGGCGGCCGTAGAGGAACTTCTCGCCGGCGGCGGTGCCGGTGAACTTCGTCCGGCGGGCCCACTCCCGGCACTCCTCGATCACCGGGCACGAGGTCAGGCAGAGCGCCTGCGCCTTCCGCTGCTCCCACTGGGTCGCGGTCTCGTCGTACGACGGTGCCTGTCCAACGCACGCGGCCTTCGTCATCCAGCGGTCGGCCGGGTCAACGATCACCGTCAAAGTAGGCCTCATGGGCTCATCGCTCCTCATCGATCGGGCGGATCGGTAGGAACAGATTGAACCCGTCGCGTTGCCCCGGTGCGACGCCCATGTTTCAGCCGTGAAACGTCAGTGCCGGACGAGGCGTATCTCACGGAGATCGAAGTACGGATCGTGCTTGCCGACGCCGTCCGGCGCGAACCCGTGCCGGCGGTAGAAGCCCAGCGCCTGCTCGTTCCCCTCGAAGACCCAGAGGAAGGCCGGCTCTTTGCCGACAGCAACATCCAGCAGGCGGCTGCCGAGACCGGTCTTCCAGAACGCCTGCCGGGTGTAGATCGCCTCCAGCTCGAACGGCACCGGGGCGTCGTCGTCGCGGCCCGGCCCGATGCCGACGAAGCCGGCCACGCGGTCCTGGACCGGCGCGTCCGGATCGGGGTTCAGCGCGATCCAGCGGCGCCGGCCGTCCCCGAGCGGGGTCGTCCAGCGCTCGATCCGGCGCTCGATGTTCGACGTACGCTCCAGGAGCAGGTCCGCCGGCACGAGACCGGCGTACGCCTCCCGCCAGCAGAGCAGGTGACACCAGGCCGCGGCCTCGGCGTCTTCGGGCGTGACGGGGCGGATCTCGGGTTGCACTCAGACAGTAAAGACGATCTTGCCGAACACGTCGCCCGAGTTCATCTTCGCGAAGCCGTCGCGGGCGTCGGCGAGCGGGAGGACCGTGTCGATGTGCGGCGAGATCCCGGCGTTCGACATGAACTGGACCAGCTCCGCGAGCTCGGTCCGGGTGCCCATCGTCGAGCCCTGCACGCGCAGTTGCAGGAAGAAGATCCGGTTCAGCTCGGCCGACTTCGGCGCCTGACCGCTGGTCGCGCCGGAGATCACCAGCGTGCCGCCCTGCTTCAGCGACTTCAGCGAGTGCGACCAGGTCGCCTGGCCGACGGTCTCCATCACCGCGTCGACCCGCTCCGGCAGCCGTGCCCCGGACTCGAACGTGTCGTGCGCGCCGATCTCGACCGCCCTGGCCCGCTTCCGCTCGTCCCGGCTGGTTGCCCACACCCGGATCCCGGCGGCCCGCGCCAAGGTGATCAACGCGGTCGCCACGCCACCGCCGGCACCCTGGACGAGCACGGTGTCGCCCGGCTTGAGCCCGGACTGCGTGAACAACATCCGGTACGCCGTCAGCCACGCCGTCGGCAGGCACGCGGCCTGCTCGAAGCTCATCCCGGCCGGCTTCGGTACGACGTTCCGCGCGGGTACTGCGACCTTCTGCGCCAGTGTGCCCTGGTACCGCTCGCTCAGCAGCGACCGCTTCGGGTCGAGCGTCTCGTCACCCTTCCACGCCGGGTCCGAGACGACCGCGTGCACGACGACCTCGTTCCCGTCCGGGTCCACGCCGGCCGCGTCGCAGCCGAGGATCATCGGCAGACTCTGCTCGGCCAGCCCGACGCCCTTCAACGACCACAGATCGTGGTGGTTGAGCGCCGTCGCCCGGACGTCGATCGTCACCCATCCGTCGGGCGCCGTCGGCTCCGGCCGCTCCCCCACCTCCAACGCGGCGATCGGGTTGTCGGCGTCGAACTTGGCGGCATAGGCAGCAAGCATGCCGCCCACCTTAGGCGTCGCGGGCGAACATGTTCAGTAACCGGCGTCACCGCGGGCCGCGCGCAGCCGCCCAGAGACCGTAGAGCTCCGCCGCGTGCTCCGGCCGGGCCGCGAGGATGCCTCCCGAGTCCGGCCACACGGACTCGGCACCGTTGTCGTCGAGCAGGACGCCACCGGCTTCCCGGACCACGAGCGCGGCGGCGAGGTGGTCGATCGGGTTGAAGCGTTCGATCACGGCCCCGGCGCCGCGGCCGGCGGCCGGTCCGGCGAGGGAGAGAGTGCCGGATCCCATTACCCGGACCGTGCAGAACCGATCGCGGAGCCCGGCCACGAAGACGTCCATGCCGGGCCACGGCGAGTGGTTCAGGAGTTCGGTGCTCACGATCCTGCCCTGCAGGCCGGTGCCGGTCCCGTCGGCCAGTTCGAGCCGGCGGCCGTCCAGTTCGGCGCCCCGGCCCGCCGTGGCGGCGAACACCTGTCCGCGCCAGACGTCACCGACGACGGCGACGAACGGCTCACGATCGATGGCCAGCGCGAGCGAGAAGGCCGTCCACGGGACGCCGTTGGCCAGGTTCGCCGTTCCGTCGACGGGGTCGACGTACCAGCAGGGAACACCGGGACGAGCGGCGCCTCCCAGTTCCTCGCCGACCACGAGATGGCCGGGCAGCCGTTCGGCGATGACCTTACGGACCTGCTCTTCGACGGCGAGGTCGACGGCCGTGACGTGGTCGGCGGCGTTGGCCTTCGTGCGGACGTCGCCGAGGTCGGCGTTCCGGGTGAAGTGGTTGGCCCATTCCGCGAGTTCGCGGGCGACGTCGACGGCGGTTGCCAGTTCGTCCCCGGTGAGCCTGGCCGGTCGGGGCGCGCGCTCCCAGGACCCCGATCCTTCCGCGGCGACCTTCCGGAACGTGCTGAGCCGGTTGGTCGTGACCGCGTCCACGCCGAGGGCGAACACCCAGCGCAGGTCGTCCTCGTCGTCGACCGTCCAGCAGGCGACCCCGATCCCGGCTCGATGAACGGCGTCGACGAGCTCGGCACTGAGGACGAGGTACTCGGAGTTCACGAACTCCGGCCGCAGGCTCGCCAGCAGCTCGGCCTGTGGTACGTCGCGGCGGTCCCACGGGAGCCAGACACTCGCCTCCGGGTCGATGCCCCGGACGGCGGTCATCGCCTCCAGGTAGCCGCACCAGGCGACCCGTGCCCCGGATCCGCTGTCCAGCACCACCCGCACCGCGGCCCCGGCGATCTCCGGCGGGACTTCGATCAGCAGGGTCGACGACGTTCCGGCCACGACGGTGAGCACGTCCGCGAGCAGCGGGATGCGCTGCTCCCCCTCGCCGAGCGCCGCGACGTCGGCCCAGTCGAGCTCGGAGACCTGCCGGTCGAGGCCCCAGAGCCGCTCGAGGGTCTCATCGTGCAGCAGTACGACGCGACCGTCCCGGGTCATCCGGACGTCGACCTCCACGAAGTCGGCGCCCGCGTCGACAGCGGAACGGACGGCCGGCATCGTGTTCTCCCGGTGCCGTTCGACATCGCCGCGGTGTGCGGTCACCCGGGCAGCGCGCGTCGCCGTACTCATGCCCGCGCTCCCTGGCCGACGAGCTTGCCGTCCTCGAACTCGAGCCACTTCTCGATCCGGGCCCAGCCGCGGGCACCGGCGGCGGGCGGGACACCGGTCACGTACGAACGGAGTTCCGCGTCCTCGCGGCGCAGGTAGAGCTCGGCGAAATGCCCGCGCGGGACGACCCGTTCGACGGTCGCGGCGTACCCGCCGGGATGCGCATCGGAGGTGAAGACGACGTCCTCGGGCCGGACACCGACCACGCCCTCGGCCGGTACCAGCCGGCCGTCCTCGAGACGCCCCTCGAGCCGGTTGAGGCTGCCGATGAACGTCGCGACGAACTCCGTGGCCGGGGTGCTGTAGAGCTCGGCGGGCGTGCTGAACTGCTCGATCCGGCCGTTGTTCATGACGGCGATCCGGTCCGAGACCGACATCGCCTCCTCCTGGTCGTGCGTCACGATGACGGTGGTGATGCCCAGGCGCTGCTGGATCTCCCGGATGTCCTCGCGGACCTTGACCCGCAACTTCGCGTCGAGGTTGCTGAGCGGCTCGTCGAGCAGCAGCAGCTCCGGCTCCTGGACCAGTGCTCGCGCGAGCGCCGTCCGCTGCTGCTCACCGCCTGAGATCCGGGCCGGGCGCGAGTCCTTGTGGTGCATCAGGTTGACCAGCGTGAGGGCCGCGTCGACGCGTTCGGTGATCTCCGCCTTCGGCCGCTTGCGCAGCTTCAGCGGGAAGCCGACGTTCTTCGCCACCGTCATGTGCGGCCAGAGCGCGTAGTTCTGGAACACCATGGCACTCGGACGGCGCTCCGGGCCGAGGTGCACGACCTCACGGCCGCCGACCTTGATCGAGCCGGCGTCCGGGGTCAGGAAGCCGGCGATCATCCGCAGCGTCGTGGTCTTGCCGCAGCCGGACGGGCCGAGGAGCGAGACCAGCTCACCCGGGCGGACCACCATGTCCAGGCTCTCGATGATGCTCCGTCCGCCGAGGACCTTGTGCAGGCCCTCGATCTCGAGGCCGCCGGCATCGGCGACGCTGTCGGTGGCAACGGACTGGGACTCGGTCGTGTTGGTCGTCATGGTGCCCTTACTTGATCTGGAAGCCCTCGGCGAGGTGGCCGCCGACGATGTGCTTGTGCGCGGCCAGCAGCAGCGCGACGGACGGGATGGCCAGCAGGATCGAGAACACCGCCGCCACCTGGGTCGGGTAGTTGAGCACGAGGGTGTACATCTGGGTCGGCATCGTCATGTAGTCGGGCGCACCGACCAGGTACGTGCCCTGCGCCTCGTCGAAGGACGCCAGGAAGCTCATGATCGCGGCCACCAGGATGCCCGGCAGGGCCATCGGCAGCGTCACGCTGAAGAACGTCCGCAGCTTGGACGCGCCGGCGTCCCGGGCGGCCTCCTCGAGACTGCGCGGTACGGCGGCGAACGCGGCGGCCGGGATCCACGTCATGAACACCACCGTGCCGAGCACGTGGACGACGAGGATGCCGAGGATCGTGTTCATCAGGTTGAGCGCGTAGAACAGCGCCGCCAGCGAGACGAACAGCCCCATCTTCGGGAACGCGTTGGCCGCGAACACCCCGATCAGGAAGAACCGCCGCCCCGGGAACTCGAAGCGCGCGAACGCGTACGCCGCCGGCAGGCAGATCACCGCGGACACGACCACGGTGATCGGGGCGAAGAACAACGAGTTCTGCACCGCGATCCCGAGCGCCTGGTCGCTGAACACGACGCTCCACCACCGGAACGTCCAGCCGTCCGGTGCCAGATTCGGGTACGTCCAGGTCGACGCGAACGCCCGGACCGCCAGCCAGGCGAGCGGTCCGATGATGAAGAGCGCCAGCACGGCCGCGAACACGACGACCAGGGTGCGGGTGGCTGCCTTGGCCATCAGACCGCCCCGCTTTCCTTGGCGGAGCGGAAGTTCGCCCACACGTACACCGCTGCGATCCCGGACGCGATCGCGAACACGATGAACGCGATCACGACGGCCTGCTGCGGCTGGTTGAACGAGGAGAAGTAGTTCGACATGTCGACCCCGAGCATGTTCGGCGAGTTCGGGCCGGTGAAGTACGGCACCGTGAACGAACCGAGGATCCCGATCGCGGTGAACGTCGTCGCGATGATGATCGGCACGCCCGCCATCGGGACCACGACGCTCACGACGACCCGCCAGAACGAGGCGCCCGCGTCGCGAGCGGCGTCGATCATCGCCTGCGGGACGGCCTGCAGCCCCGAAGTGACCAGGAGGGTTGCGAACGGCAGAGACGTCCACACCGAGCCGATGACGACGGTCACCAACGTGTACGACCAGATCGGGAAGCCGAGCCCGAACTGGGCGGCCACGCTGCGCAGGAACCCGTTGGCCGAGTAGAAGCCGAGGATCGCCCAGGAGGCGATCACCACCGGGATGAAGAGCGGGACGACCGCGAGCGTGGAGAGCACCTTGCCGATCAGCCCGCCGGAGAACTTGAGATACAGCCCGATGCCGACCGCGAGGAAGATGACGACGACGGTGCTCACCAGGGTGACGATGGCCGTCACGAACAGGTCCCCGAGGAACCGTGCGTTCGAGAACATCTCGGCGTACGCCGAGAACGTCGGCACGATGCCGTGGGCGACGTGGACGTTCTGGCCGATCAGCGCGACTGTGCGGTTCAGGCCACCGGTGAAACCGAGGCTGAAGGCGAAGGCGAGGACCACCGGGAAGCCGATGAACATCGCGATCAGCACCATCGGCGGGAGCGCCATCAACAGCCCCCGGGTCCGGCCCGCCGCCGCGCGGACGGCGGCGGGGCGGACTACGCCAACACGGGCTTCGGCCTCCGCCGTCACTTGCCGGGAACCTTCTGGTCCCAGAGGTTGTTGAGATCCTTGGTCATCGAGTCGAAGTAGCCCTTACGCAGGTTGTTCGTGTCGGCGTTCGCGAACTTGCCCTGAAGCTCCTGCGGCAGCTTGTCGAGGGAGATCGCCGGGTAGCCCGAGATGTCCTTGACGATCAACGCCTGCTGCGCGGGCTGCAGGACGAAGTCCGCGACCTTCGTGGCCGCGTCCTTGCTGGGGCTGCTGGCCGGTACGCCGAGATAGGCCGCGCCGCCGGTGAAGGACGGGTCGGAGATCTGCGAGGCCTTGACCGTCGAGGGGATCGCGCCGTTCGCGACGGCCGTCGTGAACATGTCGGACCACACCGGAGCCATCGAGATCTGCCCACTCGCCAGCAGGTCCAGCACCTGCTGGTTGCCGTTGGGGTAGACGCCCTTCTGGTATACGTACGGGTTCAGGCCGTGCAGGGTCGCGAAGCCCTCGTTCCAGGTGGACTCGAGGCTCTTGTCGTAGCCGACCGTCATCTTCTGCCGCGCGTCGGCGGGGACGTACTTGTCGAGGACCGTGGCGACGAACGATCCGCCCGAGCCGCCGGACTTGGGTGAGTTGTAGGTGAACTTGCCCGGGTTCGCCTTGATCCAGGCGAGCAGGTCGTCCAGCGTCTTCGGCGGGGCCGGGACAGCCTTGGTGTCGTACGCGAGCAGCACCGAGGAGCCGCGGTACGGAATCCCACCGGTGCCGCCGGCCTTCACCACATCGGCGGGAATATCGGCCAGCGCGGAGATCTTCGACGAATCGACCGGCTCGAGGAAGTTCGCGGCCGAGGCCTTCGGCACGAATCCGCCGTCGACGAGGTCGAACCCGGGGTCCTTCTTCTGCGTGACCGACGCCGACAGTTTGGCCATCGTCTGGGCGTCGTGCTCACCGTGCAGGTCCAGGGTGATCTGGACCTTGTAGCCCGGGTTGGCCTTCTCGAACGCCGGACCGAGGTCGTTCACCCAGAGTTTCTGAATGTTCGTGTCACCGCTGATGAAAACCCTGACCGTCTTCACATCGCCCGCACCTCCGCCCTTCGCGGCGGTGCTGCTCTGCGCACATCCATTCAGCGCGAGGGCGGCGGCCGTGACCGCCGCGATCGCTCCGAATGCGGTCCTGAGCTTCATGGAAGCCTCCAACGATCAGTACGTTGCGAAGGCCGCCCACTCCCCGGCGGGCGAGACCACGCCAATGGTCGCCGGGGCAAAATGTTAAGTCAATAGCTTTCCGTGAAGCGTTTGATCCCCGCCGGAAACCAACCACGAGGTTGCTGGCAGCAACATCTTGACGCTGCCGCGGGTCAGTCCAGGCGGGCGACGCCGTCGGTCTCGGCGGCAGTGGCCACCGCGGTGGCGACGGCCGGGGCGACGCGCTCGTCGAACGGCGACGGGATGATGTAGTCGGGGCGGAGATCGTCCGCCGCGATCAGACCGGCGAGGGCGTCGGCGGCGGCCAGCTTCATGCCTTCGGTGATGCGGGAGGCGTTCGCCTCGAAGGCGCCGCGGAAGATGCCGGGGAACGCCAGCACGTTGTTGATCTGGTTCGGGAAGTCCGAGCGGCCGGTCGCGACCACGGCCGCGTGGCGGTGGGCGATGTCGGGGTGTACTTCGGGATTCGGGTTGGCCAGCGCGAAGATCATCGCGTTGCCGGCCATCCGCGCGACGGCCTCTTCCGGCACCGTCCCGCCGGAGACACCGAGGAACAGGTCCGCGCCCTCGAGCGCGTCGACCAGCCGGCCGGACAGTCCGCCGGTGTTGGTGTCTCGCGCCAGCGACAGTTTCACCGGGTTCAGGTCGGCGCGGTCCTCGTGCAGCACGCCCTTGCTGTCCACGACCGCCAGGTCACCAACACCTGCCTGCAACAGGATCCGCGCGCACGCCACCCCGGCTGCCCCGGCGCCGGAGATCACGACGCGAATGTCCTCGATCGCCTTGCCCGTCACGCGCAGCGCGTTGCGCAGAGCGGCGAGTACGACGACCGCCGTACCGTGCTGGTCGTCGTGGAAGACCGGAATGTCCAGCCGCTCCTTCAGCCGGCGCTCGATCTCGAAGCAGCGCGGCGCGGAGATGTCCTCGAGGTTGATCCCGCCGAACGACGGCGCCATCCGCGCGACCGTCTCGACGAACTCGTCCACATCGGTGCAGTCCAGCGCGATCGGCACCGAGTCGACGCCGCCGAACTCCTTGAACAGCAGCGCCTTGCCTTCCATCACCGGCAGCGAGGCAGCGGGACCGATGTCGCCCAGCCCCAGTACGGCGGTGCCGTCGGTGACGACCGCGACCACGTTGGACTTCCAGGTGTAGCGGCGAACCAGCGACGGGTCTTCGGCGATCGCGGTGCAGACCCGCGCGACGCCGGGGGTGTACGCCTTGGAGAGATCGTCCGCGTCGCGGACGTGGATCGACGACGTCACCTCGATCTTGCCGCCGCGGTGCAACTCGAAGACAGGGTCACCGGCATAGACATCGGGGACCTCGACGGAAAACGGCTGGGCGACCATCAGTGCCCTTTCGGAAACTCGGGAGGAAGTGTTCGGAAAGCAGGGGATCACCCGTCGTACGAGTAAACCACAGGCCAACTGGTCTGCTCTGTGAGGGCCACCACAGAAGCGCGCGACGGTGACGATCGAGTGTCGTCCGGAGTCGGCAGCCGACACGTACCTACTTGCTGTGTCAGGATGCGGGGAATCCGGCTCGAGTGCTGTCCGCGGCCGGCGTGCCACAACCAGTATCGAGGAGTACCAGCGATGAACATCGTCTCCACCCTCCGGAATAGTCGCCTCACCGTCGCCGCCGCCTCCGTGGCGGTGTTCGCCCTCGCGCTCTCCGCCTGCGGCAACGACTCGGGCAGCGGTGGAGGAGGCGAGGACAAAGCGAAAGCGGCCGGCATCACCTTGGTGAAGCCCGGCACGCTGACGGTCTGCACACACCTGTCCTACAAGCCCTTCGAGTACAAGGAAGGCACCAAGGTGGTCGGCTTCGACGTCGACCTGCTGGACCTGCTCGCCAAGGACCTCGGCGTGGAGCAGGAAGTGATCAGCATCGAGTGGGCCCAGGTCACCTCCGGCGCGGCCTACCAGGCGAAGAAGTGCGACATGGGCATGGGCGCGATGACGATCACCGACTCGCGCAAGGCCGCGATCGGGATCAGCGACCCGTACATGGACGCGACCCAGGTGCTGCTGGTGAAGAAGGGCGCGCCGTACAAGTCGCTCGAGGACCTGAAGGGCAAGAAGGTCGGCGTCCAGGCCGACACCACCGGCAAGGACTATGCGACCGCGGCGTCGAAGAAGATCGGCTTCGAGGTCGTCGTCTTCAACGACCTTGCGCTGCAGACCAACAACGTCAAGTCCGGCCGCGTCGACGCCGCGATCAACGACAACGGCGCGCTGTACAACTTCGTCACGGCGAACCCGGACACCGAGGTGACGGCGGAGTTCAACACCGGTGAGCAGTACGGCTTCGCGGCCAAGAAGGACGATCCCAGCGGCACCAAGCTGCTGACCATGTTCAACGGGCTGCTGACCAAGGCCAAGTCGGACGGCACCTACAACCAGCTGTTCAAGAAGTGGTTCGGGGTGGAGCCGAAGAAGTGACGGTCTCCGACACGATAGTCGAGAAGCGCCGCGGGCTCAGTCCGCGGCAACGGGCCCAGCGCTCGCGCGGCATCCAGTACGCCGTCCTGATCGTCATCGTCGTGGTGGCGGCGTTCACGGCGAACTGGGGTCAGATCGCGAGTGTCTTCTTCAAGCCGGAGTTCGTGAAGTCGGCGTTCACCACCGGGCTTCCCGGGGCGTTCCTGAAGACGATCGAGTACACGGCCGGGGCCTTCGTCATCGGCCTGTTCGGCGGCACGCTGCTGGCGCTGATGCGACTCAGCCGCGTGGCGCCGTACCGCTGGCTTGCGACGGCCTACATCGAGTTCTTCCGGGGGCTGCCGGCGATCGTCGTGTTCGTGGCGTTCAGCCTGCTGCCGCTGGCGTTCGCCGACCTGGTCATCCCGCTCGATCCCTACGGCACCGTCTGGCTGGCGCTCGGCATCGTTGCCGCGGCGTACATGGCCGAGGTGATCCGGGCCGGTATCCAAGCGGTGCCGAAGGGACAGATCGAGGCCGCCCGGTCGCTCGGGATGCCGGCCGGCGTCGCGACCCGGAAGATCGTGCTGCCACAGGCGTTCCGGATCGTGCTACCGCCGCTGGCCAACGACCTGATCCTGCTGGTGAAGGACTCGTCCCTGGTCTTCATCATCGGCACCTCCGCGGCGGCGTACGAGCTGACCGGATTCGGCCGGGACCTGGCCAACACCGAGTCGAACCTGACCCCGCTCGTCACCGCGGGTTTCTGCTACCTGATCATCACCCTGCCGCTCGGCCTGCTGGTCCGCTGGCTGGAAGCCAAGGCAGCGAGGGCGCACTGATGGCACTGGTCGAGATCAAGAACCTGCACAAGTCGTTCGGCAGCAACCACGTTCTGCGCGGTATCGACTTCACCGTCGAGCAGGGCGAGGTGGTCTGCGTGATCGGGCCGTCCGGCTCCGGCAAGTCGACCCTGCTGCGGTGCGTCAACCTGCTCGAAGTACCGCAGCAGGGCCAGGTCTTCGTCCGCGGTGAGGACATCACGGACCGGGACTGCCACCTCGACGCAGCCCGGCAGCAGATCGGCATGGTGTTCCAGCAGTTCAACCTGTTCCCGCATCTGTCGGTGCTGGCCAACTGCACGGTCGCGCAGACGACCGTGCTGAAGCGGAGCAAGGCCGAGGCGGAGCAGGTCGCCCGGGCCAACCTCGACCGGGTCGGCCTGAACGACAAGGTGACCGCCTACCCCATGCAGCTGTCCGGCGGCCAGCAGCAGCGGGTCGCGATCGCCCGGGCGCTGTCGATGGACCCGGCGCTGATGCTGTTCGACGAGCCGACATCCGCGCTCGACCCAGAGCTCGTCGGCGATGTACTCACCGTGATGCGCAAACTCGCGCTGGACGGTATGACGATGCTGGTCGTCACCCACGAGATGGCGTTCGCCCGCGAGGTGGCCGACCGGGTCGTGTTCATGGACGCCGGCGTCATCGTCGAGCAAGGCCCGCCCGCGGACGTGATCGGCGACCCGAAGGAGGAGCGCACCCGCACCTTCCTCCGCCGCGTCCTCGACCCGACCCACGTCGAACCGACCAGCTGAGGCCTCCCGTCGTCACGCTGCGTGCCCGGGTGGTCGACGGGCCGCAGCATGACGGCCGTCAGACTACGAATAGGTCTCCATTCGGGGTTGGTCCGTGCGCTGCCCACACGTCGCTGTGTCAAGATGCGGACACATGGCACCGGGGCCGACCGGTGCCCGGGTTTGGAGGACCTAGATGTCTGTCCTGCGTAGGACGCTGGCCCTGTCCGGCGTCCTGGTTCTGGCCGCCGCCGGCTGCGGTTCGAACTCCCTCGAAGGTGGCTCGTCCACCTCTCCGTCGAGCGCCCCCTCCAGCGCCCCTTCCAGCGGCGGGCCGGACCTGAGCGGCTCACTGCCGCCGAAGATCAAGGCGGCCGGGAAGATCGTCGTCGGCGTCGACGCCAGCTACCCGCCGAACGAGTTCCTGCAGGGCGGCAAGACGGTCGTCGGCATGGACGTCGATCTGTTCAACGCGGTGGCGCAGAAGTTCGGCGTCACGGTCGACTGGCAGCCGGCCGGGTTCGACACCATCATCACCGGTGTCCAGGGCGGCAAGTACGACATGGGGATCTCGTCGTTCACCATCAACGACAAGCGCAAGCAGCAGGTCAACATGGTCAGCTACTTCAACGCCGGCACCCTGTGGGCGACCGCGAAGGGCAACCCGAAGGGCATCAACCCCGACGACGCGTGCGGCAAGACCGTCGCGGTGCAGAAGGGTACGACGCAGCTCGAGGACGACATGCCGAAGCGGCAGGCCAAGTGCAAGGCCGATGGCAAGCCGGAGATCAAGCTGGTGGTCCGGGACAAGCAGGACCAGGCGACCGCGGACCTGGTCGGCGGCAAGGCCGACGCGATGCTGGCCGACTCCCCGGTCGTGCTGTACGCGATCAAGCAGACCAACGGCCAGCTCGAGCAGGTCGGTCAGATCTACGACGCGGCGCCGTACGGCTATGTGGTCCCGAAGGCGGAGACGGCGTTCGCGCAGGCGATCACCGAGGCGCTGAAGTCGCTGAACACCGACGGCACCTACAAGAGCACGCTGCAGAAGTGGAACAACGACTCGGGCGCGATCACCGACTTCGCCGTCAACCCGTGAGTTCCCGTCATGAGCACTGATACCGATACCCGGCCGGCGGACGCGGCGGCCGAGCGGCCGGGCGCGATCGACGCCGTACCGGTCCGGCATCCCGGCCGGTGGGTCGCGATCGTGGTGATCGCGATCCTGGCCGCGATGCTCGTGCACCTGCTGATCAGCAACAAGGCCTTCGACTGGCGTTTCGTCTTCCAGGCGATGAACCAGCAGCCGGTGATCCAGGGCTTCATCAAGGGCACGCTGCTGGTCACCGTGCTGTCGATGATCGTCGGCGTCGCGGGCGGCGTGCTGCTGGCCGTCATGCGGCTGTCCGACAACCCCATCCTGGCCGGGGTGTCCTGGCTGTTCACCTGGTTCTTCCGCAGCGTCCCGCGGTACCTGCTGCTGTTCACGATGGGCACGCTGGGCGTGCTGTTCCCGCAGGGCATCGCGTTCGGGGTGCCGTTCGACTGGAAGATCATGGACTGGCTCGGCCTGTCCGGTGACTGGCGGTTCCTGAACCTGGACGCGAACCAGGTCTTCACCGGTCTGGCCGCCGGTGTGATCGGGCTCGGGCTGTCGGAAGCGGCGTACATGGCCGAGATCGCCCGGGCCGGGATCATGAGCGTCGACAAGGGCCAGGCGGAGGCTGCGGAGGCGCTCGGGATGAGCAGCGGCAAGGTGATGCGTCGCGTCGTGCTGCCGCAGGCGATGCGGGTGATCGTGCCACCGACCGGCAACGAGACGATCGCGATGCTGAAGGACACCTCGCTGCTGCTCGCCGTACCGGTGATCGGCGAGCTGTTCTACCAGCTGCAGTCGATCGGAAGCACGTACTACAAGACGTTCCCGATCGCGGTCGCGGCGACGTTGTACTACCTGGCCGCGACCAGTGTGCTGATGGTCGGGCAGTACTTCCTCGAGCGGCACTTCGGCCGCGGCTTCGGGACCGCCGCGCCGCGGCCCGCACGGCCGGCCGGGGCAGGGGGTGCGTGATGCCGCTAGTTCATGCCGTCAACGTGACGAAGTCCTTTCACCACAACGAAGTCCTGAAGGGCATCGACCTGGACGTCGACCGCGGCCAGGTGGTGTGTCTGCTCGGGCCGTCGGGTTCGGGCAAGACGACCTTCCTGCGGTGCATCAACCAGCTCGAGACGATCGACGGCGGCCGGATCTGGGTCGACGACGAACTGATGGGGTACACCGATCGCAGCGGGAAGCTGTACCGCCTGAAGAACAAGGAGATCGCGGCGCAGCGGCGCGAGATCGGGATGGTCTTCCAGCGGTTCAACCTGTTCCCGCACAAGACCGCGCTGGAGAACATCGTCGAGGCGCCCACGCAGGTCAAGCGGGAGTCGAAGAAGTCCGCGCGGGAACGGGCGATGAAGCTGCTCGACCGGGTCGGGCTCGCCGACCGCTGCCACGCCTACCCGGCGCAGCTGTCCGGCGGTCAGCAGCAGCGGGTGGCGATCGCGCGGGCGCTGGCGATGCAGCCGAAGCTGATGCTGTTCGACGAGCCGACGTCGGCGCTCGACCCCGAACTGGTCGGCGAGGTGCTCGCGGTGATGCGGGAGCTGGCGCTCGACGGGATGACGATGATCGTGGTCACCCACGAGATGTCGTTCGCCCGCGAGGTCGCGGACACGGTGGTCTTCATGGACGGCGGCGTGGTCGTCGAGTCCGGCCCGCCCAAGGACGTGATCGGCAACCCGCAGCACTCCCGCACCCAGACGTTCCTCTCGCGGCTCCGCTCGGAGCACGAACACCCCTGAGTTCAGGTACGGTCGGAGTGCGAGTCGCACACAAGGTCTCGCGCGCGGTCATGGGGCCCTCCCGGCCTGGACTGAGGAGCGGAGGGAGCGCAGCGACCGGAGCGACGAGGGAAGGCCGGGAGCCAAGGGCCCCATGACACGCCGAGCCGAAGGCGAGGCCAAGAACACAGGAGACGATGTGAGCAGCAGGGGACGAGCCGCCGAGGTCCGCCTGAGTATCCCGGCGGACAGTGCCTACATCGCCGTACCGCGATCTGTGGTCGGCAACCTCGCTGCCCGCAACGACTTCACCCTGGACGCGATCGACGACCTGCGGATCGCCGTCGACGAGGCCTGCGCCCTGCTGCTGCCGGAGGCGGCCGACGGCGTGCTGGACTGCGTGTTCGAGATCGAGCCGCCGCAACTGACGGTGCGCGCGAGCGCACTGGTGCGGAGCGGCTGGATGCCGGACACCGACTCGTTCGGCTGGACGGTGCTGACCGCGCTGGTCGAGTCGGCCGCGGCGGAAACCATCGACGGACGTCTCACCATCACCGTGACGGCCAGCGCCACCGCCACGGAGACCGCGTGACAGAGGACCAGACCCTGGGCGAGCAGCCCCGGGAATCCACAGATCTGCGTACCCGGACGGCCGACCTGTTCCAGCGGATGGCCGCGGCCGCCGGGCCGGGCGATGCCGCCCACACCGCGGCGCGGGACGGCCTGGTCTCGCTGCACATGCCGCTGGTGGAGCATCTGGCCCGCCGGTTCCGCAACCGCGGCGAGCCGTACGACGACCTGGTCCAGGTGGCCACGATCGGCCTGATCAAGGCGATCGACCGGTTCGACTCCGACCGCGGCGTCGAGTTCTCGACGTACGCGACGCCGACGATCCTGGGCGAGATCAAGCGGTACTTCCGCGACAAGGGCTGGGCGATCCGGGTGCCGCGCCGCCTGCAGGAGCTGCGGTTGTCGCTGACCGCGGCCACTGCGGAGCTGACACAGGAGCTGGGCCGCGCGCCGACAGTCGCCGAGCTGTCCGACCGGCTCGGGCTCTCACCGGATCTGGTGATCGAGGGACTCGAGTCCGCGAACGCTTACAACACCTTGTCCTTGGACGCTCCCGATCAGAACGAGACCGACGCGACCACGGTCCTGGACGGGCTCGGCGGCGAGGACGAGGCGCTGGAGAGCGTCGAGTACCGGGAGTCGCTGAAACCCCTGCTGGCGCAGCTGGACACCCGGGAGAAGCGGATCCTGACACTGCGGTTCTTCCGGGGCATGACGCAGTCCCAGATCGCCGAGGAGATCGGGATCTCGCAGATGCACGTCTCCCGGTTGCTGGCCCGGACACTGACCGAGCTCCGGACCGGTCTGCTGAAGGAATAGCTCCCTACAACACCGGATGGTCGCTGGTCTCGCCGCCGGCCAGGGCGTCGGTAGAGGCCTTCTGGAACACGCAGACGAGCACTGCGAGGGCGGCAACCGCGAGCGCGACGGTGACGACCTTGGTCGATCCGCCCCAGAAGCTGTACGCAACCAGGAGCTGGATCAGCTGGGTGAACACCGTCGGTCCACGACTCCAGCGCACTGCCTTCCACAGGCCACGGGCGACGAAGCCCAGACACACGCCGTACACGAGGAAGAAGCCGGCGGTGGTCAGGCCGAGCACCAAGCGATCGCCATGGATCGTCAAGGCTTCGCCAATTCCAAGAACGATCAGCGCAAGGCCTTCCAAACCGACCACTGCCGCAGCTAACTTGAGCGGTCTCGGGACGGCGGCAGCTGGGGAGTCGGTCGGCACTTCGCCAGCTTAGTGCGGCCATGCTCCCGGGAGCCTTGTGGACCCCAGGCCCTACAGGGATTTGAGGGTCGTGCGTAACCAAAAGACGGTTGGAACGGTTACCTGCAGTGAACGGGTGATTGCGGAAGCGCGGCTCTGTCCGATAACCGGATGGAGAGCACGACCCTGCGCCAGTTCCGAGTGTTAAGGAAGCGTTGTGATCGGATCGACAACTCCATAACCCTTGTTTCGATCCGCCAAGATTGGGAACATGGACTCGTTCGTGAATGCGTTCACAACGCATCGCACTAAAACCCCCCAGTGCGAACGAACCGACGAGTACAGCACCGCTGATCGGGCACAGACCTACCTGACAGCTTACGTCAACTACTGAGAGAGATGGGATCCGCCATGGATTGGCGCCACCGGGCCGTATGCCTCGACGAGGACCCGGAACTGTTCTTCCCCATCGGCAACACCGGGCCTGCGATCATGCAGATCGAAGAGGCCAAGCAGGTGTGCCGACGCTGCGACGTGCGTGAGCAGTGCCTGGCGTGGGCGCTGGAAGCCGGCCAGGACCACGGTGTCTGGGGCGGCCTGAGCGAGGACGAGCGCCGCGCTCTCAAGCGCCGCAACGCCCGCCAGCGCATTCGTACCGCCTGAGTAAGTCCTCTCGAGGCCCCGCGGAAAACACCGCGGGGCCTTTGTGTTTCCCGCCCCCCGTGCACCACCCGACTCCTCTCCACCCCACACCCCTCTCCCGCCACCCGCCCTCCCCTCTCCCCATTTGCCTGGCAGACCAGCCAATTCGCCTGGCCTACCAGCGAAGTTGGGGGTTCCACACCCTGAACAAGGGTGTAGAACCCCCCACTTGCCTGGCCTGCCAACCAAATTGGCTGGTCTGCCAGGCAAATGCGGTAGGGCGGCGGGGTAGGTAGGTGGGCGGGAGGGCGGAGGGGTGGGAGGTCAGTCCTTGATCGGGATGTCCAAGGTGACCTGGGTGCCGGGCTTTCCGTCGTGGCGGTTGCCGAACTCCAGGGTGCCGTCCAGCTCACCGATGACGAGAGTACGGACGATGGACAGGCCGAGGTTGCCGGACAGCTCGGAGTCGAAGTTCGTCGGCAGGCCTTTGCCGTCGTCGATGACGTTGACGTGCAGGCGTCCGACCGACCGCTCGGCGACGAGCTCGATCCGGCCGCTCGCCTCTCCCCCGTCGCGAGTCTCGAAGGCGTGCTCGACCGAGTTCTGCATCAGTTCGGTCAGCACCATCGCCAGCGGAGTGGCCACTTCGGAGTCCAGTACGCCGAAGGTCCCGCTCCGCCGGGTCTCCACCGCGGTCGCGACCGTCGACACGTCCGCCACCATCGCGCCGACCCGGTCCGCCACGTCGTCGAAATCCACGTGCTCGTCGAACGACTCCGACAGCGTCTCGTGCACGATCGCGATCGACCCGACCCGCCGGACCGCCTCGGCCAGCGCGGCCTGTCCTTCCGGCACGGTAATTCTTCGGGCCTGCATCCGGAGTAACGCGGCGACCGTCTGCAAGTTGTTCTTGACGCGATGATGAATCTCCCGGATGGTCGCCTCCTTGGTGACCAGCTCCCGCTCCCGGCTCCGCAGCTCCGTGACGTCGCGGAGCAGGATCAGCGCCCCCACGTGCGCACCGTCGGCCCGCAGCGGGATCGCGCGCAGGAACAGCGTCGCGTCGGAGTTCTCGATCTCGATCTCCTTCGCGGCCCGCCCGGTCACCACCGAGGCGAGCACGTCGTCGACCTTGTGTCCGGAATGCAGCAACTCCGCGGTCACGTCCTTCAGCCGCGAACCGACCAGATCCGTGACGAGCCCCATCCGCCGGTACGCCGACAACGCGTTCGGGCTGGCGAACGTGACCATGCCGTGCCGATCGACCCGGATGCAGCCGTCGCCGACCCGTGGCGTCGTCGACAGCAGCCGCTCCCCGCCGTACGGGAAGATGCCGTCGGTGATCATCCGGGCCAGGTCGGTCGCGCTCTGCAGGTAGGCGATCTCCAGCCGGGACGGGGTCCGGACGCCGAGCAGGTTGGTATTCCGCGCAATCACCGCGATCACCCGGCTGCCCCGCCGTACCGGGATCGTCTCGACGCGCACGGGGACGTCGTCGCGCCATTCGGGGTCGCCCTCGCGGCAGATCCGGCCGCCGTCGTACGCCTGGTCGAGCAGGTGCCGGCGGCCGCGCGGGATGAAGCTGCCGACGATGTCGTCCAGGTACGCCGTCGGGCCGGTGGTCGGCCGCATCTGCGCCCCGGCCCAGAACCCGAGCCCTTCGGTGTCGGGCAGCCAGAGGACGAGATCGGCGAACGACAGGTCGGCCAGCATCTGCCAGTCGGAGACGAGCAGCTGCAGGCGGTCCAGGTCGGCCTGGTCCAGGGTGGTGTGGTTACGGGCCACGTCGCTCAGAGACGGCACAGGTTCGATGCTACCGAGGCTCTTATACCAGCAGTGCGAGTGGTCCGCTCGACAAGTTGGGGTAGACAGGTGTTAGTTGATTCAGCACGGATGAAAGGATGCTCGGGTGGAGTCGACGTACTGGCAGGACGTGATGGCCGCGGACTACGCGGTACCGCACGACCGTACGCTGACGGAGCTCACCGAGGAGCTCGTCCGTGGGCTGGCCAGCACCAACCCGCAGGTCCGTGACGCCCTGGCCTACCCGACGCTCGCCACCTGGCTGGAGCGCGGGGTGTACGACGACCTGCTGCCCGGATTCGGGGACGGTCTCTGCGCCGGTCTGAACTACGGGCTCGGTGAGGACGGCACCGACTCGGTCTTCCGCCGCTCGTTCACCGCGCTGACGCTTGCGGAGGTGATCCATCGCGACAACGCCGAGTTCCTGGTGCACGACGAGGTGGTGATGCGCTGGGGCGACCGGCTGGCCACCTGGCTGCTGCGCGAGCGCGACCTGCGCGGGTTCGTCCAGGACTGCGGCTGGGCGCATGCCGTTGCCCACGGCGCCGACGCGATCGGCGCGCTGGCCCGGTCCCGGCACTGCGACGCCGGCGTACTGCGGGCGCTGCTCGACGTGCTCGCGGACCGGATCGTCAAGGACACGCCGTACCGCTGGGTGCACGAGGAGCACGACCGCGTCGCGCACGCGGTGATGACGATCCTGCACCGCAACATGCTGACCAGCGACGAGCTCGAGCGCTGGCTGAAGCCGATCGCCGCGACCGCTGGCCAGCAGCCGTTGATGCACGAGACGCTGCCGGAGTGGCCGATGCCGGCGGTGTTCAACGCCCGCGGCGTCCTGCACGTCCTGCTCAGCCAGCTCGCGATCGGTGTGAAGGGCTTCCCGATCCCCGGCGACGACGAGCTCTTCGGCCGCCCGATCGAGGCCCGTGCCGACCTGCTGCTGATGCTGACCGAAGCCGTCCAGGCCTCGCAGCCCTACATCTATCGCCCCGCCACTAACCCGTCGTAGAGATGCTCGCCGTCGCCACGACGGCCCGGTGGTCCGTGCCCTCGATCGGGTACGTCGTGAAGCGCCCCGGCTCGAACTGCCGTGTCAGCACGACGTGGTCGATCTGTGTGCGCAGTACGACCGGCTGGTCGGCCGGCCACGTTCCTTGCAAGCCGGCGCCGACGGTCGGTGCGACGCTGCGACAGTAGCCGCCCAACGCGTGCCGGAAGTCCGCGTGGTCGACGGTCGCGTTGAAGTCCCCTGCCACGATCGTCGGCGCATCCTCGGCGCACCAGCGACGGACGTGCAGCAGGTCGTTCTTCCAGGTGGTCACCGAGTCGGTCAGCGGCGGGAAGCCGTGGTACGCGATCAGCCGGACCGCGCCGAGGGTCCCGCCGGTCACGATGACGTTCCCGAAGGTCGTGCCGGGCTCGGACGCGAACGACACGCTCCCGAGCGACGACGCCACGAGCACACTCGTCGCACTCTCCGGCGCCTTGCTCGGCTGCGTCGTGAAGCCCTTGTACTGCTGGTCCTGCAGTTGCGCCCGGATCTCCTCGCGGACGTCGACCTGTGCCTCCGGCAACGAAACCAGGTCCGGCTTGCGGTCCCGGATCACCTGGGCCACGTCCGCGGCCCGGGCGCCACCGCCGAGCACGTTCGCGACCATGATCGTCAGCACCCGCGCACCGGCCGGAGCGGGCCTGGCATCGGAGAACTGGCGCGGAGCGATCAGGGCGCCGCCGACCAGGGCGAGCGACGCGACCAGTACGGCGGCGAGCCGCCAACCACGCCGTACCAGCATCAGGAGCGCCAGCAGCAGGACCACGACAAGTCCCTGCGGGCGGAAGGCGGCCAGCTGCGTGAACGGGGTGACCTCGTCGAGACCGAACAGCTCCGGATACAGGGGCACGGCAACGATGACGAGGAACAGCACGGACAGCACGACGCGCCGTACGAACCATGCCTTTTCGTTATCCATGCACCAACCTGAAGGTCTAGTACCGACTGTCATCGAACGGTAGCGTGCTGCGTTGCGCCTGTGTCCCGAGGAGGTTTGCAGTGTCTCGATTGTCCGCGGTCAGACCCGCGTACTGGATCTCCGGTGTGCTGCTGGTTGTGGCGGTCGTCGTACCGCTGCTCGTGCCGACGTACGCCAAGGCGAACCCCCACCTGTGGGGATTCCCGTTCTTCTACTGGTACCAGCTGATGTGGGTCTTCCTCTCCGCGATCCTCGTCAGCATCAGTTACCGCCTGCTCCGCGCCGAGGAACGCCGGCGCCGGGCCGCGCAGGGCCTTGGTGACCCTGACGCCCCTGACGCTGACACCAAGGAGGCCGGCCGGTGAACACGAGTGTCGACTGGGTGCAGCTGATCATCGTCGTCGTCATCTTCGGCGCCGTCACCGTGATGGGCTTCATGGCGTCGCGGTGGCGCAGCGCCGGTCATCTGGACAACCTCGACGAGTGGGGTCTGGGCGGCCGCAACTTCGGTACGTTCGTCACCTGGTTCCTGCTGGGTGGTGACCTGTACACGGCCTACACGTTCATTGCGGTGCCCGCCGCCATGTACGCGACCGGTGCGATCAGCGGCTTCTTCGCCGTTCCGTACACGATCGTGGCCTACCCGATCGTCTTCGTCTTCATGGCCCGGCTGTGGTCGGTCTCGCACCGGCACGGCTACGTCACCCCGGCCGACTTCGTCAGCGGCCGGTACGGCAGCAAGGCGCTCTCGCTGGCGGTCGCGGTGACCGGCATCCTGGCCCTGATGCCGTACATCGCGCTGCAGCTGGTCGGTATGCAGGCGGTCTTCGAGACGATGGGTCTCGGCGGCAACAACACGCTGGCCAAGGACCTCCCGCTGCTGATCGCGTTCGCCGTCCTCGCGGCGTACACCTACTCGTCCGGGCTGCGGGCGCCGGCGATGATCGCCTTCGTCAAGGACTTCCTGATCTACGTGGTGATCCTGGTCGCGATCTTCTACCTGCCGCACGTGCTCGGCGGCTGGGACGCGATCTTCGGTGCGGCCCAGGAGAAGATGGCCAAGCCGAACCCGGCCACCGGCAAGCCGACCGGGTCGTTCATCCCGGGCAACGCGGGCTACGTGTCCTACTGGACGCTGGGCCTGGGTTCCGCGATGGCGCTGTTCATGTACCCGCACTCGGTCACCGCCGTCCTGTCGACGAAGACCCGCAACGTCGTACGGCGGAACGCCGCGATCCTGCCGGCGTACTCGCTGCTGCTGGGACTGCTCGCCCTGCTCGGCTTCATGGCGATCAAGGCGAACGTGAACGTGAAGGGCCTGGACGGGCTGGCCAACCCGCAGCTGGCGATCCCGCGGCTGTTCGACCAGGAGTTCCCGTCCTGGTTCGCCGGCATCGCGTTCGCGGCGATCGCGGTGGGTGCGCTGGTGCCGGCGGCGATCATGTCGATCGCGGCCGCGAACCTGTTCACCCGCAACATCTACCGCGCCTTCATCAAGCCGTCGGCGACACCGGCCGAGGAGGCCAAGGTCTCCAAGCTCGCGTCGCTGCTGGTGAAGGTCGGCGCGCTGGTGTTCGTGCTCGCGATGGACAAGACGATCGCGCTGAACCTGCAGCTCCTCGGCGGCATCTGGATCCTGCAGACGTTCCCGGCGATCGTGGTCGGGCTCTACACCAGGTGGTTCCACCGGTACGCGCTGCTGGCCGGCTGGGCCGTCGCGATGCTGTTCGGCACGATCTCGGCGTACAACGTGGTGAACCCGGCGACCAAGAAGCACTTCGGTGGCTCGCTGGCGAACATCCCGTTCACCAATACGCCGGCGTACATCGCGCTGACCGCGTTCGTGCTGAACGTGCTCATCGTGATCGTGCTGACGTTCGTGTTCCGGGCCCTGAAGGTGCCGGACGGGCAGGACACCACGCACCCGACGGACTACCTCGCCGATCGCGGCGACCCGGGTGTGGAGGACCTGCCGGAGATCCTCGACGAGGGCGGAGCCGCTCCCGCGAAGTCCTGACGTGATGGGGTGACGGCGGTCCTTCGGGGCCGCCGTCACCTTTTGCAGCTAAGTCGACACGCTGCGGGGTCAGCTTGCCCGGTTTCGGGCCGCGGGTTCGGCAGAATCGCACACGTGCTGCTGGTCCTCCTCGTCATGGTGCTCGCTGCCGGGGCGGCGCTCGCGACCGGCGGAGGGCTCGGACGGCTGGCCGGCAACACCTTGACCGGAGTGCACTGGCTGGCCGCGGCCGCGATCGGGCAACTGCTCGGCTCGGCGTTCGGCGGCACGGTCTACCCGGTCGGGCTGATCGGATCCGCGGTCTGCATCGCCGTCTTCCTCCGGCTCAACGTGCGCCATCCCGGCGTCGGCCTGCTGGCGTTGGGTTTCTTCAGCAACGCTCTCGTGGTCGCGTTGAACGGCGCCATGCCGGTATCGCTCGCCGCGCTCTCCCGCGCGGGCGTTGGCTCCGCTGTCGTGAGCGATCCGCGGCACGAGTTGTCCGGGGCGGCGACCCGGTTGCCTTGGCTCGGGGACGTCGTACCCGTGGCTCTTCCCGGGCTCGGGCAGGCGGTCAGCCCAGGCGACGTACTGATCGCCGCCGGCGCCGGCCTGCTGCTGTACGCCGGCATGGGCGCGTCCGGCCGGGTACCCGCAACCACGGCCCCGGTGTGGGACGAACTGGAGCCCTGCGCCGGGACGCCGGCGCTGCTGAGGCTGTCCCCGGAGGCTTGCTCAGAAGCGGAAGCCGCGGCCGATCACGCGGCGGAGTGACTCGACCACGACCGGGTCGTACTCCGCGCCGATCCCCAGCCCGATCGACTCCATCGCCTTGTCCGGCGACTGCCCCGAGCCCTCCCCCACCAACTGCTCGTAGGCCAGGGCGACGTTGACGATCCCGCTCTCGACCGGGATGTCGGCGTTGCTCGCCCGGCCCTGCCGGTACGGATCGTTGGAGTGCCTGACGATCTCGGCCACATGGTCCAGAACCCCGGACCGCTCGATCACCGAGGCCCCGATCTCCGCGGCCCGCTGCCGCTCCTCCCGCGTCCTGAGCAGCGAAGCCCCACCAGGACTGGGATCCGCCAACGCCAACTGCCCCACCCCGGACAGCAACGCGGCATACTCCAACGCTTCCATCCGCGCCGGCGTCAGCCCGAGATCGTTGCCGATAGCCACCGCCAACGTCGCCGTCCGCGCGTTCTGCCCCGGACTGCTGAACCCAGCAATCTCCGTACTCCGAGCCATCGACCGCACCGTCGTCCGATAAGTCCGCTGCGCGGAAGCAAACCGCCGGAACGCGAATTGCGTCAACAACAGCGGGACCAGTACGACAGGTGGTCCCCAGAGCCCGATCAGCGACGTCGCCGCGGCCAGCAGCATGCCGGTGATTCCCATCGCCAGCCCGATCCTGGTCATCACGGCGAGCTCGTCGCGCAGGGCCGCGGGAAAGGGGCGGCTGTAGCGTTCCGTCGCTTGTCCGGCCCCGATCAGAGCATCGCTGATACCAGCGCTCAGCACGGCCGCCAGCATCGCTCCGGCGATCCAGATCGCGTCCTGCCAGCGTCCGGTCCAGATGAGATCCGGAGTCGTCAGTCCCGCGAAGACGGCCGCCGCGCAAGCCACGGAGATGCCGCGCCGGCAGGACACGACGACGTCCCACCGCAGCCCGGCGATCGCTCTCGGCAGGATCCCGGCCGCCGTCGCGACCGCGGTGACGGCGATGATCTGGGCCACGTCCGGTGGAACGTGGACCGACGGCCCACGCAGCACGGCATAGGCCAGCGCCGCACTGGTCGCGATCGGAGCGCGGTTGCGGATCCGGTCGACCCGGAACTGCACCATCTCCCCGACAGCGATCAGAACGCCGTACACGAGCGCGTACCGCCACTCGGTGACTCCGTGACGAGCGGTCAGCACGATCGCGAACAGGGCCAGCACCGCTCCGGCCACGACAACGACGGCACCACTGCCCATCCGCCGGAGGTCGAGCCCCTCGGCCATCACATTTCCGGCCATCAGCCAGGCCCTGCCGCTGTTCCGGAAGCGCCGCCACCGCTGCCGAGACTCAGATCGTCGTGGTCGATCGCGGCGACCACCGAGCCGTCAGGTGCCGGCTGGTCGGCCGCGGTCTTCCAGCCGCGGGCCCGGATGACGTCGACGAACGCGTCCACCAGCCGGGGATCGAAATGGGTGAACCGGTCGTGCACGAGGATGGTCAGCGTCTCTTCGACGCTGCGCGCGGGCCGGTACGACCGGGTCGAGGTCAGCGAATCGAAGGCGTCGACGATGCCGATGATCCGGGCGAAGTACGGAATGTTCTCGCCGCTGAGTCCGGCCGGGTACCCCGTCCCGTCGTACTTCTCGTGATGGTGCAGCACCGCGGACTTCACTTCCTCGAGGAAGGGAATGTTGCCGATGAGCTCGACACCGCGCGCCGGGTGCAGCCGGATCGCGTCCATCTCCGAGTCGTCCAGACGGCCGGGCTTGCGGATGATGCTGGTCGGTACGCCGACCTTTCCGACGTCGTGGAGCAGCCCGGCGTGCTCCAGTGCCTGCTGCCGGTCGTCGGGCAGCCGCAACTGGCGGCCCAGCAGGCCGACCCCCTCGCTCACCCGCTCGGAATGGCCGCGGGTGTACAGGTCCTTCGTCTCGATCACCTGGATGAAGGCGCGCATCGTCGCCGCCTGCGCACGACGTTCGGCCTCGTACTGCGACAAGGCCCAACGGCTGACGTACAGCGGGATGAAGATCAGGATGATGGACAGGAAGTTCAGGCCGGACAGCCAGGCGACGGCGAGCAACAGGCCCAGCAGCCCGTAGCCCAGGAGCGAGGGCGACGTCGGCAGGGCGACTTTACGAAGGAACGCGATCGGCGTCGGATCACCCGGCTCGAGAGAGAGCACGACGCACAGCAGCAGCGCGTTGACAACCAGCCACGTGGCATTGGCAGCAGTCGTGGTCCAGATCGCCTCCCACGGATGCTGCAGCACCGCGTCTCCGGTCGGTCCGCCGGCAACGTGGAACAAGACTCCGCCGGCCGCCGCGCAGATCACGGACTGAGCGCCGTTGAAGACCTTCTTCACGAGCGGGTGCCTGCGGTCCTGGCCGAGTGCGCCGACCGCACAGACGAGGATCGCCGAACTCACACCGGACAACAGATAGAGGGCGATGACAACTACGTAGTCGAGCGAGGTCCTGTAGATCTGTCCGACCCTGGGCCGGAGCACGGTTCCGGCCAGCATCAGAAGCCCAAGACAAATGGTGGGGGCGTCAACCGTGGCATGCGCTACCGCGAATGCGAGTATCACCACAGCCATGGCGGTCGTCACGACCACCACGAGCCGAAGCACTACCCGCCGGTTCACGCGCGCAACGCTACCCGGCTGGACGCCATCGGACTACCAGTCCCAACCGTCAGCAGACATGTCGCACCTCCGTTCAGCGTTCGCAGTCTTACGTCCCGTGGATCGACAGAACGTAGGGGGGCAGACAGCTTGTCGCTGACTCATCAGTATTTTTGCTCATTGGGCTCGCGCCGAAACACTGTAAGCCCAACCGTGACCCGCCGGACCACATGAGGATCCTGGGCATGGTATGAGAGACTGTGACTCTTTGCAGTTGTTTCAAGGAGGCTTAGGAATGGGTAAGACCGGTCGGAAGCGCCGCGCACGCAAGAAGAAGGGCGCGAACCACGGCAAGCGCCCCAACGCCTGAACGCAGGCGGCTACAGACAGCGAGGACCTCGGAGAAATCCGGGGTCTTTGCGATTTGGTCACAGCTTTACAGCAGACCACCATTAACAGAGGTCCCGTATTCGGAGAGTCTTCACCCGAATACTGAATGCGATATTTCAAACGATCGTTGGACATTCGGGTCACGGGTGCGGCCGGATCTCGGCGCCGCCCGCGACCCCTGCCCCGGACCGGTTCGGCAGCGCTGTGGATAACGGCGACCGGCCGTCGGCGAATCCCTCTACAGTTGGCCCCGAGGTTTCCGGTACTGACCGTATCTGGCTCGGACCCGCAGAGTGAGGGAGGTGACCGAGTGTCCACGCCGACACTGAGCGAACTGTTGCGCACCTTCCGCACCCGGGCCGGCCTCACCCAAGCCGCTCTCGCCGAGCGGGCAGGCCTCAGCGAACAAGCCATCAGTGTCCTCGAGCGCGGCACCCGCAGCCGACCCCGGATCGACACCGTCCGCTCACTCACCGCGGCCCTCGCTCTCTCGCCGTCGGAGGCCGACCAGTTCCTGGCCGTTGCCCGCGGCAAAGGCAGGACCGCGGGACCTGCCGGAAGAGCCGAGCTGCCGGCGACCTCCAGCGCTTCTCCGGTGCCATGGCAACTACCTCCGGCGGCGCGGGACTTCACCGGCCGGACCGCCCAGCTCGACGCGATCCTGTCCGTCCTGCGTAATCCGGCCGGCGCCGGACCGGTCGGCCTGGTCGCAGTCACCGGCATGGGCGGCATCGGCAAGACGACCCTCGCGGTGCGGGCCGCACACAGATTGACCGACAGTTATCCGGACGGTCACCTGTATCTCAACCTCCGCGGCTACGGACCGGGCGAGCCGATGTCCGTCGCCGATGCGCAGCGGCAACTGCTCCGATCCCTGGGAGTCGATCTCCAGCGCATTCCCGAGGACGTCGAGGAAGCTGCCGGTCTGCTGCGGTCCCAACTCGCGGGCCGCCGCGTGCTGATGCTGCTGGACAATGCCGTTGACGCCCCGCAGGTGCTGCCGCTGTTGCCCGGGACCTCGGGCTCGGCCGTGATCATCACCAGTCGCGGCTCGTTGACGACCTTGCCGGGTGCGCGTCAGATCCATCTCGACGCCTTGTCGGAGTCCGAGTCCGTCGAGCTCCTGACCGGACTTGTCGGCGAGGCCCGGGTGGCAGCCGAGCCGGAAGCGGCCAAGAGCCTCGCTACGATCTCGGGTCGTCTGCCACTCGCTGTCCGCCTCATCGGCGGACGCCTGGCAGCCAGACCGTCCTGGCCGATCCAGCACCTGGTCAAGGTGCTCGAGAACGAGGAGCGGAGGCTGGACAGCTTCGGCTCGGACGAGACCGGAGTGCGCGCGAGCATCGCCAACTCGGTGGCCTTCCTCGAGGACAGCGAGCGTCCGCTCGATCGCGAGGCCGCCCGATCCCTTCCCCTGCTCAGCATTCCGGACGGGTCCGACCTGATCGTCGCGGTCGCCGCGAGACTTCTCGAGTTACCCGTGCACCGGACCGAGGCGGTCCTGGAGCGGCTCGTCGATCTGAACCTGCTCGAGACCGTAGCTCCCGAACGCTACCGCTTCCACGACCTCATTCGCGCCTACGCGCGCGAGCGCTCCGACGACCTGCTCGACGACCGGCAGCGCGAGGCCGCCCTCGGGCGGGTGCTCGGTTTCTACAGCGACTTCGGGTGGGCAGCTCAGCGGAGAAGCCATCCGGCAAATCCTCGCCTCGCCCTCGCGACGACGCCCGTCTCATCGTTGCCTGCGACAACCGACGCGGAGTCCGCGATGCGCCGGCTCGACGACGAGCAACGCAATCTGATGGATCGCTACCACCAGGCGATGTCCTCGTCGCTGGCCACGACGCCGATCATTCCAGAGCTCACGCTCGCCTTGTTCGGTTACCACGAGGCGCGATCCCGGTGGGTCGAGCTGCGGGAGATGTGCCGGGACGCTCTTCCTGTCGCCACCAGGTCCGGGCTGCGTTCGATGGCGGCCTGGCTGCAGCACGACATGGCCATTCCAGAGGTGGAGAACGGCAGCCTCGAAGTGGCCGCGGAGCACCTGCTGCGTGCGCTGAAGATGTTCCGGGAGCTGCCCGATCAGCACGGCCAGGCGCGGTGCTGCACGTCGGCCGCGCATGTGCTCGGCAGGCTGAACCGGGTCGCCGAAGCAATCGAGCTGGCGACCGAGGGACTGGAGCTCAGTCAGCAGCTCGGAGACACCACGGTAGAAGGCGTTTCGTACACGGCGCTCGGCGGTCTCTACGATCGCAACGGCGACTACACCCTCGCCGACGATGCGTATCGGCGGGGCATCGCGCTGGCCGAAGCATCCGGTGACCTGCGGTCCGTTGCGAAGAGGTACCTCAACACCGGCTTCTCGCATCTCCTGGTCGGCCGGCTGGACGATGCGGTCCAGCCGATGCTGCAGAGCGCCGAGGTCGCCCGGCGGGTGGAGAACAAGGAGCTTCAGTCACAGACGTTGCAGTGCCTGGCCGCGCTCTTCGCGACCAGGGGCGAGTTCCGGAAGGCCCACGAAACCGTCGAGGAGGCCATCGAACTGATCCGCCCGCTCGGCAACCGGTTGCGCCTGGGCTATTTCACCCTGGAACTCGGCAAGATCAACACGGCGGCCCGTGACTTTACCGTGGCCACGCACTACCTCAAGACCGCGATTGACATCTTGCACACCGTCTCGCCGCATTTCGAGAGCGCCGCCAAAGAAATGCTTGAACTCGCCAGGCAGCACCGCCCGTATACCTACACGTTCGACGAGTCCCAGATCAGGTAGCCGGCCAGCTCAGCCACCGAAAGGTCAATCCGTGGTGGTGATGGTGGTTTCTACCTGGATTTGGGTCAGCCGGAGAAGGATTTTCTGGCGGAGGGCGTCGGGGGCGTGGTCGGAGCCGCAGGAGCGGTGGACCAGTTTCTTGACGCAGCGCTCCAGGTCGTATTCGTCCAGGCAGGGGGCGCACTCTTCGAGGTGCTGCCGGATCTCGTCGGAACTGGCGTCCTCGAGTTCGTTGTCGATGAAGACGTAGACCCGCTGCAGGATCTCTCCGCAGTCGACGTCGTGGTGCTCGCCGCAGCTCACGACTCCTCCTTCTCCGCAACTCCGCCGGTGCTGGACACCGACGCGGTCGCGTCCGTGCTGTCGTCCGGGGCGGAAGCGTCCGTACTCTCGTCGTCCGCCGGGATCAGCCCGCGATCCCGGGCGTAATCGCCCAGCAGGTCACGCAACTGGCGCCGGCCGCGGTGCAGCCGCGACATCACGGTGCCCACCGGCGTGCCCATGATCTCGGCGATTTCCTTGTAGGCAAAGCCCTCGACATCGGCCAGGTACACAGCCAACCGGAAGTCCTCCGGGATCGACTGCAGGGCCGACTTGATGTCGGAGTCGGGCAGGTGCTCGAGCGCGACCGCCTCGGCCGACTTCAGCCCGCCGGGAGTGTGGGACTCGGCGGCGGTGAGCTGCCAGTCCTCGATCTCCTCGGTCGGCGACTGCGTCGGCTGACGCTGCCGCTTCCGGTAGCCGTTGATGAACGTGTTGGTCAGGATCCGGTACAGCCACGCCTTGAGGTTGGTGCCCGGCGTGAACTGGTGGAACGAGCTGTACGCCTTCGCGAAGGTGTCCTGCACGAGGTCCTCGGCGTCCGACGGATTACGGGTCATCCGCATCGCCGCGGCGTACATCTGATCCAGGAAGGGCAGCGCTTCGCGTTCGAACCGCGCGGTGCGCTGCTCGGGTGTCTCGGTCGTGGTGGGAGTCGGCATCGTGATCGAGAATACCGGTGTCTTCCCAGTACTCCGCTCCGGAGCCACCCTCGTCGCCATCATGTTCGTCACAACACGCCCGGTCGCGGGGCCATTCCCGCAGGATCGGGCCCCAGCAGGCCGACCGTTATCCGGACACCTCGCGGGTGACCCATTCGAACACGGCTTCGACGAGCAGGTCGTAGGTCTCCTGCTGATCCAGCTCGGCCCGCTTCGGCACCTTGAAAGAATGGTCGGCGTCCGGCACGACAGCCATCTCGGTCATCGGCGGGAACTCCTCCGGCGTACCGAACGGGTCCCGCTCCCCCTGGACCACGAGCGTCGGCAACCCGGCACCCTCGAGCTCGTCGACCCGCGACTTCTCCGGCTTCCCCGGCGCATGCAGCGGGAACGACATCGCCAGTACGCCGGAAGCACCCAGGCTGCTCGCGGTACGGCAAGCCACCCGGGCGCCGGCGCTCCGGCCGCCGATCACCAGCGGCGTACGGACCCGCAGCTGCCCGATGATCGCGATCCAGGCCTCGTCGAGCACCTTCGGCGCCGGCGCGAGCTTGCGGCCGGCACGGCGCCAGGGCTGCTCGATCAGGAACACGTTCATGTCCTGCTTCGGCAGCCGGCCGGCCAGCGCGGCCAGGTCGCCCGACTCGATCCCGGCCCCGGCTCCATGACCGAGGGCCAGCGTCGCCACCGGCCGGCGGGCCCGGTACGCGACGATCCGGGCCTCCCCGTGCGGCGTCCCCACAATGCGTTCGTCGGTCACCCGCCCCATCCTGTCATCAGCGACGTGATTCGGTGGACAGGAAACTCAGAACAGCGTGGTCTCCTCGGGCGCGGGCGGCTTGTCGATCGGGTCGGCGCCGTCCGGGGGCAGCGGATCGAGCAGGTGGGGGCCGTTGTTCTTGACCGAGCTGACCGCCTTCGAGACGGCGTACGCCTCGAGCCGGCCCGGTGCGGCCGGGACCAGCAGCTCGAGCAGATCCTCGGTCTCCGACGACAGCGGATCGAGCCAGGCGTCGTACCGCTCGCGCTCGACCAGGAGCGGCATCCGGTCGTGGATCCGGCCGAGGTCGTCGGTCGCCGACGTCGTCAGGACCGTGCAGGTCCACAGCCACGCCTCGTCGGAGTCCGGGTCCTCGACCGACTTGTCCCGCCAGATCTCGTAGAGCCCGGCCATGGACAGGATGCTGCCGTCCGGCGGATGGATGAAGTACGGCTGCTTGACCGGCTTGCCGTTCACCTTCTCCTCGGCCGTGTACCACTCGTAGTACCCGTCGGCGGGCAGGATGCAGCGGCGGGTGGCGAACGCCTTCTTGAAGGCCGGCTTCTCCGCGACGGTCTCCATCCGGGCGTTGATCAGCCGGTTCCCGATCGAGGTGTCCTTGGCCCAGGACGGCACCAGACCCCACTTGACCGTGGTCAGCTTCCGGATCGTCGCACCGGGCTGCTCGCGGTCCTTCCGCTCGACCACGGCGACCACCTGGCTGGTCGGCGCGACGTTGTAGTTCTCCCCGAGCTCTTCGACCGACTCGCGCACGTTGCCGGCCCCGATCTCGAACTCGGCGACGAGATCGGACGGGGCCCGGCCGGAGGCGTATCTACCGCACATCCCAACAGCCTAACGACCCCGACCGACAAGACCGGCAGTTCATAAGCAGATCTATATAGACGTGGCTATACTTACCGCATGACCACAGGCAGTGCCGCCGTGGGCGAGGCGCTCTTCGGGCTGGCCGCGCTGGCGATCCGGCGCCGGGACCGCACGCTGAGCCTGACCGCCGTTTCCGTCCTGTCCACACTGGAGCGCACGGGACCGCGGCGGCTGACCGACCTGGCCGTCAGCGAGGAAGTGACCCAGCCGTCGATGACTGCGCTGGTGACCCAGCTGGCGGACCTCGGCCTCGCCGAACGGCGCCGCGACCCGGCCGACGCCCGCGTGGTGCTGGTCGCCGTGACCAGAGCCGGAAGTCAGCAGCTTCGCGCGATGCGCAGCGCGGGCGCGTCGACGCTGACCGAACTGATCGACAAGCTCGACGACCAGAGTGTCGAGGCACTCGAAGCGGCTCTGCCGGCGCTGCTCCGCCTGGCCGAGCTTGCCGACGAAAGCCAGGACAGCCGTACTCCGTTGCCGAAGAGGTGACCAGATGAACCACGACGCAGAACCACGCCGGATTCAGCTCCGCCGCGCACAGGCCGCCGGCACACCGGCGATCGTGGTCGGAATCGACGGCTCGGCGACGAGCTGGGACGCGTTCGCCTGGGCCGCCGGAGAAGCCGTCCGCAGCCACGGCCACCTGGTCGCGGTCTACGTGATGCCGTACACCGAGCCGACCGCCGCGTTCGCTGTCCCGTACGCGTACGGCGCGGCCGCGGCCAGCAGGCAGGACCTCGCCGACGAGATCGAAGCCGAAGCGGTACGCCGCGCCGGTGAGGCCGGCGTGCCGATCCACTTCATCAGCGAGTACGGCGAACCCATCGGCACCCTCAGCGACGTCGCCCGCGCCGTCAACGCCCACCTCGTCGTAGTCGGCCGGTCAGCAAAACCCTGGCACCGCCTGACCGGCTCCCTCGGCCACCGCCTCACCTGCCGCAAGGACGCCCCGGTCGTCGTGGTCGTCCCCTGACCGGCCCCAGCGGAGGACCGCCTCCGGGTGCGAGATATACTTAGCTTTGCTAAGCAATCGCCTCTGCTGGGGGAGTGACCTGTGGCTTCAGTCGACAAGTCCGTACGCCGGTTCGCGGTCGACAGCGACCATCCGCACTACAAGTGGGTGGCGCTGTCCAACACGACGCTCGGGGTGCTGATGGCGACGGTGAATTCGTCGATCGTGATCATCTCGCTGCCGGACATCTTTCGCGGTATCAAGCTCGATCCGCTGCAGCCGGGCAACGTCAGCTACCTGCTGTGGATGCTGATGGGGTTCCTGGTCGTCACCGCTGTTCTCGTCGTGACGCTGGGGCGGCTCGGCGACATCTACGGCCGGGTGAAGATCTACAACCTCGGGTTCGCCGTGTTCACCGTCGGATCGGTCGCGCTGGTGTTCGACCCGCTGACGCAGAGCGGCGGAGCGCTCTGGCTGATCCTCTGGCGGGTCGTGCAGGGAGTCGGCGCGGCGATGCTGTTCGCCAACTCGGCGGCGATCCTGACCGACGCGTTCCCCGCGGATCGGCGCGGCTTCGCGCTCGGAATCAACCAGGTGGCCGCGATCGGCGGCTCGTTCATCGGGCTGATCGTCGGCGGTGTGCTGGCGCCGGTCGACTGGCGCCTGGTCTTCTTCGTGTCGGTCCCCTTCGGCCTGCTCGGCACCGTCTGGTCGTACCGGAGCCTGCGCGAGACCAGCACCCGTTCGGCGGCGCGGATCGACTGGTGGGGCAACGGGATGTTCGCGGTCGGCCTGACCGCGCTCCTGATCGCGATCACGTACGGGATCCAGCCGTACGGCGGACACACGATGGGCTGGACCAGTCCGTGGGTCCTGACCGGTCTGATCGGCGGCGTCGTACTGCTGGCCGCGTTCTGTGTCGTGGAGGCGCGCACCAAGGACCCGATGTTCGACATGTCACTGTTCCGGATCCAGGCGTTCTCCGCGGGCAACCTCGCAGGCCTGCTGTCGTCGATCAGCCGCGGCGGACTGCAGTTCATGCTGATCATCTGGCTGCAAGGCATCTGGCTGCCGCTGCACGGCTACAGCTTCTCGAGTACGCCGCTGTGGGCCGGCATCTACCTACTCCCGCTGACCGTGGCGTTCCTCGTCGCGGGGCCACTGTCGGGGTACTTCTCCGACCGGCTCGGCGCGCGCAGCCTCGCGACCGGCGGGCTGCTCCTGGTGACGCTGAGCTTCGCCGGCTTCATGGTGCTGCCGACCGACTTCAGCTACTGGGCCTTCGCGGGTCTGCTGGTCCTGAACGGCATCGGCTCAGGACTGTTCTCGGCACCGAATACCAGCGCCATCATGAGCAGTGTCCCCGCCAACCGCCGCGGCGCCGCAGCCGGCATGAGCGGCACCTTCCTCAACTCCGGTACGTCGCTGTCGATCGGCGTCTTCTTCACGATGATGATCGCCGGGCTCGCCCAGACCCTCCCCCAGGTACTGACCGACGGCCTCCGCACGCACGGCGTGCCGCAAGCAGTCGCGGCCGGCATCGGCAACCAGCCCCCGGTCGGCAGCCTCTTCGCAGCCTTCCTCGGCTACAACCCGATCGGTACTGCGCTGAGCGCGGTGCCACCCTCGGCTATCAAGGGCGCCGATCTGGGCACGCTGACCAGCCAACAGTTCTTCCCGCAGCTGATCTCGGGGCCGTTCCATCACGGCCTGGTGATCGTGTTCGCGGTCGCCATCGGGATGTCGCTGGTAGGCGCCGCCGCCTCGGTCTTCCGCGGGCCGCGGTACATCCACGCTGAGCCGGAACGTCGGTAGCCGGAAAGGATGCACGGCGCTGACCCGAGGCTGGGTGGTAGCACGCGAGGGCTCGACAGTACGCGGACAAGCGACGGTGGATCGCCCACCCCGTGTTAGGCGATCCACCGTCGGCGTGGTGCGCCCGGCCGCCCCCCTGTAGGCGTCCGGACGCAGGTCCTAAGGTCTGGCGAGCTCGTCGAGCAACCTCCCGGCCATCTCGTCACTGCCGGGCAGACCTTCGATCCAGATCCGGGCCAGCTGGGGTACGTCGGTGTCCAGCCGCCACTGCGTGATCAGGGCTCGTACCGTCGCGACCTGCTCCGGCAGGTTCGGCTCGCGGCCGACGAGCGCCGCCGCGCGGCGTGAGCCGACGCGACCCAGTACGTCACCGCCGCAGAAGACGATCCGCAGGCATTCCGCGACGTCGACGAGGCGGAGCTCGCGGTCGAACGGCGACGTACCCGCGGGATTGAGCGGCTCGACAACCACCAGTGCATGGGTTTGCGGTACGGAAGTTCCACGGAACTCCGCCTCTCGGTAGAGCTCGCCGAGCCGGGACCGCAGGTGCGCAAGGCTGGACAGCCCGGTCAGCGGGTCCTCGCAGGACAGCGAGTGCAGGTAGACAAGTGATGCCTCGGCCCAGCTGGAACTGAGTGCGCGTACCGCTTCGAAGGCCGGCTCGCCCCCGGCGATCGAGCGGTACAACGCACTCAGCCCATCAAGTGCCTCCACCAGCGAGACTCCATCGGTCGCCAACCGGCGCCCGACCTCGTCCGATGCAGGCACGACATCGGCCCCGTCCCGCAGCGCCTCCGCGATCGCGAGATAGGCGCTGTGGTCGATGCCAGCCGTGCCGTGCGGCTCCCTCCAGCCGCGCGGTTGCTCCCCCGGGCTTGTGGTCGACGACGCCTCCGGCCGGGTCCGGGCGGGCGACCCCGCCAGGTTCAGGGACTTGGCCGGACGCAGGTCGAACCGTCTGCGGATGTCCGCGAACAGCGACATGGCCCTCCTCGAAACAGCCCCGTCAGTCTCCCGACCGGTCGGCCGGAAGCGTCGTACGCCGAAGAGACAGCCGGTGACGCGGTTCATGACGCGGATTCGCAGAAGTTTTTTCGCGTAACTTCCGGGCTGGTCATCTCGTCAGAGAAGGAGCACAGTTCCGCGTCAGGGATAGTGCGAGATTCCGTCTCACGTGGGAGCCTTGTCTCCGGCAACAAAGTGACGGACCGTCACGTTGCTGCACAGACAGTCAGAACCCACGGGGAGATCGATGGAGACGCCGGAAGGCCAGCCCGAAGTTGCCGGCGACGCCGAACTGATCGCGCGCGTCCGCAACGGCGACCTGGAGGCGTACGGCGAGCTCTATGCGCGGCACCACCACGCCGCCGAGCGGATGGCCCGGCAGCTGGTTCCGGCCAACGACGCCGACGACCTGGCCTCTGATGCGTTCGCCAAGGTCCTGGACGCGCTGCGGGCCGGCGGCGGTCCGGACATCTCCTTCCGCGCCTACCTGCTGACGACGGTACGGCGGGTGCACGTCGACCGGATCCGCTCCGGTAAGAAGGTGCAGTCCACCGACGACATCGCGTCGTACGAGCGGGAGCCGGAGACCTTCGACGACCCGACCGTCACCGGCTTCGAGAGCGGCGCGGCGGCCAAGGCGTTCGCGAGTCTGCCGGAGCGCTGGCAGGCCGTGCTCTGGCACACCGAGGTCGAGGGCGAGAAGCCGGCCGCGATCGCTCCCCTGCTCGGCCTGACCGCGAACGGCGTGTCCGCGCTGGCCTACCGGGCCCGTGAGGGTCTGCGGCAGGCGTACCTGCAGCAGCACCTGGCCGATGTCGCCGGGGACCGCTGCCGCTGGACGACCGAGCGCCTCGGCGCCTACGTCCGCGGCGGCCTCACCAAGCGCGAGAACCGGAACGTCCGCGAGCACATGGACGACTGCGCGAAGTGCACCGCGGTCTACCTGGAGCTCGTCGAGGTCAACAGCGCGCTGCCGGCGCTGCTCGCCCCGGCTCTGCTCGGCACCGCGGGCATCGGCTACCTGGCTGCCGCGTCCGGCGCGAAGGTCGGCCTGGTCGGCTTCGTCGTCACCGGCTGGAGGAAGGTCACCGAGAACAGCACCCGCACCGCCGTCGGCGCCGGTGCGGTGGTGGTCGTCGCGATCGCCGCCGTACTCGCGGCTATGGCGCTGACCGGCAACGACACTCCCCAGGCCTCGATCGACAAGCCGGCGACGCAGCAGCCGACCCAGCCGCCGGCGCAGAAGCCGACCGTGCCGCCGGTCAACCCGCCGTCGGCGAAACCCCCGTCGGCCAAGCCGCCGGCGTCCAACCCGACGACTGCTCCGACCACGGCGCCCACGACTGCCCCGACGCAGCCCACGCCGACGCCGACAGCGACCACGCCGGTCCCGACGCCACCTCCGGCGACACCGACGCCGACTCCGACGAAGCCGCCGCCGACCACCCCGGTGCTCGACGAGGCACTGGTGACGATCAGCATGCCGGGCGGCGGCGGCAGCCCGGCCTTCGAGGGAACCAGGGCGGCAGCCGCCGGGATCCGGTTCGTGATCACGATCAAGACCCCGGCCGCGAACGCGAACCCGGTGGTGATCGGACTCAAGTACGGCGCCGAGCTCGGGTGGCCGCTCAACGGCAACCCGCCGGGCTGGGTCTGCACCCCGTCGGCCGGCACCTGTACGGCGAGCAACCCGGCCGCGCCCGCGCCGCTGCCGATCACGTTCGACGCCCCGACCGGTGGCTCGGCCGCGGACCGGACGTTCACCGTCTCGGCCAAGACCGGCCGGCTGTACGACGACGACTCGGCGACTGTGCAGGCCGCGCCGAGCACCGACGAGAACCTGCTGAAGATCCTCGCCGGCAAGGCCGACCCGGACGTCCACCACCGGATCATCACCGTTGCCCCGCGCACCGACCGGACCAAGGTGACGCTGAAGCTCAGCTACGGCTCGGCGCTCGAGTGGCCGATCGCCGCGAACCCGGCCGGCTGGACCTGCTCGTCGAAGACCAGGACGTGTACGGCGCTGAACCCGGCCCGTCCCGCCTCGCTGCCGGCGAACTTCGACGTGCCCGAGGATTCGTCGACGTCCGCGCGGACGTTCACGGTGGCTGCGACCGCCGACCTGGTGAGTGACACCGACTCCGAGGTGCTGCCGGCGGTCCAGCAGGACGAGTCGCTGCTGCAGATCCTCACGCCCACGCCGCAGACCGACCCGAACCCGTTCGTCTACAACCGGTTCCTCAAGGTCAATGGCGCCGGCGGCCGGAAGGTGACCCTGGACATCTCGTGGGGCAAGAACCTCACGCTGCTGCCGGTCTGGGGCGCGGGCTGGACGTGTGACCGGACCAGCGACATCCGGCGCGCGACCTGCTGGACGAACAGCTACCAGAAGCCGCTCAACTCGGAGTGGAACGCCTGGCTGCCCGGCAACGGGTCCAACAACCAGATCACGGTCCACGCCCGGCTCGGCGGCCGCGAGGACACGGACACGGCCCAGATCCCGCCGACGTCGTCCCGCCGGTGAAATGGGGTTGCCCAGTGACTTATCCTGGATCTGTTCGCGCTGACGGAACCAAGTAGCGCCGTACACCACGTTCGAGAGAGTCGCCGGTAGCTGTGAAGGCGACACGTGGAGCGGTCGCGAAGACACTCCCGAGCGGATGCTGTGCAAGAGGCCGGACCTGACTGGTCCGGTGAAGGTGTGGTGGCACCGCGAGATTCCCCTTCGCCCACACCTCCGGGGTTCGAGAAAAAACCTGGAGGTGAAAACAGCGATGCGCATTCTCAGCCATGAGATCCCCTCAGCAGTAGGCCAATCCGTCACGGTGGCCGGCTGGGTGCACCGAAGACGACGGCTCGCCGCCGTCAGTTTCCTGATCCTGCGCGACCGGTCCGGCCTCAGCCAGATCGTCGTGAAGGCTCCGGAAGTACAGGCACAGCTGGACGAGCTCGGTGAGGAGACCGTGGTCCAGGTGACCGGTACGGTCGCCGCCAACCCGCAGGCTCCCGGCGGTGCGGAGATCGTCGACCCGGTGATCGAGCCGTTGACCGAGCCGGCTGCCACGCCGCCGATCGAGCTGTGGCGTCCGACGGTCGGCGCGGGGCTTCCCGTCGTACTGGACAACGCACCGGTTGCTCTGCGGCACCCGGTTGTCCGGGCCGGGTGGGAGATCGCCGCGGCCGCGATGCACGGGTTCCGGGAAGCCCTGAGCGGTCAGGACTTCACGGAGATCCAGACACCGAAGATCGTCGGTACGGCGACCGAGTCCGGGGCGAACGTGTTCGCGCTGGACTACTTCGGCGGACCGGCGTACCTGGCGCAGTCGCCGCAGTTCTACAAGCAGCAGATGGTCGGGGTGTTCGAGCGGGTCTTCGAGGTCGGTCCGGTGTTCCGGGCCGAGCCGCACGACACAGTCCGGCACCTGGCCGAGTACGTCTCGCTCGACGCGGAGTTCGGGTTCATCACCGACCATCGCGACGTTCTCGCCGTACTGCGATCCACCGTCGCCGGAATGCTTGCCGCGGTGGGCTCTCGGGCGGGTGGAGCGTTGGAGCGGCTCGGGGTGACGCTGCCGGAGATTCCGGTGGCCGTGCCCGTCCTGCACTTCAGCGAGGCGCTGAAGATCGCCGGCGCGGACCCGGACGAGCCGGACCTGGCGCCGGCCGACGAGCGCGCGATCGGCGAGTGGGCGTTGCGCGAGCACGGCAGCGACTTCGTCGCGGTCGAGGGCTACCCGATGGTGAAGCGGCCGTTCTACACGCATCCGCAGCCGTCGGACCCGCGCTGGTCGAACTCGTTCGACCTGCTGTTCCGCGGGATGGAGCTGGTCACCGGCGGCCAGCGCCTGCACCGGTACTCCGACTACGTCGCGGCTCTGGCAGCACGCGGTGAGTCCGCGGACGCGCCGGCGTACAGCTCGTATCTGCAGGCGTTCAAGCACGGCATGCCTCCGCACGGCGGCTTCGCGATCGGGCTGGAGCGGTTCGTCGCCCGGCTGACCGGCGCGGAGAACGTCCGTGAGGTCACGCTGTTCCCCCGCGACCTGCATCGCCTGACTCCGTGACGTCGTGATGGACACCACCGAGTCGGTTGTCGCCGAGCTGAACGTTGCCCTAGGCACCGATTATCTGCTCGTCCGGCAACTGACCGGTGGCTTCCAGTCCGGCGCCTTCGAGCTGACCGGCGGCGTCGTACTCAAGTGGACCGCCAAGCCGGATTGGGCGCCTCGGGTCCGGCGGGCGGCCGAGCTCGTGGCCCGGGCCCGGGCGGTCGGCTATCCGACACCTGAGTGGCTGACCGTGGGCACGACCGCGGCGGGGTCGCCGTACCAGTTGCAGGAGTTCGTGCCTGGCGAGCCGATCCGCGACTACTCCGTTGTCGACGCCGGTCTCGCTCGGGAGCTGATCGCCACGTGCGAGTTGCAGCGTGGCCTGGTGCCGGAGCCTGGGATCAGCTGGTCGGCGTGGTCGCGCGGCGTGGTCCTGGAGGGCTGGGACGGCGTGTGGGAGCGAGTCAGCCGGTACGGCGGTGAGACCGTCGAGCTGCTCCGGCGGTACGAGGAGCTGTGCCGGCCGTACGGTGACGTGGAACTGCCGGACGACGATCTGGTCCACGGCGACCTCAACCTCGGCAACGTGATCGTCGACGGCGGTTCGGTGGCCGGGATCGTCGACATCGAGGCGGCGGGTGGTGGCTCCCGGGCGTACGACCTCGTCTCGCTGGCGACCTCGGCTGCGCGCGACGGCGCCGCGCCCGGCGTGGACGAGCTGTTCGTGGAGGCCGCGCTGCGGGCCGGCGGGCGGGCAGCGGTCGCGTTGTGCGCGGGGGCGGCGTACGTGAGTATCGCCGAGTTCGTGCACGACCGGATCGGGTCGGCCGAGTTGATCGAGTACGGCGCTCGAAGGGTGCTCGACCTGCTGGATGCATGATGTGCGCATGACGAGTGAGGCCGAGCGGGCCGTGCTGGCGGCGATCGACGACGAGCGGATCATCGCCGAGTTGCAGGAGCTGGTGCGGATCCCGAGCGTGGACGGGACCGCGGCCGAGAGCGACATCCAGGCGTGGTGTGCGCGTCGGCTGGATGCGTTGGGGCTGACGGTGGATCACTGGCAGCTCGATCTGCCGGCGTTGCGGTCCGACCCGGAGTTCCCGGGGATGGAGGTCGAGCGGGGCGAGGCCTGGGGCTGCGTCGGCGTCTTGGGTGGGGACGGGACGCCCGGGCTGATCCTCAACGGGCACGTGGATGTGGTGCCGGGCGATGCGTTCGACGCGCGGATCGAGGACGGCGTGATGTGGGGCCGCGGGACGTGCGACATGAAGGGCGGTGTCGCGGCGATCCTCGGCGCGGTGGCGGCGATTGTTGCCGCTGGCATCCGCTTGCGCAGGCCGCTGGCAGTGCACACCGTGATCGGCGAGGAGGACGGCGGGCTCGGCGCGTTCGCGACCCTGCGCCGCGGTCATCTCGGCGAGGCGTGCGTGATCGCGGAGCCGACCGCGGGCACCGTGATCCCCGCCAACGCGGGCTCGCTGACCTTCCGGCTGGAGGTACCGGGGCTGGCCACGCACGGCTCGACCCGCAGCCGCGGGGTGAGCGCGATCGAGAAGTTCACCGTGATCCAGGCCGCCCTGCAACAGCTCGAAGCCGCCCGCAACCGGGACCCGCATCCGCTGTTCGCGCACCTCGACCTTGCCAACCCACTCTCGGTCGGCACCATCTCCGCGGGCGATTGGGCCAGCACCGTGCCCGACAGGCTGATCGCGGAGGGCAGGTACGGCGTACGCCTGGGCGAATCACTCGACGACGCCCGCAAAGCTTTCGAGGACGCGGTCGCCGGCATCGAGGATGAATGGCTGCGTGATCACCCGGTGAAGGTGACCTGGCCGGGCGGTGCGTTCGCGTCGGGGGTCCTGCCGGATGGTGACGTATTGCTCACCGATACCGTGCAGGCTGTGATCGACACGAGTAGTCCGGCTCCTGAGGTCCGGGGCGCGCCCTATGGCTCGGATCTTCGGCTGTATGCCGCGGCGGGTATCCCGGCGCTGCAATACGGACCGGGAGATGTCCGGTACGCACATGCCGCGGACGAGCACGTGGTGCTGGCCGACGTACTGCACGCCGCCCGTACCTATGCCCTCCTCGCTGTCCGTCGCTGCGGCTGAAGCAACTGGAGGCTGTTGAAGGTGCGTACTGCGAACCGACCCCTGCTGCTCGCGCTGGCCGAGGAACGGCTGGGCCGAGCGGCTCTCGAGGCCGGTGACCGTCAGACCGGTGTCCCGGCGCTGGAGCGTGCGCTGGACAGTCTGGTCGCTCTTGGCGCGGCCGCTCCGGCCAGGCGGATCCAGGCGGTGCTGGAGCGGTACGCCGGTGACAGGCCGGCTCCAGCGTGACCACTGAAACAGCCGGCGGCCGGACCGCTTCGTCAGCGGTCCGGCCGGCTGCTCAGATGGCCTGGTAGAGCGTGGTCCAGAAGTCGTTCGCGAGCTGCACCGCGGACGGCACCGTCGTACCGACCTGGGTGAGCAGGATTCCGACGATCTGGTTGACCGGGTCGGCGTACGTCGACGTACCGGCGCCGCCGTCCCAGCCGAACTGACCGATCGGCGCGTAGTCGCCCCGGTAGGTGCGGACTGCCATCCCGAAGCCCCAGCCGCCCTGCTGCCCCTGGCCGAACGAGATGTGCACGTTGTCCCGGGCCAGCGCCTCCCGTGCGGCCAGCACCTCCGGCGTGAGGCTGTTGGTGGTCATCAGCTCCACAGCCGGCCGGGACAGGATCTGCTCGCCCTGGTGTACGCCGTGGTTCAGCAGCATCCGGAAGTACGCGTGGTAGTCGTCGGCGGTGGAGTTCAGTCCGCCGCCACCGCCCTGGAAATCCGGCAGAGCGCTGTGCCGACCGCCCTCGGCCTCGTCCCACACGTGGAACTCGCCGGTCTCCGGGTCCGGCGCGTACAGCGGAGGCAGCCGGTCGATCTGGTCGCCCGGCACCCAGAAGCCGGTGTCCTTCATCCCGAGCGGCTCGAAGATCCGCTCGCGCAGGAAGGCGTCGTACGACTGGCCCGAGACCCTGGAGACGAGTACGCCGACCAGGTCACTGCTGATCTGGTACTGCCAGCGCTCGCCCGGCTGGTACATCAGCGGCAGCGTGCTGAGCCGGCGCATCCACTCGTCCTGCTCCGGCATCGGCACCGGACCGTTGGGGGTGATGCCCTGCTCGAACAGCGCGCCCATGATCGGCGTACCGATCATCGTCATGTCCATGCCGAGCCCGAACGTCGACGTGAGCACGTCCCGCACGGTGATCGGCCGCTTGGCCGGCACGGTGTCGTCCACCGGGCTGTCGATCCGCTTCAGCACCTGACGGTCGGCGAGTTCGGGCAGCCACTGCTCGACCGTGTCGTCGAGCCGGAGCCGGCACTCGTCGAGCAGCACCATCGCGGCCGAGATCGAGACCGGCTTCGAGGTCGACGCCATCCGGAAGATGGTGTCGCGCTGCATCGGGGCGTCACCGTCGTGGCGCATCGTCCCGAGCGTCTCGACGTACGGCTCACCGTCGCCCCGGCTGACCAGGGCGACGACGCCGGGGATCTTCCCGGAGTCGACGTGCCGGGCGAGTACGTCGTGCAGCCGGCGCAGGCCCGTTTCGGTGAAGCCGCTGGAGGTGGACATCGTGGTGTTCTCCTTCGGTTGAGAGATGGCGATCAGAGGCTCCGGGCGACGATGTCGCCGACGGTGGTGGTCGCGTGGATGGTGAGCTGGGCGCCGGCGCCCTCGGCGTTCTTGAGCGCGTTGTCGATCCGGCCGGTGGTGGTGCCGGCGTTCAGCGAGCCCGAGACGCCGGCGGCAGCGCCGACCTCGATCTCGCCGACGTCGGTGCGCAGTTCGAGCGCGCCGCTGACGGCCTCGGCGATCCGGATGTCGCCCTTGCTGGTGCGGATCTCGGCGGAGCCGTTGAGGCGGCCGATCGAGACGTCGCCGGCGGTCAGGCTGAGCCGGGCGCTCGCCACGTCCTCGAGGTCGATCGAGCCGTGCGAGCTGCTGATCGCGACGTCGCCGAGACGGCCGGTGGACCGGAGCTCGGAGCTGGCGACCTTCACCTCGACCTGCGAACCCGCAGGCAGCTCGACCTTCACCGCGACGTACCCGGACGGTCCGAAGTACTGCTTCTTCGCGGCGATCTCGACCCGCAGGACGCCGGCGTCGTACCCGACCTTGGCCTCCTCGGCCGCCTTCACGTCGCGGCTCTTGGAGGGGTCGGCGGGCAGGACCTCGACGGCGGTGTCGGTCCGGTCGGCGGCGACGAGCTGGATGCGGCCGGCGGGGATGTCGAGGATTGCGGAGATCGGCTCGGGGGTGTTGAAAGTAGTCATTGTGGTGCCTTCCTGGTTTTCGTTGCTGTCGGTTTGCTGAACTGGTACCAGCTTCGAGGACCGCCCTGACACCGGGCCGCCGCCGCCCTGACACGGCCTCTGACATGGGCTCTGACATGGGCGACGGGGGCCTTGTCAGCAGCCGAGGCGGTCGGCGATCACACCCAGCACCTGGGCCAGGTCACGGGCCATCCGGGCCCGCAGACCGAGCTCGGCGATCCCGGCCGCGAACCCGGGATGATCGGGCAGGACTTGGTGCACGCGATGGGTCACGCGGGTGCCGGTGGAGCAGGCAGTGGCGACGTACACCCCGGCGTACCAGCTCTGTACTGCCAGCCTGGAGCCGGTCGGGTCGACCTGGATCTCCACCGGCTGGACCGATCCGGCGAACTCGGCGCAGTACACGCCGGCACCAGGCTCCGGTACGACGGTCATCGCTCCTTGCCTGGCCGCCGACGCCCTGGCGAGTACCAAGAGGTTGTCGTCGCCGACCCGGCCCGCGGCGACGGCGAACAGCAGCGCGGCAACCGCGGTGACGGACGCGTCGAGCGTCCCTTCCACTACCCACTGGGCAGGCCGCGCGTCCAGTTCGGCGAGCAGCGACGGAGTGGTGAGCATGGCTGGAAGCCTCGGCCTCATGTCCCGCCCGGCGCAATCCACGCCGAACGCCCTGGGACACGAGACGCGCGACTGGCACCGCGCTGACCTGCGCAGTCACACGAGCCGGACTGCCCGAGCGAGGTGTCCCGGGACGGGACGGGACACTCAGGACGCGCGCGCCAGGCCGGAGCGGGCCTCCGGCACCAGGTAGTCGAGGCCGTGACCGGTGGCGAGCTCCAGCACCAGCTGGAAATGACAAGCCGCGGTGACCCGATCACCGGTGGCCAGGCACGCCTCGGCGTACGGGAGCTGGATGCGTGCCAGCCGGTGGGGCTCACCGACTCGCTCGAGGATCCGGACGGCCTCGGCCTGCTTGCCATCCGCCTCCTCGCTACGCCCGAGATGGCGCAGAACGACGGCGACGTCGGTGAGGCTGGCGGCCTCGAACACCGAGTTCCGCGTGGCCCGATTGAGCGCTACGGCCTGCTCGGCGAAGCTGAGTGCTTCCTGGAACTCACCCAGACCCAGTGCGGCCTGGCCGAGTACGTCGCAACACATGCGCTCCGTCTGCCGGTCCAGCCTGTCGACGACCTCGACCACCTCCGCGACAGCCTCCCGCGCCCTGGCGTACTTGCCCAGCCACACCAGCGCCAGGCCGAGCGCGGCGCGAACCCGTGCCCGGACGGCCTCATGCGGCGCGTGCAGTGCGGTCGCTCGCTCCAGTAGCTCGACTGCGCCCTCGGGGTCGGCGAGGTACTCACGGATCTGTGCCAGCTGCATGAGCGTGATGGCCTCGCTGACGAGGTCGCCTTCGGCGGCCATCAGTACGCGAGCAGCCTCGAGCTCGACCGCTGCCTCCGCAAGTCGGCCGTTGCGCAGCCGGACGGCGCCCAGCAGGTACCGGTGCGAGGCGAGCACGCGGCGCTCGCCGAGCCGCTCGGCGGCGGGCATGCTGGCCTCGAGCACCTCACGCAACCGCGTCGTACCGCCGCGGCGCGCTTCCGAGATCGTGGCGAGCTGTCCGAGCCCGACGGCCGGCGCATCGATGCGCAGCTGCACGGCCAGCGAGAACGTCGCCGCGAGGTTGCCCCACTCGGTGTCCATCCAGTCGACGGCGACGTCGAAGCCGGACAGGTCGGGAAGCGCGGGAGGTGGCTGCGTCACGGTGACCGGGAGCGGGATGAGGATATCGATCAGCGTCTTCACGGCCAGCAGGCCGCTCAGGTAGTAGTCGGCCAGCCGGGCGATCGCCGGCGCCGGATCAGCTGCGGGATCATCGGCGCGGGCGGCCTGTCGTAGCAGGTCATGCATCCGGTAGCGGCCGGCTGCAGGCTCCTGGACCAGATGTACGTCGACCAGGTCCTCCAGCAAGGAGCGTGCGTTGGCCAGCGGGATCGCGGCCAGAGCGGCCGCGGCGTACGCGTCGATGTCCTCACCCGGCACCAGTCCGAGCAGCCGGAACATCCGGCGCTGGGCGGGGTCGAGCTGCCGGAGCGACATCTCGAACACGTCCGACGCCACCAGCTCGCCGTCCCGCAGCCGCTCGACCAGTGTGTCGAGCGTCCACGCCGGCCGGTGCCGTAGCCGGGCCGCTGCCACCCTGATGGCCAGCGGCAGATTCCCGCAACGCCGGAGTACTTCGTCGACGTCACCGGACCGGGCTCCGCCGGCGGACTCGACGAACAGCTGTGCGGCCTCCTCGATCGGCAGGACATCCAGCGAGATGGGATGTACGCAGTCCAGCTCGACCATCCGGCGACGGCTGGTGATCACCACGAACGTCTGACCGGCACCCGGCAGCAGATCGCGGACGTGGTCGGCGTCGGCGGCGTTGTCCAGCAGCACGATCGCATGCCGCGTCGCCAGCTCCGACCGCCACAGCGCGGCCCGCTCGGCCAACCCGTCGGGAATCCGGCCGGGCGGCAACCCGAGCGCGGCCAGCAGCACCCGCAGCGCCTCGAGTGGCTCGACCCGCTCCCGACCCGGAGTGAACCCGTGCAGATCCAGGTAGAGCTGCCCGTCCGGGAAGCCGGCGGTCAGCAGATGCGCGGCGTGTACGGCGAGCGCCGACTTGCCCACTCCGCCCATCCCGTCGATCGCCACGACCGGTGTCGTCCGCGCAGCATCGAGCAGAGCGTCCAGCTCCGTCCGGCGTCCGGTGAAGGCGGTGATGTCGTGCGGTAGGTCGTTGCGTACGGGCGGAGCAGCGGACGGACTCGTCTGCGGTTCGTCCTTGGCGCGCTCCCAGATCTCCCGCAGCGGCCGGGGATCGCGACCAGCTGCTTTGCAGAGCGCCAGGACGGTCGACCAGGGTGGAACGGCCTGGCCTGCGAAGTACCGCGAGAGCGAGGAACTGCTGGTGTCGACGTCGCGGGCGAGTTCGCGCAGGCTGCGTCCGGTCACATCACGCAACTGCCGTAAACGCTCTGTCAGCTCGTCGCCCACCCTCAGCCCTTCTCCGGAGTCAGCGGCCGATTCTAGAGGTCCGGACCAAGCCGATCCCGGATTTACCGGAGCCGGTCGAGAGCCGCCCGCCCCAACGGCCCCCAGTGCGGCTTGCCGCCGGGCCGGCCGTTGTCGCCGTTGATCCCCATTGCGATCAGGAACAGCGCCCGTTGCACGGCCCAGCCGCGGGCTCGCCGTACCGTGGCCTCGTCCGCCTGATAGCGCTCGAAGAAGCGGTCGGCGCCGCCTGCCGGGAGCAGGATCCAGGCGGCCGCGAGATCGCTCGCCGGATCGCCGGCGCCGACCTCCTCGAGATCGATGACACCGGCAAGGGTGCCGTCGGCAACGACCACGTTCGCCGGGTGCAGGTCGCCGTGCAGCCAGACCGGCGGACCGTCGTACGCCGGTGCGGCGACGGCGTCGTCCCACACCGCACGGACCTCGTCGAGACGGTCGACGGACTCATGCACGTCGCTGAACCCCAGGGTCTCCGGCACACCGCTTCGGTTACTCGCCGGCGCGTCGGCCGGCGCCTCGGTGTGGAAGGCGTGCAGGAAGTCGGCCAGCACGTCCGCGGCCGCGAGGTCGGTGATCGGTGCGTGGTCACCTGGTTCGCCGGCGACCCACGTGCTGACCAGCCAGGTCCGCGGGAACCGGTCCGACGGTTTGCCGAGGCGGACAGGGGTCTGGATGGGCAGCGGAACACGGGCGGCGATGTCAGGGACCCAGCGGTACTCGTTGCGCAGGAGCTCCGGGGACTGGTCGGTGCGGGGCATCCGGACCGCCAGGTCCTCGCCTAGCCGCCACATCTGGTTGCCCCAGCCGCCGATGACCTCCGTCAACTCCAGGTCGGCCAGGTCGGGATGCTGCTCTTTCAACAGGGTCCGCACGAGCGCGTCGTCCATGGAGCGTCAGACGCATCACAGCGATGGCTGGTTGGGAATAGGTCCGGAAAGCGCTCAGTTGCGACAGTTATGCGCATTGATGTGTGGTCCGACGTCGTCTGCCCGTGGTGCTACATCGGGAAGCGCCGGCTCGAAGAAGCTCTGACCGCGAGCGGTGACACCGCCACGGTCGTCTGGCACAGCTTCCAGCTCGACCCGTCGTCGACGAACGACGACCCGCGGGACCTGGCCACCCGACTGGGTGAGAAGTACGGTCGCGGTCGCGAGTGGGGCCTGCAGGCCAACGCCCAGGTCACCGAGGTGGCCGCAGAGGTCGGTCTGGAGTACCACCTCGACCAGGCGAAGGCGGTCAACACCGTCGACGCACACCGGCTGCTCCACCTCGCCCTCGACCTCGAAGACGCCGGTGAGGTGCCCGCGGGCACGCAGGGCCGGCTCAAGGAGCGCCTGCTCAAGGCCTACTTCACCGACGGCCTCCCGGTCGGCGACCACGACACCCTGACGGAGCTGTCCACCGAGGTGGGCCTCCCCACCGACCGAGTGCGTGAGGTCCTGGCGGGTACGACGTACGCCGACGACGTCGCCGCGGACCAGGCACAGGCCCTGGCGTACGGCGCGAACGGCGTACCGTTCTTCGTCATCGACGAGAAGTACGGCGTGAGCGGCGCGCAGCCGGTGGAGGTCTTCCAGGAAGCACTGCGCCGGGCGAACGCGGACCGGAAGCCCGTGACGCTGATCACCGCACCGGGCGCGACGACCGACGGTGACGCCGCGTGCGGGCCGGACGGCTGCCCCATCTGATCGACTGCATCAGTGGTGGGTACCGGTAGTCGTACAAATCGTGGTGTATGAAGGAGGCATGACTGTCGTGCGCGCACTGGCCAGGCCGTTGCTGTCCGTCATTTTCGTCGTGCAGGGCGCGAACGCGATCCGTAACCCGGAGCCGCTGGTGCCGAAGGCGCAGCCCGTCACCGACCGGCTGGTGCCGATGGTGAAGCGGGTCGCACCGCCGCAGGTCAGCGACCGGCTCCCTGACACGACAGCCAACCTGGTCCGGCTGAACGGCTCTGTCCAGGTGATCGGCGGTATCGCGTTGGCGTCCGGCAAGGGCCGTCGTCTCGGCGCGTCCCTGCTGGCCGCTTCACTGGTGCCGACGACGCTCGCCGGCCACCCGTTCTGGCTGGAGAAGGACAAGACCGTCCGCAACCAGCAGCGGATCAATTTCATGAAGAACCTCGGCATCCTGGGCGGCCTGCTGCTCGCCGCGGTCGACACCGAGGGCAAGCCGGGCGTCGCCTGGCGCGCCACGCACGGTGCGAAGGCGGCGAAGCGCGAGACCAAGCGCGGCGCCAAGGCCGCCAAGCAGTTGGCCCACGAGGCCAAGCAGGCCGCGAAGCTGGCCAAGGCAGAGCTTCCGTTCGGCTGAATGCCCTAGGCTCAGGGCTGTAGACACCTGAGTCGAGGGAGTGGGATGAGCGAGCAGCAGGGCTGGCCGGCGCCGCGGGCCGAAGGTGCCGTGACCGGTACGGTCACGGTCCCCGGATCGAAGTCGATCAGCAACCGTGCCCTCATCCTCGCCGCGCTCGCCGACGGCCCGTCGCAGCTGACCGGCCTGCTCGCGGCGCGCGACACCGCGCTGATGCGGTCCGCGCTCGTGTCGCTGGGTGTCGGCATCAGTGACGGCAGTACGACGGTCACGGTCACGCCGGGCTCGCTCAAGGGCCCGGCCGACGTCGACTGCGGTCTGGCCGGCACCGTGATGCGCTTCGTGCCGCCGGTCGCCGCGCTGGCCGACGGGACGGTCGCCTTCGACGGCGACGAGTACGCGCGGGAGCGGCCGATGGGCGTGATCCTGGGCGCGCTGCGCACGCTCGGCGTGCAGATCGACGACGGCGGCACCGGGCGGATGCCGTACACGGTGTCGGGCACCGGGTCGGTGCGCGGCGGGAAGGTGACGCTGGACGCGTCCGGGTCGAGCCAGTTCGTGTCCGCGCTGTTGCTGGCCGGCGCGCGGTACGACGAGGGCGTCGACATCCGGCACGACGGGAAGCCGGTGCCGTCCCAGCCGCACCTGGACATGTCGGTCGGGATGCTGCGCGAGCGCGGCGTCCACGTCGACGACGCCGAGCCGAACCGCTGGGTCGTTGCCCCCGGCCCCATTCGGGCGCTGGACACCGCCATCGAGCCGGACCTGTCGAACGCGGCGCCGTTCCTGGCGGCGGCCGTCATCACGGGCGGGACCGTGACCGTCACCGGATGGCCGTCGCAGACCACGCAGCCGGGCGGCCAACTGCCCGATCTCTTCACCCGCTTCGGCGCCTCGGCCACCCTCACCGACAGCGGCCTGACTGTGCGCGGCACCGGCCGGGTGCAGGCTGTGGACCTCGACCTGAGCGAGGTAGGCGAGCTGTCTCCGGTGATCGCGGCGGTGGCGGCGTTCGCCGACGGGCCGTCGTACCTGCGGGGGATCGCGCACCTGCGCAACCACGAGACCGACCGGCTGGCGGCGCTCGAGACCGAGTTCAACGCGCTCGGCGGCGACATCACGCAGCTCGAGGACGGACTGGCGATCCGGCCGAAGGCCTTGCACGGTGGGCTTTTCCACACCTACGACGATCACCGGATGGCGCATGCGGCCGCCGTCCTCGGCCTGCTCGTCGACGGCCTGGAGATCGAGAACATCGGAACCACGGCGAAGACCTTGCCCGAGTTCCCGGACATGTGGTCGGGGCTCACCAGCTGATGTCGCGGTACGACGAGGAGGCCCGGTACGACCGGCCCAAGCGCCGGACCCGGCCGCGGACCAAGGACCGCCCCTCGTACGACGATGCCGTGATCGGGTTCGTCTTCACCCGCGACCGCGGGCGGTACGCCTGCTGGGTCGAGGATCCGGACGGCGGTCGCGAGGTGACCGCGATGAAGGCCCGTCAGCTCGGCCGTACCGGCGTGATCGTCGGCGACCGGGTCAAGCTCGACGGCAACGCCACCGGTGACGAGGGCTCGCTGGCCCGGATCGTCGAGGTCCTCCCCCGGACGACGCTGCTGCGCCGCTCGGCCGATGACGACGACCCGGTCGAGCGCCCCCTGGTCGCGAACGCGGACCAGCTCGTCATCGTCGTCGCGGTCGCGAACCCGGAGCCCCGCACCGGGTTGATCGACCGCTTCCTGGTCGCGGCGTACGACGCCGGCATGCGACCGCTGCTGTGCCTGACGAAGACAGACCTGGCCGACCCGGATCCGCTGCTGTCGATCTACCGCCCGCTCGGCGTCGAGTCGGTGGCGACCCACCAGAACGGCGACCTCAGCAGACTCCGGGAGCAGCTCGACGACCGTACGAGCGTTCTGGTCGGGCACTCGGGTGTCGGCAAGTCCACGCTGGTCAACGGCCTCGTCCCGGGCGCGGACCGGGCGATCGGCATCGTCAACGCGGCGACCGGCCGTGGCCGTCATACGTCGACGAACACGCTCGTCCTGCGGCTGCCCCAGGGCGGCTGGATCATCGACACCCCAGGCATCCGCTCCTTCGGCCTGGCCCACGTCGAGCCGGACCAGCTGATCAACGCCTTCCCGGACCTGGCCGAGATCGCCGGAACCTGCCCCCGCGGCTGTACCCATACCGCCGACGCCCCCGACTGCGCGCTGGACGAGGCCGTTGCCGAGGGCCGCGCCGATCCGGCCCGGGTCGAGTCGTTCCGCCGCCTGCTGGCGTCGCGCGAAGGCCGGGAGCTCCGCGAGACCGAGGAGACTACTTAGCCGGCAGCTGGCCCTCCCAGACCGCCCTCGCACCCGCGTCACCGGTGCGAACGGTCTGCCAGATGACGAGCACCGCGATCACGACCACGGCCGCCTGGGTCACGAGCTCCAGCGGACGGCTGCTCGTTGCCTTGTCGCCCGTCACGCCGGCCAGCAGCAGGAAGGCCGCGACCGCGACGACGGCGAAGATCAGGCAGTACCAGAACAGCAGGTCGCCGCGCTTCTCGTGCAGCGCGACCGCCTTCGCCAGCGTCGGCACCGCGTTGACGAACGCCTGGCCGCTCTCCTTCGCGACGAACGCACACACCAGCGCCCCGACGCCGAGGACCAGGGCCGGCCAGCGCAGCAGCCGGCGCCACTTCGGCACCACTGCGAAGGCGATCAGGGTCAGCGCGGCCACCGGTAGCAGCACCACGGTCAGATGGATCACCAGCACGTGTAGCGGCAGGTCCCCGAAGCGCTCGAACATGGACAGCCTCCATGGCAGTCGTATGACGTGGTCAGACACTAATGGCACGTTCAACGACTTGATTTGGTTCAATCCGCGCCGCAACCGATCCGCAACAGTTCCCGGACAGCCGGACCCCTCGAGCGGGGTTCAGGCTAGCCTTCCGGCATGCCTTCGCACACGGATGACCTGCGGCTCGCCCACATCCTGGCCGACGACGCGGACTCGACCACGATGGACCGCTACAAGGCGCTCGACCTGCACGTGGCCACCAAGCCGGACCTGACCCCGGTGAGCGAGTCGGACAAGAAGGTCGAGGACGTGATGCGCAAGACGCTCTCCCGGGCCCGCCCGCGGGACGCGTTCGTGGGCGAGGAGGACGGCACCAGCGGCTGGGGCGTACGCCGCTGGGTGGTCGACCCGATCGACGGCACCAAGAACTACATCCGCGGCGTCCCGGTCTGGGCGACGCTGATCAGCCTGATGATCGAGGACCAGGTCGTCGTCGGCGTGGTCTCCGCCCCGGCGCTCGGGAAGCGCTGGTGGGCGTCGTACGGCGACGGCGCCTGGACCGGCCGCGCACTGCACTCGTCGCAGCCGTGCCGGGTCAGCGACGTGAGCAAGATCGAGGACGCCTCGCTGTCGTACGCATCGCTGAAGGGCTGGGAGAAGCTCGGCAAGAAGAACCAGTGGGCCGACCTGATGGACTCGGTCTGGCGGACCCGCGCGTACGGCGACTTCTGGTCGTACATGCTGGTCGCCGAGGGCGCGGTCGACATCGCCGCCGAGCCCGAGCTCAACCTCTACGACATGGCCGCGCTGGCGATCATCGTCGACGAGGCCGGCGGCAAGTTCACCTCGGTCGAGGGCGCCCCCGGCCCCAACGGCCCGAACGCCATCGCCACCAACGGCCGCCTCCACGACGAAGTACTCAAGCGCCTCGAGTGATCCTGCCCTGCAGGAAGGCGGCCTCGACTGCGTTGCTGGTGAAGGCCAGCGCTTCCTCGTATGCCGCCTTCGCCGCCGTCCAGTCACCGGTACGGCGGAGCAGTTCGGCGCGCGTGGACGCGAGGTACGGGTAGGTCGCCAACGCCGGATCGGCCGCCAACTCGTCCAGCTCGACGAGCGCCTGCTCCGGGCCCGCGACGTACGCGATCGCCACCACCCGGTTGAGTGCAACCACCGGCGACGGCCACCGGTCGAGCAGCAGGTCGTACAGCCCGAGGATCTCGCCCCAGTCGGTGTCCTCCCACCGCTCCGCCTCTGCGTGCACAGCCGCGATCGCGGCCATCACGCCGTACCGTCCAACCGTTGCCGGACCGGCCAGAGCCGCGGGCATCAGCTCCAGCCCCTCGGCGATCAGCGCCTGGTCCCACAGCGACCGATCCTGGTCATCCAGCAGCACCAGCTGACCGGCCTCGTCGACGCGGGCCGCCTGCCGGGCCTGCGTCAACAGCAGCAACGCGAGCAGACCCGCCGCCTCCGCGCTGTCGGGCAGCAACAACCGCATCATCCGCGCCAGGTCGATCCCCCGCTGCGCCAGGTCCGGTCGCGTCAACGTATCTCCGTCGCCCGCCGTGTGCCCGGCCGTGTAAACCAGGTGTACGACGTCCAGCACCGCGTCGATGCGCTCCCCCAGTTCCGCCAACTGCGGAATGCGGTACGGGATGCCGGAGCGGGAGATCTTTTGTTTGGCTCGGGTGATGCGGGCCTGCATCGTGGCTTCCTTCACCAGGAACGCCTTCGCGATCTCCGCCGACGACAGCCCGCACACCAGCCGCAGCGTCAGCGCAACCTGCGTCTCCTGCGCGAGCGCTGGGTGGCAGCAGGTGAACACCAGCCGCAACCGGTCGTCCGGGAACGTGCCGTCCTGAACATCCTCGACCGGCACGAGCAACGGCAGCTTCCGGCGGGCCACGTCAGCTCGGCGCCGAAGCTCCAGCGCCCGCCGGGTGGCGACCGTCGTCAACCACGCGCCGGGCTTGCGAGGCACGCCCTGTTCCTGCCAGTGCACAAGGGCCTTCGCGTACGCGTCCTGCACGCAGTCCTCGGCCAGGTCGAGGTCCGCGGCCACGCGTGCGGTCGCGGCGAGCACGGAGGCCCACTCGCTCGAGTGAGCCTCCGCGACCGCCTGCGCGACCTGGTCGGCGGTGGGCAGATCAGCCACCGTTGACCAGCGGACGGACCTCGACACCGCCCATCGGCGACGGCACCTGCTTGGCGATCGCGAGCGCCTCGTCCAGGTCGGCCGCCTCGATGATGTAGTACCCGCCCATCACTTCCTTGGTCTCCGCGAACGTCCCGTCGGTCACGACGTATCCGCCGTTGCCGTCGGAACGGATCGAGGTCGCGGTCTCACTCCCGTCGAGCTGCCCGCCGCCGCGAAGCGCGGACCCGTTGGCCTCGGCGAAGGCCTGATGGTTCTTGTGGTTCTGTTCCATCACCGACCCGTCGTCCGCGGCCCACTTCGCCTCGTCGTCGTAGATCATTACCAGGTACTTGCCCACTGCGGGTCACCTCTCTCGTCCACTCCCGGTTACAGCATCCACCACTCCGATGCGCGACCCGGACCGAAATCGACAGCACCTGCCAGGAATTTCGCGACCACGTAAGGTGGCCGGTATGCCCTTGACGTACCCCATCGCGGAGCAGGTGCTGGACAACGGCCTCCGGGTCGTCGTCAGCTCGGACCGTGCCGTCCCGATCGTCGCCGTCAACCTCTGGTACGACGTCGGGTCGCGCCATGAACCACCGGGTCTGACCGGGTTCGCGCACCTCTTCGAGCACCTGATGTTCCAGGGGTCGCGCAACGTCGCCTCCGGCCAGCACTTCAGCCTGCTGGAAACCGCCGGCGCCAGCCTCAACGCGAGCACGTTCTTCGATCGCACCAACTACTTCGAGTCGCTGCCCAGCGGCGGTCTCGACCTCGCGCTGTGGCTCGAGGCGGACCGGATGGGCTACCTGCTCGACGCGGTCAACCAGGAGAACCTCGACAACCAGCGCGACGTGGTCAAGGAAGAGAAGCGCCAGTCGTACGACAACCGCCCGTACGGCGACTCGTACGAGCGGCTGGTCCGGCTCGCATTCCCCGAGGGACACCCGTACGCGCACATGACGATCGGCTCGATGGCCGACCTGGACGCCGCCTCGCTGGAGGACGTGCACGCGTTCTTCCGCAAGTACTACGGGCCCAACACCGCCGTCCTGACGATCGTCGGCGACGTGTCCGAGGACGACGCGTTCGACGCCGCCAAGCGGTACTTCGGCCACCTGCCCGCGATCCCTACGCCACCGCCGGCGCCGGACGGCACGATCGGCCCGATGACCGACGTACAGCGTGACGACGTGGAGTCCGACGTACCGTCCGACCTGATCACGATGATGTTCCGGCTGCCGGTGGACGGGACGCCGGAGCTGGACGCGGCCGGGCTCGCGCTCGACATCCTCGCGGCCGGCCAGAGCGGCCGGCTGAACCGGCGGCTGGTCCGCGACGAGCAGATCGCGCAGTCGGTGTCCGGTGGTGCGCTGCCCCTGATCGGAGGAGTCTCGTTCGGGACGCTGACCGGGATCGCGTCGGACGGGGTCGACCTGCAGAAGGTCGAGGACGCGCTGCTCGAGGAGATCGAGAAGCTGGCCACGGACGGAGTGACCGCCGACGAGCTGGCCACCGTTCAGGCGCAGGCCGAGCGGGACTGGCTGGAGCAGCTGGCGACCTGTGCGGGGCGGGCGGACGAGATCTCGCACCACGCCTTGCTGTTCGGTGACCCTGGGCGGATCAACACCCGGATCGACCAGGTGCAGGCGGTGACCGTCGAGCAGGTGCAGCAGGCCGCGGCGAAGTGGGTCCGTGCGTCGGGCCGGGTCCAGGTGAGCTACCGCCGTCAGGAGTCCGCGGCAGAGACGGCAGGAGAGCAGGAATGAACCAGGTTCTGACCACCCCGCCGGCCGTCGGGGCGCCGCGTCCGTGGAGTTTCCCGGACGCCGTGACCACGCGGACCAGCGTCGGTACGCCGGTGCACGTCTTCGACCGCCCGGGACAGTACGTCGCCACCGTGCGCGTCACCATCGCGATGCCGCTGATCGCGGAGCCGCGTGAGCTCGAGGGTGTCGCGACGATCATGTCGCGGACGCTCGACGAAGGCACCGAGCTGCACTCGGCCAACGAGTTCGCGGCCGCGTTGGAGCGGCACGGAGCGGCGTACGGCGTGGATGTCAGCTCGGACGCTCTGCATGTGGAGATCTCGGTGCCGGTGTCGCATCTCGCGCCGGCCGTCGCACTGCTCGCGGAGGCGATCACGCGGCCCGCGTTCAACCAGGCCGACGTCGGCCGGCATGTGACGATCCGGCTCGGCGAGATCAACCAGGAGCGCGCCAACGCCGGGTACCGGGCGCGCGAGGCGTTCGCGTCGCACCTGTTCGGCACGGCGACGCGGCGCTCCCGGCCGACCGCGGGTACGCCGGACACGATCCGGCCGCTGACCAACGTCGAGGTGGCCGACTTCTACCGCAACAACATCGGCCCGGAGCGCGCGGAGATCCTGTTCGCCGGCGACGCGACCGGTGTCGAGGTGGCCGGGATCATCGACGAGGCCTTCGGTAGCTGGACGTCCAGCGCGGGCTCGGCGTCCGAGACCCCGGAGCCGTTGTACCTGCCGGGCAACCGGGTCGTGCTCGTCAACCGGCCGGGATCGGTGCAGAGCCAGCTGCTGATCGGGTGCAAGGGTCCGGATCGTCGCGATCCGGCGTGGGGTTCGGCCGCGGTCGCGAACCACGTGGTCGGCGGGACGATCACTTCCCGCGTCGACACCGTGCTCCGCGAGGAGAAGGGGTACACGTACGGCACCCGGACCAGCTTCGCGGCGCCGCGCAAGGGCGGGACCTTCAGCCTCGGCGGCGCCGTACGCACCGAGGTCACCGGGGCCGCGATCGGTGACGCACTCCGCATCCTGCGCGAGGCCCGCGACGGCCTCACCGAGCAGGAGGTCCAGGAGGCGAAGGACAGCCTGATCCGCACCGCTCCCCTGCGCTACGAGCAGGCCGATTCGGTCGCCCAGCAGGTCGGCAGCAACATCGCCAACGGCGTACCGATCGACTTCGCCGACACCTATCTCGCCCAGATCGCTGCCACCACGGCCGCCGAGGCCACCGACGCCTACCGCCGGTACGTCGGAACCGATGGGCTACTCGTCGTCGTCGTAGGGGAAGCCAAGGACGTCCGCCCCCAGCTCGAGGGCCTCGACCTCGGCGACCTGATCGACCTGAGCTGACGGACCACGGTCTCTCCGCTCAGCCTGCCTGAGCGGAGAGACCGTGTATCCAGAGCCGACGAAGTACCAGCTGCAGCCCGGGTACGTCGACCTGCCCGCGTACGGCGTACTGCGTGACAACTCGCAGGCGACGGTCGCGCTGGTCCTCGGCGCGATCGCGCTGTGCACCGGCTTCCTGTTCCTCTCGCCGGTCGCGTGGTGGCTCGGCCGGCAGGCGCTCGACGAGATCGACGCGGCGCCGGGGATCTACAACAACCGGGGCATGGCTCAAGCCGGGCAGATCTGCGGCCTGATCGGCACAGTCCTGCTCGGGCTCGGCCTGCTGTTCGTGGTGGCGATGTTCGTGCTGTTCGCCGCCTACTGATCAGCTGCTGATGTAGTTGGAGAGTTGTTCCCTCTCGAACTCGAGCTCGCCGATCCGGGACTTGACCACGTCGCCGATGCTGACCAGACCGGCGAGGTTGCCGTCGACAACGACCGGGACGTGCCGGATCCGGTGCTCGGTCATCAGCAGCATCAGGTTGTCGATCAGGTCGTCCGGTGCCGCAGTACGGACCTCGGCGGTCATGATCGCGCTCACCCGCACGTCACCCGCGTCCGGCGTACCGTTCCAGAGCCGGACGATGTCCCGCTCGGACACGATCCCGGACACCGTCGACCCGTCCGCACTGACCACCACCGCACCGATGTTCTTCTCGGCCAGCAGTGCGAGCAGCTCGGTGACAGTGGCGTCTGGGGAGATGGTGACGACCTGGTTGCCCTTACCACGCAGTACGTCGTTGATCTTCACGGAGCCTCCTGCAGATCGAGGACCAATACCCCAAGGTAACGGCAAACCCCTGATCACACCCCGTGACAACGAAGGACAACCGGTCACCACCCCTCCCCGCCCCCGCCCTTCGCCGGGCCGCCCGCCCCGTTTCGCCCAGTCGTGAGATTCGGCGAGAATCGACGACCCCGATCCACGACTCGCCGGCCCTGACGCCAGCCAGATGCCACGACTCGGCGGTCTGACCCGGGTTACGGTCGGTCGACCATCGACATGGCCGGACCGATGGACATCGAAGTCGGCGTGACGACTCCGGGTCCGCTGGACCAAGTGGGCGGTCGAGCTCGACATCCGGATGGCCGCTCGGCCCTCCGAAAACAGCACGCCACTCGGGACCGCCAGACCATAGGATCACCAGGTTCGGCATGGCGGAGGGGGGCGCAGTGGGGTTTCGGCAGGATCTGGCCGTACTGCGGCATCGGGACGTGCGGGTGTTCATGTCCGCGCGGTTCATCTCGATCCTCGGGTCGACGATCGCGCCCGTGGCGCTGGTGTTCGCAGTACTGGATGTGTCCGACTCGGCGAGCGCGGTCGGCATCGTACTCGCGGCGCGCAGCATCCCGAACATCGTCTTCCTGCTGATCGGTGGTGTGATCTCCGACCGGCTCCCCCGCCACCTCGTGCTGGTGGTCGCGAACACGGTCAGCGGCCTCACCCAGGGTCTCGCCGCGACGCTCGTACTCTCGGGGCACGCGACCATCTGGCAGCTCGCCGCGATCGAGGCGCTCAACGGGATCGCGGCCGCGTTCGTGATGCCCGCGATGACCGGCATCCTCCCGTCGATCGTGGATCGCAGCGAACTCCCGCAGGCGAACGCGATCGCCGGCTTCGCCCGTTCGAGCGCGATGATCGGCGGCGGCGCGGTCGCGGGCGTGATCGTCGGCCTGACCGGTCCGGGGGTCGGGCTCGCGGTCGACGGCGCGACGTTCCTGATCGCCGCCGTACTCCTGTCCCGCCTGACGATCCCGCGGATCGAACGGGCCGCCACCTCGATGCTGACCGACCTGCGCGACGGCTGGAGCGAGTTCGTGTCCAGGCAGTGGATCTGGGTGATCGTGCTCGCGTTCGGCCTGCTCAACCTGATCTTCACCGCCTGCTACCAGACGCTCGGCCCGGTGATCGCGGACCGTACGTTCGGGCGAACCGGCTGGGGTCTCGTGAGCGCCTGCTTCGGCGCCGGACTAGTTGCCAGCGGCATCATCATGCTCCGGCTCAAACCACGCTACCCGCTGCGCACAGGTATGCTTGGCATGCTGCTCACGGTCCCCGTGATGCTGTGCCTCGCGCTCCTGCCGTACACCTGGGCGATGGCGATCGCGGCCTTCTTCCTCGGCGTCGGTTTCGACATCTTCGGCATCAGCTGGGAGACCGCCCTCGGCCAGCACGTCCCGCTCGACAAGCTGTCCCGCGTCTCGTCGTACGACATGCTCGGCTCGTTCATCGCCGGCCCCGCGGGTCAACTCACCGTCGGGTACGTCGCCGCGGTCGTCAGCGTGAAGGCCGTCGAACTGTACGGCGCCGCGCTCTTCGTACTGATCACCGTCATCACCCTCGTCGTCCCCTCCGTCTGGAACCTGCGCCGCCTCGACATGTGATCGCAGCGGTCCGGGAGGTGCGTAGGGTGGACGTGTGAGTTCAATCGTTCCGGGTCCGCAGAAGAAGCTCGAACAGGAAATCGACGCGGCCCGCTCCGGCGCCAAGCCGCTGCAGGCGGGCGACCTGAACGCGTCAGCGCCGCCGCAGGAAGAGCTGACCGGGCTGGACGACTGGCCCGAGACGCTGCGCGCTGCGGTCGAAGCCGAACACGACCGCGTCACCGCGCTGGCCACCAACCGCCGGCGGACCGCCGACGGCGCACTTCCCCAGGTGGTCCACGGACTCGGCGAGCTCCTCGACCAGCTGGCCGACCGCCTCCAGGCCGACAAACCGCGCATGTTCGGCAAGTCCTCTACCGCGTCTGCCGACGACAGCATCGCCGAACTCCTCGGCATCCCGGCCGACGAACTCACCTCCGCACCCGGCCGAGGCGAGCACCGCGCGGCTCTCCGCACCATCAAGCAACTCCGCTCCCAACTCAAGGAGCTGGAAACCTCCCACGATCACTCCCGGCTCACCCGCCTGGTCACCTTCGTCATCCGCCTGGCCGTAGTCACCGAAAGCGCCCCGGACTCAACAGCCACCCTGGCTCCACTGGCCCTGGACCGCTACGCCAAGTCCTCCCCCGACCCCCAGTGGGACTGGCCCTTCGACCAAAAACTCGCCTTCTGGAAACAAACCCGCACCACCCTCACCACCAACTGACAGCCACACCCGGCAGCCGACGACCGCTCCAACTCCCCCGTCGCTCCGCGCCGTCGCAAGCGCCCCACGCCCGCGCAATGAGCTCCCGCTCCACCACCCTCCGCTCGGGGGGCTAATTTGATGGGCTGACCACCGAAATGGTGGGTTACCCACCCGGATTCAGGGTGGGTAACCCACCATTCGATGGGTCAACCCATCAAATGCCAGCCGCCGCGAAGTGGTGACTGGTTCGCGGCGGCTGTTGGTGCAGTGTGATCAGCCCTTGATGGCTCCGCCGAGGGCGAAGGCGCCGCCGAGCTTGCGGCTGAGGAGCAGGTACAGGAGGAGGACCGGGGTTGTGTAGATGAGGGAGTACGCCGCCAGCTGTCCGTAGTTGGGTTCGCCGTACTGGCCGAAGAACGTGAAGATGCTGACCGACGCCGGCAACCGCTCGGGCGACAACAGCAGCATGAAGGGGACGAAGAAGTTCCCCCACATGCCGATGAACGTGAAGATCAGCACGACCGCGATCCCCGGCCACATCAACGGCAGCACGATCGCCCACAACGCCCGCATGTTCCCCGCCCCGTCGACCCAGGCGGCTTCCTCGAGCGACAGCGGTACGCCGTCCATGAACGTCTTCGTCAGCCAGATCGCAAACGGCAACGCACTCGTCGCCATGAACATGATCGTGCCGCCGAGCGTGTCCACCAGGTTCAGCTGAACGAACAACCCGTACACCGGCACCATCACCGCAGTGATCGGGAGCCCAGTGCAGAACAAAACCGTCAGCAAGAACGGCCGGTTGAACCGCGTCCGGAACCGCGACAACGGATAAGCCGCCAGCACCGCGCAGATCATCGTCAGCAGGGCGGCCCCACCACACAGCACGATCCCGTTCAGAACGGGACGGTACGTCGTGTCGGTGTTCAGCACCGCTTTGAAGTTCCCGAGCGTCGGATGCGTCGGGAACTCGACCCGCAGCCCCGCCGTCCGGTTGATCGACGCGAACAGCACCCACAGCAACGGCAGGACGAACAGTACGCCGATGCCCAGCAGCACCAGGTTCGACGCGAGTTTGCTCATCCGGTCGCGGGCGATCATGGGGCCTCCCGGCCTGGACTGAGGAGCGGAGGGAGCGAAGCGACCGGAGCGACCGGAGCGACGAGGGAAGGCCGGGAGTTACAGCCCCGTGATCCGCCGCGCGGCAGCGCGGCATTCAACACTGTCATGCTGCCTCCGAGTTCAGTCCACGCAGGTAGATCAGCGAGAAGACCGCGCCGATCGCCAGCATCACCAGCGCGATCGCGGTTCCGTAGCCGATCTGGGAGAAGCTGAACGCCTGCTCGTACATGTACAGCGGCAACGTCTGACTCTTGGTCCCCGGGCCGCCCCGGGTCATCGCGTAGATCAGGCCGAAGACGCTCAGCGTCTGCAGCGTGATCAGCATCAGGTTGGTCATGATCGCGCGGGTGATCATCGGCAGCGTGACGAACAGCAGTCGCCGCCAGCCGCCGGCGCCGTCCATCGCGGCGGATTCCTCGATCTCCTTGGGGATCTCGCTGAGCGCCGCGGAGTACACCAGCATCGAGAACGCCGTACCGCGCCAGATGTTGGCCAGTGACACCGCGATGATCGGTGCCCCGTACAACCAGTCCTGGCCGGGCAGGCCGACCGCGTGCAGCATCACGTTCAGCGTGCCGTCGTCGTTGAAGAACGCGCTCAGCAGGTACGCCGCGACGATCTCGGGCAGCACCCACGCGCCGATCACCGCCGTACCGACGAAGTTGCGGACGACCTTGGTGGACCTCCGCATCAGCAGCGACAGGCCGAGGCCGAGGGTGTTCTGGCCGATGATCGCGGAGATCAGCGTGAACACCAGCGTCAGCCAGATCGAGTTGGTGAACGCACCGCTGGAGAAGGCCTTGCGGAAGTTGTCCAGGCCGACGAACTTCACGTTCGCGGCGCCGGGCCCGGTGAGCGCCATGTTCGTGAACGCGGCGTACACGCAGTAGATGATCGGGCCGGCCAGGAAGACCAGCATCAGTCCGATGGCCGGCGACAGCGGCAGCATCCGGACCAGCTTGGCGGCCTTCGGCTTCCCGCTCCCTCCGGTGGACTTACCGGAGGGAGCGGTGGCCGAGGTGGGAGCGACGGTCGTCGTCACAGGGGAGATATCCCTTCGAGCCGGGAGATTACTGACCGGTGCTCTGTGTCGTCGTACTGTCCTTGCCGCCGACGATGCCTTCGACCGCCTGGTCGTAGTTCTTCGCGGCCGCGTCGGGCTGGGACTGTCCGGTCATCACCGATTCCATCGCGGTGATGATCTCGTTCGAGACCTTCGGGTACTCCGGCAGCGCCGGCCGGTACACGGTGACCGATACGAGGTCGGTGAAGAACTGGGTGCTCGCCGAGGAGGACTTGTACGCCGCGTCGGAGGCGACGTCCTTGCGGACCGCGATCTGCGCGCCGTCGGTGGCGTACTTGGCGGCGTTCTTCTGGGTCTGCAGCGTCTTGATGAAGTCCCAGGCGGCGTCGGGGTTCTTCGACTTGGCCGGGATCGCCCAGGTCCAGCCGCCGGAGAGGCTGACCTTGCCCTTGCCGCTGCCGTCCTGCGTCGGCATCGCGGTCTGACCGAGCACCGTGCTCCACTGCGGCCACGGCTTGGCGCCGGACTTCAGCCAGTTGCCGTAGATCCAGGAGCCGTCCAGGTCGATCGCCAGCTTGCTCTGCGGCAGCAGTTCGGTGCCGACCTTGCTGCCCATGTTCGGGCTGAGCGCGTCCTTCGGCGACGGGGCCAGGCCCTCGGAGAAGACGGTCTTGACGAAGTTCAGCGAGTCCTTGAAGCCCTGGCTGCCGACGACCCACTTCTTCTGGTCGTAGTTGTACAGGGTGTCCTTGGTGCCGTAGAGCAGCATCTCGAAGCCCTGCATGGCCGAGGCCTCACCCATCGGCTTGCCGGAGTACATGTTGAACGGGATCACGCCCGGCACCTTCTGCTTGATGGTGCGTGCCGCGCTGAGTACGTCGTCCCACGTCTTCGGCTGCCAGTCGGCGGGCAGGCCGGCCTTCGCGAAAATCTGTTTGTTGTACCAGAGGGCCCGAGTATCCGTGCCGTCCGGTACGCCGTAGGTCTTGCCGTCCTGGCCCTTGGCCGCGCCCTTGGCGGTGTCCTCGAACTGGCTCCACTGGTCCCACTTGCCGATGTAGTCGTCCAACGGCTTCAGGTACCCCGCGGTGATGTCGGAGTTGATCAGGAAGGTGTCCTCGTAGACGATGTCCGGCGCCGTGTTCGGCGAGCGCATCATCAACTGGATCTTGGTGTAGTAGTCGTTCTCGCTGGCCACGACCGGAACGATCTCGACCTGCGATCCCGGATGTGCCGCCTCGTACTCGCTCTTGACGCCGGTGAGGAAGTTCTTCATCACCACGCCAGGGCCCCACTGCTGGTACGCGATCTTGATGTGCGCGGGCCCGGAGCTCTGCGCGCCGCCGGCGTCCGGCTGCTTGGTCGTCGAACCTTGACTACAGGCCGAGACCCCCAGCAGCAGCGCGCCCGCGGCGGCCGCTGCCATGAAACGTTTCCTAGTCACCATCAGGTCCACCTTCGGGCAATCGTTGTCATGCCAGTACCACGGCCCAAACCCTGCGGGCTTTCCCGCGACCGTAGGAGCCCTGAACAGCCGAAGTCAATGCTTGACAGACAACGTTGTCGCGGCAGTCACGCAGGAACGCGGTGACCGGGGTGTAACGATCCGATCACCGCGCTGTCATACGCCTACTTTGTCAGGCTGCGACTGCCGACGCCTCATGTCGAGGCTGCACGGCGCGTCCCCGGCCGCGGAGCGCTCCGAGTCCACACAGCGCCAGTCCGAGGAGCAACCAGCACGCCAGTACGACGAGTGGTCTGGCGGCGCCGGCGCCGTCGAAGAAGCTCACCGAGCGTAGCGCCGTCCCCGCGGCTCCCGGCGGCAGCAACTGCCCGAGGGTGCTCCAGCCGTTCGGCAGCATCTCCGGTGCGCTCGTCATGCCGGAGAGCGGGTTGCCGAGCAGCATCATCGTCGCGCCGCCGAGCGCGAGTCCCGCCGTACCCATCAGCCACTCGAGCCCGAGCAGCGTGAGGCTGATCGCGCCGATCGACATCGCGATGACGCCCGCGTTGCCGAGGTAGCTGCCCTCGAACGAGCCGAGCCAGTACTGCAGTACGGCGGCCAGCGCGAGCCCACCGGTGATCGCGAACGCGACCGCGCCGACCATCCGCTTCGCCCCGGACCGCACCAACTGGGTCAGCGCACCGGCCGCGATGATCCCACCGAGCACGAGCGGCAGCGCACCCGCAGCCAGACCGGCGCCCCGCGGATCGTCCTTCGGCAGCGGCACGATGTCCGTGACCTTCGCCTGACTGCCCATCTTCCCGGCCAGTTGCGTCAGGAGTTGCGCCACGACCGGGCCACCAGCGGATGCCGTCAGCACCTCGGGCTGTGCCGAGTCGAGCACGATCGCGCCGTACGCGTCCCGGTCCTCGATCCGCTGCACGGCCGCCTGCCGGTCCGGTACTGCGGTGATCTCGAAGCCGTCCGGCATCGCCTGCCCGAGCTGGGCCTTGACCTGCTCGACGGCCGGCGTCGGACCGGAGACCGCGATCGGGATGTCCCGAGGCTCGGACCGCGCGGACGGCCAGGCGAAGGCGATCAGGAACACCGTGAGGACCGCGGTCAGCAGCGTGATGACGGCGATCAGGGGCGGCCGGCGACGTTCGGCCGCGTGCGCCTCAGTGGTCATGGCGGGACTCCTTCAGCAAGAAAACCGAATGATCGTTCTTTATAAGTTCGAGCGTGGCCGATGGTCCGGCGACTTGTCAAGAACGGACATTCGTTTTATGTTTCGAGCGTGCCGAAGGTCACCGAGGAGCACCGCCTGGCCCGCCGCGCGCAGATCGTCGCGGCGGCCCGCACCTGCGTGATCGAGGACGGGTTCCACAAGACGACGATGGCCGACGTGATCCGCGAGTCCGGACTGTCCGCGGGTGCCGTCTACGGCTACTTCAAGAGCAAGGAGGAGATCGTCGGGGCGATCGCCGAGGACGCCCTCAGCACGATCGACGATCTCTTCGAGAAGATCCTCGCCTCCGAGCGGCCGCTGACCCCGCTGGCCGCGCTCGAGGCGACCATCGAGCACGTGGTGAAGGTCGCCGAGGCTCCCGGCGGTGACGTCACCCGGGTCGCGGTCCAGGCGTGGGCCGAGTCGCTGCGCAACGACTCGATCCGCGACGTCGCGAAGGGCAAGTACTGCCAGCTCCGCAACCATTTCGTGGTGATCGCCCGCCGCGCGCAGACGGACGGCACCCTCGACCCGGACGTCGATCCCGAGCACGTCGCCCAGGTCATGTTCAGCATGGTCCCCGGTTTCGTCCTGCAGCGGCTCCTGATCGGCGACATCACCCCGGCCACCTACAAGGCCGGCCTACGAGCCCTCCTCCGCTCCTGACCCCGTTACGTCCGAAGATCTGAGCCCCAAGAGCCCTCACTTCTTCGGACGTTGCGACAGCGGGGGTGGAGTTTCACCCACCCCGTACGGTGGTCCAGCACCATGGGTCGGTACGCCGTGGCTCCGTAGCGTCGGCGGCATGAGAAAGCCGAAGCAGGAAGCAGTCGACGGGACCGGATACTCGGTCGTCCTGCACGACGTACGACGGGTCTACGGCCGTGGCGGGAACGCCGTCACCGCCCTCAACGGGATCTCGATGAAATTCGCCCCCGGCACCTTCACCGCGGTGATGGGTCCGTCCGGGTCCGGCAAGAGCACGTTCCTGCACTGCGCGGCCGGGCTCGACCGGCCGACGTCCGGCAGCGTGCTGATCGACGGCTTACCGCTGGCCGGGATGAACGAGCGCAAGCTGACCGAGCTCCGCCGCGAGCGGATCGGATTCGTGTTCCAGTCGTTCAACCTGCTTCCGGCCCTGACCGTCTGGCAGAACGTCTGCCTGCCGCAGGAGCTCGACGGCCGGCGCGTGAACAAGGCCGCGGTCCGCGCGGTCCTGGATCGGGTCGGTCTGGGCGACAAGTACAAGAGCCGCCCGGGTGAGTTGTCCGGCGGCCAGCAGCAGCGCGTCGCGATCGCCCGCGCACTCGTCGCCCGTCCGGCGGTGATCTTCGCCGACGAGCCCACCGGCGCGCTCGACACCCAGACCGCGGCCGACGTACTCGAGCTGCTGCGCGAGCCCGTCCGCACGCAAGGGCAGACGGTCGTGATGGTCACCCACGATCCGGTCGCGGCGTCGTACGCCGACCAGGTCGTCTTCCTGGCCGACGGCGTACTGGCCGGCAGCCTGTCCGCTCCGACGGCTGAGCAGGTCGCCGACCGGATGACTCACCTCGGCGCACGGTCCACCCTCCAGGTGGTGGCGGGATGATGCGCCAGGCCATCCGCAGCTTGCGTCACCGCAAGAGCGGATTCATCGCCACGTTCGTCGCGGTCGTCTTCGGTACGGCGATCGTGATGGCCTGCGGCGGACTGATGGAGACGGGCATCCGCTCCAACGTCGACCCGCAACGCCTCGCCGGCACCTCCCTCGTTGTCACCGGCAAGCAGTCCCACCTCCGCCCGGGCGCCGAAGACGCCACTCCCCTGCCGGAGCGCGTCGGCGTACCTGTCGACATGCTCGCCAAGATCCGTTCTGTACAAGGCGTTTCGTCCGCAGTTGGCGACTACACCTTCACCGCCGTTGGTCAATCGGTTGCTGAGGGCCACAACTGGTCCAGCGCCGCCCTTGCCCCCTATCACCTGACTACTGGGCACGCGCCGCGATCCGGTCAGGTAGTGGTTGCGTCCGGCAAGGTAGGCCATCACCTCACCCTCCTGATCAACGGCGAACCGAAGACCTTCACCATCAGCGGGATCGCCCCGCAAGCATCCGGTCACGCCTTCTTCTCCGACGACGAGGCCGCCCAGCTCGTCCGCAACCCGGCCCGGTACGCCGACGTCGGCGTACAAGTTGCCTCCGGCACCAACCTCGGCGACGTGCGGAAGAGCCTGGAGAAGGTGGACGGCAACCTGACCGTCCGCGCCGGCGTCGACCGCGGCCTGGCCGAGCACCCGGACGCCGAGTCGCGCAAGACCGCCTTGATCGCCGTCGCCGGCTCCTTCGGCGGCATCGCGGCCATGACGATGATGTTCGTGGTCGCATCCACACTGGCCCTGGCAGCACAGCACCGCGAGCGCGAGTTCGCACTCCTCCGCGGGATCGGTACGACGCCCGGTCAGGTCCGGCGGATGATCCTCGGCGAGGCACTCCTCGTCTCACTGCCGGCCGTTGCCGTCGGGGCCGTCCCGGGGATCTTCCTCGGCCGGTTCCTGTTCGACCAGCTCAGCACGCACGGGGTCGCGTCGCCGGTGATCGAGTTCTCGCAGGGCCTGATCCCGTTCGCGGCCGGAGCCGGCGCCGCCGTACTCGCGGCCGTCGGTGCGGCGCTCATCGCGGCCCGGAAGTCGGCCAAGATCCGCCCGGTCGAGGCGTTGGCCGAGGCGTCGCTGCAGCGGAAATGGTTCGGCTGGATCCGGCTGCTGTTCGGCCTGCTGTTCCTCGGTGGTGGGCTCGCGCTCCTGATCGTCACCGCGACGGTGATGAGCGGACCGCTGGCCGCCTCGACCGCGGGTCCGTCGATCCTCTGCTGGGCCATCGGTGTCGCGCTGCTCGGCCCGTTCTGGACCAAGGTCGTGCTGGCGTTCTGGCGCTGGCCGGTGCAGGCGCTGACGCGGGTCAACGGTCGCCTCGCGATCCGGAACCTGTCGGCGCGTTCGGTCGCGATGTCGGCCGCCGTGATGCCGGTGATGCTTGCCGTCGGCATCTCCACCGCCAACCTGTACATGCAGACGACCCAGGTCCACGCTTCCTCCGAAGCGTTCACGCGGGATCTGCGCGCAGACGCCGTACTCGTCTCGGACGCCGGTCTCTCGCCGGCCCTGCTCCAGCAGGTGCGCGCCGTACCTGGGGTCGCGAGCGCGTCGGCGTACGTCCGGAGCATCGGCGCCGTCGACGAGCCGCGCAACGCGCCGTTCGACGAGGACGGTGCACCTGTGATCGGCGTGGACGCCCAGGGCGCGGACGGTACGGCGCCGGTCCGGTTGACGAGCGGATCGCTCACCGGACTGACCGGGTCGACCATCGCGATCCCGGACTACATGGCCACCAAGACCGGCCAGGGCGTCGGGTCGGATGTCACGATGACGCTGGGCGACGGGACCACGGTGAAGCTGCGGGTGGTTGCGACGTTCGCGGCGGAACGTGGGTACGAGACGATCATCATGCCCGCGTCGCTGGTGGCCGCGCACACCACGGACGGCCTGACCAAGCAGATCCTCGTCCGCGCCGCACCGGGTGCCGACGTACGACCGGGGCTGGCGAAGCTCGCCGCTGCACATCCGAGCGTCCAGGTCTCCGACCGCAGCACTCTGGTCTCCGCGAACGCGGAGGATCTGCAGACGCAGGCGTGGGTCAACTACATGCTCGTCGGAATGCTGATCGCCTACACCGCGGTCTCGGTCGTCAACACGCTCGTATCGTCGACACTGCGCCGCCGCCGCGAGTTCGCCCTCCAGCGCCTGACCGGCTCGACCCGCTTCCAGGTCCTGCGCATGCTGTGGACCGAAAGCACGCTGATCACGCTCGCCGGCGTCACGCTGGGCACCGCGATAGCCCTGGCCTGCCTGATGCCGTTCTCGGCCAAGGTCTCCACCAGCGCCTTCCCCACCGGACCCCTCTGGATCTACGGGGTCATCGTCGGCGCCGCCACCCTTCTCACCTTCGGCTCAACCCTCGTCCCCGCAATCACAACCCTCCGCCACGCCCCCACCCAGCCCACCTACACCGACTAGGCCTTCACCGCGAGGCAGATCAGCAAACAACGGCAGCGGATCTCCGGGCAGGCGCTACAACCCATCGGCGTCCTGCACCATCTCGGGGGTCCGCTGCCGCAGGTCTACCGGCAGCTCGTCCAACCTGACGATCCGAAGGCCGCAGCATCCGCGCCGCCAACCGGGCGAACTCGTCGAGATCCGGCAACCACACCAGAACCCCGTACGTCGCCACCACCACGTCGTACGACGCAGGCTCCAGCACATCAGCCACGTCGTACACCTCAGCCTGCACGAACCGCGCCGCCGGCCCGGCCTCGGTTGCCCGGTGGGCTTGCGCTATCGGGCAGGGGTTGGTGCGGCCACGGGTTGGAGGGCGATCGTGGTGGCCTGGACGATGCCTGCGTTGTCGCGGATCCAGCCGGACAGGACGACCTGCAGATCCTCGAGGTCCCGCTCCTCCAGGATCACGCCGGGCACCGGCACGCTCGCGCCGAGCTCCGCGAGGACCGGGCGGAGATGCTGATCCGCGAGCAGCTTGTGGCTCGGCGCCGCGGACACGGTCACCGGTACGACGACCGATCCCGCCAGCGCCGCCGGCCGCAGTACGTCGAGGAAGCTCTTCAGCAGACCGGTGTAGCTGCCCTTGTACACCGGGGTCGCGACCACGATCACCGACGCCGACGACACCAGGTCGACCGCGCTCTCCAGCGCCGCACGATCCTCGTCGCCGGCGCGATCACCCTGGAAGATCGCCGGCGCGAACGTCACCAGGTCGATCAGCTCGTCGATCCGGTACGGCGTACCGAGCTCGGAGGCGAGCAACTCCGCGACCGACGCCGCCGCGGCCGCCGTCCGCGAACCTGCCCGCGGATTGCCGACCACCGTGACCACGGACTGCGGCCAGACGGGCGGACCTTCGGGCGCAACCTGCGACTCGAACGCGACTGAGGGCATCTGACCCAACTCCTGAGGCATCGGCAGTGATACCTCGAGCGTAGTCAAAGTCGAGCCCGCTACTGGACTTTCTCAGGATCTGAACGCCCGCGCAGCTTCACGACCACGAACCAGGCCACGGCCGCGACCGCGCCGGCGATCACCAGCTTCTGGAACACCCCGACCGACGACTCGACCAGATGCCACCGCTCACCGAGCTGATACCCGGCCAGGATCAGCAACGAGTTCCACACCAGGCTCCCGATCGCGGTCAGCGGCAGGAACAGCGCGACCCGCATCCGCTCCACCCCGGCCGGCACCGAGATCAGGCTCCGCACGACCGGGACGAGCCGCCCGATCAGCACCGCCTTGGGGCCGTGCCGCAGGAACCACTCCTCGGCCTTGTCGACATCGGCCACCTTCACCAACGGCAGCTTCCCGGCGATCGCCCTGGTCCGATCCCGCCCGAGCAACCGGCCCACGCCGTACAGGGCGAGCGCACCGACGACGGACCCCAGCGTGGTGAACAAGATCGCACTGAGCAGCCCGAGGTCACCGCGGGCCGCCGCGAAGCCGGCCAGCGGCAGGATCACCTCGCTAGGCAACGGCGGGAAGAGATTCTCGAGCGCGACCGCCAGCCCGGCGCCCGCCGGCCCCAGCCGCTCCATCAGATCGATCGCCCACCCGGCCACTCCACCGGTCGGCTCCTGCGTCGCCTGCAGCGCGGTCATCATCACCTGATTCGTCGTCGTGATCATGGATGCGACGCTAGGCCCGCGGACACTACCTACACACTGGAGCCAACCGCCGTCTCCGGGTCTGGCCACCCACCGTACCGACCGGGGGAAAACCCCCGGTTGTGCGAGCCTTTGCCAACGACACCCGCCGCCAGGAAGGGCCTTCATGACAGTCGAGCACGCTCCGCAGGTCAGCACCTACCCGACGCGTGCGGACCTCGGCCGCGCCGCCGCCACCGCGGCCGCGGAGCATCTCCGCAAGGCGATCGCGGCGAACGGACGGGCGCGGATCATGCTGGCCGCCGCACCGAGTCAGACCGCGACGCTGGCAGCGCTCGCCGTGGAGCCGGACCTCGACTGGAGCCGGGTCGAGTGCTTCCACATGGACGAGTACGTCGGACTGCCGCCCGACGCCCCGCAGTCGTTCCGGAACTGGCTGCACCGGAACTTCCTCGACCAGGTGCCGCAGGCAACCTTCCACCCGCTCGCCCCGGAATCGGGTCCCGAGCCCTACGCGGAGCTGATGGGCGACGACCCGTTCGACCTCGTCCTGTTCGGGCTGGGCGTCAACGGCCACCTCGCCTTCAACGACCCGCCGGCCGACTTCGGCGAATCCCGCGCCGCGAAGATCGTCGCTCTCGACGAGACCAGTCGCCGCCAGCAGGTCGACGAAGGCAATTTCGCCACGATGGACGACGTACCCACGCATGCCGTCACGGTGACGATCCCGCGGCTGCTGAATGCGCACGCACTGATCGGATCAGTGCCTGGATCCGTCAAGCGACAGGCCGTCCACGACACGTTGACCCAGCCGATCGGGCCCGACTACCCCGGTACGGCGCTGCGCACCCACGCCGCCGTCCACCTCTTCCTCGACACCGAATCAGCCGACACCGGATCAGCCGACTCCGAGGTGTAGGCCGCCCGACGCGTCCAGCACCTGGCCCGTGATCCATCGCGCCGTGGGGGACGCGAGGAACGCGACCACCTCGGCGACATCGTCACCGCTGCCCAGCCGGCCGAGCGCGGTGTGACCGACGATCAGCTCCGTCAGTCCCGGAGTCTCGAAGATCGCACCGTTCGCTTCGGTCCGGGTCGCGCCGGGCGCCACCGCGTTGACGGTGATGCTTCGCCGGCCCAGCTCCTGCGCCAGCGTGCGGGTCATCGTCTCGACCGCACCTTTGGTCATCGCGAACGAGGTCTGCGCCGGGTTCGCCATCCGGGTCGCGACCGACGAGACCGAGATGATCCGGCCGCCGTCGGCCAGGACCGGTAACAGCCGCTGGATCAGGAAGTACGGCGCGCGCACGTTCACCGCCATCAGCCGATCGAACACCACTTCCGTATCCGTGCCGATCGGACCGGTCGGCTGCGCTGCAGCATTGTTCACCAATACATCAAGTGATCGTCCGGACAAACCGGCCATGAGCTGCCCGACCACCGCGTCGGCATCTCCCGGCACGCCGAGCTCGACCCCGATCACGAACCCGCGACCACCGATCCGCTCGAGCGTCTCCTCGGCGCCGGCCTTGTCCTGGTTGTAGTGCACCGCCACCTCGGCCCCCGCCGCAGCCAGCCGCTCCGCGATCGCTCGCCCGATACCGCGGGACGCACCCGTCACCAACGCAACCCGCTCGTTCATGTTAGAAACTATCATGTTGTTAGTATCTACCACATGAGCTTGAGGGACCGCCAGCGCGCCGACACCCGGCAACGCATCCAGCGGCAGGCCCTGCGCCTGTTCAGCGGGCAGGGGTACGACGCGACCACGGTCAACGAGGTCGCCGACGCGGCCGGCGTCTCGGCGATGACGGTCTACCGGAACTTCCCCACCAAGGAAGACCTCGTCCTGTACGACGACTTCGACGAGCAGGCCGCGGCATCGATCGCGGAACTCCCGTCAACCGGTTCACTCACCGACCGCATCGGCCGCGCCGTACTGGCCACCCTCGAACAGGCGAACACGGACCTACTCCTCGTCCGTCTCCAACTGATGATCTCGACCCCAGCCCTACAGGCCCGCCACCTGGACAGCCAGTTCCGCCTCCAGGACGCGTTCGTCAGGGCCATCTGCGCCGACGACCCGACCCTCGAGTACGCCGCCAGCGCCGCCGCGAGCGCCGTACTCGGAGTAACTCACATCGCCTTGCTCCGCTGGGCAGCCGACGACGGCAAGCCCGACCTGCCGGGCCTCTTCCGCGAAGCCTTCACCGCCACCTTCGGCCACGCGCCCTAAGGGCGATGGGCCCGCACGATCAGATCGGCGGCCTCATGGGCGATCCGATGCCGCTCGGCCTTCGCCAACGGCTCGGTCCCCTGCAACGTTGCCACCCGTCCGTCAGCGAGGGCCAGATAGGTCAGCTGCCGAGTAGTCAGGTCAGGATCGGGAACTCGTAGCAGGCCCCGCTCATCACAGGCCCGGAGATAGTCGGCGATCACGGCCGCTGCTCATCGGGTACGGCGTTCACGCGCGGCGGGCTGCGACCCCCCTGTTCGACCTGCGGCTGTTCCGCGACCGATCCTTCAGCGCGGGCGCCCTACTGGTGTTCATCTTCGGCGGATCGCTGTTCGGCGCCATGTTGCTGCTGCCGCTGTACTACCAGCAGCTGCGCGGGGCGAGCCCGCTCGAAGCCGGACTGCTGCTGGCGCCGCAGGGCGTCGGCGCGATCATCGGCACCCTGTTCGTCGGCCGGATCCTCGACCGGACCGGCGCGACCCGGATCATCATGCTGATCGGTCTGACCCTCGCTGTCGCGGGCACGGTACCGTTCGCGATCGCCGGCCCGAGTACGCCGATCATGCTGCTGGCACTCGCGCTCGTCGTGCGAGGAGTCGGGCTGACCGCCTCCCTGCTGCCATCCATCACGGCGACGTACGCGACGCTGCCGAAAACGGAGTACGCCGCCGCGACGACCGGGACGCGGATCCTGCAGCAGATCGGCGGCTCGCTCGGGACCGCCGTACTCGCGGTGATCCTGCAGCGCGGATCGTTCCCGGCCGCGTTCTGGACGGCGATCGGGATCACCGCCGCCGCATCGGCCGGCGCCGTGGCGCTTCCAGGTCGGCGTGGAAAGTGAGGAATCGGGTTATATTCCTGGTATGGCAACTACGTTCGAGGTGCTGGCGGAGCCTCGGCGGCGGGACATCCTCGACCTGCTGCGAGCCGGTGAGCGGCCGGTCGGCGAGCTTGTCGACGCGCTGTCGCTCAGCCAGCCCGCGGTGTCGAAACATCTGAAGGTCCTGCGCGACGCCGGCCTGGTGGAGGTCCGCCACGACGCGCAACGCCGCTGGTACCGGCTCCGCCCGGCGCCGCTCGCCGAGATCGACGCCTGGCTGGAGCCGTACCGCGACCTGTGGCGCAACCGCCTCGACGCCCTCGAGGCGCACCTGGACCAGATGGACCAGCTCGACTAGTGCTCGGCGACGTCGAAGACGTTGCCTTCCGGGTCGGCGAGCGTGATCCAGTGCGTGCCGTACTCGTTGTGCTCGTCGACGCGCTTGGCGCCCAGGCCGACGATGCGGTCCACCTCGGCGGCCCAGTCGGTGGCAGCCAGGTCGACGTGCAGGCGGTTCTTGCCGTTGCGCGGCTCGGGAACCTGCAGGAACATCAGCGTCGGACCGGCCGCGGCCCGGTTCACGGTGGCGAAGAACTGGTTGCCATCAGCATCGACCTCGGTCGACAGCACGCCGGCCCAGAAGGTGGCCAGGGTCGCCGCGTCGGCGCAGTCGAAGGCGATGCTTTCAAGGGATACGGACATCGTTCAGCCTTTCGGTGCAGGGATCCGCTGGATCGGCCAGCAGACTTCGGTTCGGTAGTCGGACTCATCGGGTACGTCGCCCGGGCTGATGTGGTAGAGCTCACGGATCGGTCCGGGTGCGACCTCGCAGTACTCCGCGACATGGCTGCCCAACGCGCCGTAGGTACGGTCGAAGTCGGCCATCGGACCGGCGTGGACGGCGATCGCGAAGTACCCACCGGGCAGGTCGACGAGCTCGACCCCGTCGGCCGGCGCCTGGTCCGGCGCGACCGGATGGAAGGCGACGACCGCACCCTTGTCGTCGGCGAAGAACTCGTCGCTGTACGTCGCTCCCGAGGTCCCCGGGATGTGACCGGCCACCTCGCCGAGCCGGCCGAAGGCGAACTCGCACCACGGTCCGATCTCGTCCCGCAGGACCTGTCCGCGGACGCCGTACGCTCGGAACGGCGGGATGAACCGGTACTCGACGTCGAGCACGGGCCGGCCCGGCGTCAGCAGCTCACGCAAAGACACGACCACGTCGCGGGTATGCGCGAGCTCCTGCTCCATCCGCTCGAGGTGCGCCCGCAGCCGCTCCTCCCGCGCCGCGCCGTCACCGGCGTCGACCACCGCCTGGACGTCGGTCAGCGGCATCCGCAGCTCCCGGAGCCTCCGGATCAGCTGCGCCGTCTCGACCTGCCCCGTGCTGTAGCGCCGATACCCGGACGAGGCGTCGACCGAGACCGGCGCGAGCAGGCCGATCTCGTGGTAATGGTGCAGCGTTTTCACACTCAGATGTGTCAGGCGGGAGAACTCCCCCACCGTCACCGTCGCCGTCATGCGACAAGCTTCCACCCTCCGGTAACCGGAGGGTCAACCGCGGATCTCCAGGCCATCACAATCGTCGGCCCGCGACAAGCGCACGCGGTCGCGCGCCGTCGCGGGCCGATTGTGATGGCCTGGGGATCCGCTACCCCTGGTACCGCCCGATCACCTTCGAGAAGTCCCACGGGTTCTGGGAGATGCCCGAGCAGCTGTCGGCGCTGCCGCCGGTGCAGGGGCGGTCGCGGTTGACCGACCAGAACGTGAAGCGGGCCAGGTGGTGCTGGGACGCGTACGACAGGATCGACTCGAAGTCCGACAGGTTCACGCGCTCACCGGCGTTGTCGGTGTTGCCGTTCATCGAGGAGATCCCGATCTTCCGGTACGCCGCCTCGTCGCTCAGCCCGTACGCCGCCTTGACCTGGTTCTTCAGCCCGTCGGCCGCCTGCCGCGTCAGCGTGCCCATGTTGGTGGACCCGCCGCCGAAGTCGAACGGCATGATCACCCAGCCGTCCAGGTTCAACCCGGAGTTCGCGCCGCGCTGGATCAGGTCCTGACCGTTCCCGTCCGGCCCGGACGTCGTCGTACCGAAGGTGAGGTACGTCGTGATGCCGGCGTTGTTCTGCTCGATGATCTTGAGCCCGTCGATGACCTTCTGCCGGACCGCCGGCTGCGCCATCTCCTGATCCTCGATGTCGATGTCGATCGCCTTCAGCGACAGCGCGTTGATCACCTTCTGGTACGCCGCCGCCAGCTCGCTCGCGGACCCGCAGCTCTGGCCGAGCTTGTTGCCCGACCAGCCGCCGAACGACACCACGACGTCGCCGCCGTTGGACCGGACCGTGTTGATCGCCTGCTGGTCCACGCCGCCGGTGAGCGCCCGGCCGCCGTCCCACTGCGGGTTGCAGTACCCGTTGGACAGGATGAACGCCATCGTGAACCACTTCACCCCGGACACGTTCATCACGGTCGCCGGGTTCGGCGGGTCACCCCAGCCCTCATAGAGGTACGGCGCGGCCGCCATCGGACCGCTACCGGTCGGCGGTGGTCCGTCGTCCCCGGCCGGCGCGTTCCACTTCTGGTTCGCCGCACCCGTGCAGCTCCACAGCTGCAGCGGCGTGCTGTTGGCCGAATTGTTGCCGGTGACATCGAGGCACTTGTTCGCCTGCGGGTTCACCAGGTCGCGCCCTGCTGTGTAGGTCCACTGCTGCGCCGCACTGCCGTTACACGTCCACAGCTGCACCCGCGCACCGTTGGCCACAGAGCCACCCGACACGTCCAAGCACTTGCCCAGTGCACGCAGCGTTCCGTCACTCTGCCGCGACCACTGCTGCGCGGAGGACCCGTTGCAGTCGTACAGCTGGACCTGCGTCCCGTCCGCACTGTTCGCCGCCGCCACATCCGCACACTTCCCGGCCAACCCCGTGATCGTCCCGGTCGCTGCCTGTGCCGGAGCGGCCGCCATCAACAGACCGGCGCCGAGCACCAAGGCCGCGGCAGCCGCCGCCAGGCGCCTCATGACACGGTCCACTTCTGGTTCGCGGCACCGGTGCAGCTCCACAGCTGCAGCGGCGTACCGTTCGCGGAATTGTTGCCTGTGACATCGAGACACTTGTTCGCCTGTGGATTCACCAGATCGCTCCCGCTCGTGTAGGTCCATTGCTGGGCGGCGCTGCCGTTGCACGAATACAGCTGCACCTTGGCCCCGTTGGCCACGGAGCCGGCGTTGACGTCGAGACACTTGCCGAGGGCCCGGATCGTCCCGTCGCCGGGACGGCTCCACTGCTGGGCCGTCGTACCGTTGCAGTCGTACAGCTGGACCGCCGTACCGTCGGCGCTGCTGGCTCCGGCGATGTCCATGCACTTGCCGGCCAGGCCGGTGATCTGACCGCCACCGCCACCACCGCCGCCGTCGCCGCTCTGCGAGCCCGACCACGTGAAGGTCGCGGACGTCTGCGTCGGCAGGGTGTAGACGAAGGACTGCGAGCCCCAGTTCACCCGCACCGACTGCGAGCTCCCGGTGGTGTTGTACGCGATCAGGGCCTTCGAACCGTCGGGGTTCTTCCAGGCCACGTTCTTCACCGAGCCGTTCGCGGTCGAGTCGATCCGCAGCGCGCCCGGCTTCACGAACTTGGTCAGGTGGCCCATCGTGTAGTACTCGATGGTCTTGTCGACCTGACCGGCCCGGCTGCCACCGCGCTGCACCGTCACCAGCCCGGTGCAGACGTTGCACCCGGCACCGACGTACGGCAGGTGGTTCTGGTCGAGCGCGATACCCCACTTGACCCACGACTTGTCCCAGTTGCGGGTGTAGTCGACGAGGTTGTTCATGTCCTCGGTCTGCTGGTTCCCGATCCAGGTGCCGCCCGAGTGCTCGGTCATGTACGCGTTCACCGACGGGTACTGGTTGTGGATCTGGGTCTGCAGGTTCACGTCGCCGCCGTACCCGTGCCAGGCGATGCCGCCGAAGTTCGGATCGTTGCGCAGGGCAGCATCCGCGATCGGGACCGAACCGAGGTCGTTGTAGTTGCCCCAGTTGTAGTCGAGGATCAGCACCTTGGTCGTCAGCCCGGCCGCGTGCAGCGCGGGCAGCAGGTTGTTCTTGGTGAACTCGAGCAGGCCCGAGCCGTTCCAGTTCATCGACGCGTAGCCGGTGTCGTCGGTGCCGCAGCAGGTTGGCTCGTTCTGCACCGAGACGTAGTCGATGCGGTTGCCCTGGGCCTGGTTCTGCTGGATGTACTTGACGAAGTACTGCGCGTACATCGGGTAGTACTCGGCCTTGAGCCAGCCACGGTGGACGAAGTCGTTGTTGTCCTTCATCCAGGCCGGCGCGCTCCACGGCGAGCCCATCACCTTCACGGCCGGGTTGAGCTGCCGCGCCTGCTTGGTCAGCGGGACCACGTCCGCCAGGTCGTGGTTGATGCTGAAGTCGTCCAGGTTGCAGCAGGTGTCGTCGAAGGAGTAGTTGAACCGAGCCAGGTCGGAGGCGCCCATCGGGTTGCGGATGAAGGCCAGCCCGATCCCGTTCACGGGGTCGAACAGGTCCTTCATCACCTGGTCGCGGGTCGCGGCCGAGATCGTGTTGCTGCTGTTCAGCAACCAGGCGGAGCTGTCGGCGAACGACGCGCCGCCGCCCTCGAAGGACTGGTACGTCGTGTTCTCGTTGACCGTGATGGTCTGGTTCGCCGAGCCGCCGGCCGGGCCGAAGCTCACCGGCGTCTGCTGCTGCAGGCCGCGGGTGACGTTGCGGCCGGCCGAGTCGTTGGTGGTGGTCAGCCAGATGTTCACCTGCTCACCGGCCGCCTGGGCGGGCGGTGCGGTACCGAAGCCGAGTCCGGCGGCGGCCGCGCACAGGGCGGCAACCGCAACCGGCAAGAGACGTTTCGCGGGCATGGGGCGGTTCTCCCTTTGCTGAAAGGAGTTTGGGGCGGTGAAGTTGTCGGCGTCTGCCCGCGCCGCAACAGCTGGTCAGCAAGAGGTAACCATCCGTGCACATCAGTGTCAACGCCGCGCGGGAGACTTTTTTCAGATCTTTTATTTAGTCCCGGGGTTGACCTGAGAGCGTTCTCACGGCACGCTGCCGCCCAATCCCTGTCCTCATTAAGACGCCCCCGAAATGAGGTCTCATGAAGCGTCCACGCATGCTCGCACTTCTCGCGGTCGGTGCCGCCTTGGCCGCCACCGCCGTCCTCCAGCCCGCTGCCACCGCACATCAGCAGGCGGCCGCCGCAACGACGGCAACGGTCTGGGAGGACAACTTCGACGGCCCGTCAGGCCAGGCCCCCGACCCCGCCAAGTGGCGGTACGACACCGGTGGCGGCGGCTGGGGCAACAGCGAGCTCGAGTACTACACCAACAGCACCCGGAACTCGGCCCTCGACGGCAACGGCAACCTGGTCATCACCGCCCGCCAGGAGAGCGGCGGCTTCCAGTGCTGGTACGGCCCGTGCCAGTACACGTCGGCCCGGTTGCTCACCTCGCAGACCTTCACCCAGACGTACGGCCGGTTCGAGGCGCGGATCAAGATCCCCCGCGGGCAAGGGCTCTGGCCGGCCTTCTGGATGCTCGGCGGCGGCAACTGGCCGAACGACGGCGAGATCGACATCATGGAGAACATCGGCAAGGAGCCGGCTACCGTGCACGGCACCATCCACGGACCGGGCTACTCCGGCGCCGGCGGCATCGGCGCGGCGTACAACCATCCGAACGGCTGGTCGTTCGCCGACGACTTCCACACCTTCGCGGTGGACTGGGCGCCGGACTCGATCACCTGGTCGGTCGACGGCGTGCAGTACGAGCGTCGGACGCCGGCCGACCTGAACGGCAACACCTGGGTCTTCAACCACCCGTTCTTCATGATCATGAACGTGGCGGTCGGCGGCGGCTGGCCGGGCAACCCGGACGGCTCCACCGTGATGCCGCAGACCATGACGGTCGACTACGTCCGCGTCTCCACGCTTGGCAGCTCCGGCGGCAGCGGCTCGCAGATCACCGGCCTGGCCGGCAAGTGCCTGGATGTCGCCGGCGCGAACGCCGCGGATGGCACGACGGTGCAGCTGTACGACTGCAACGGCACGAACGCCCAGCAGTGGACCCGTCCTGGTGACGGCACGATCCGTGCCCTGGGCAAGTGTCTCGACGTCGCGAACGCCGGGGTTGCCGACGGCACCCGAGTGCAACTGGCGACCTGCAACGGCAACGCGGCCCAGCAATGGACCTACACGAGTGGGCACGACCTGGTGAATCCACAGGCCAACAAGTGTCTCGATGTCACCGGCAACAACTCCGCCAACTCCACACCGACACAGATCTGGACCTGCGGCGGCGGAGCGAACCAGAAGTGGACCGTCTAGCGCGGAAGTGCGCCACCGTCGCGCAATAACCGCACTACGGGAAGGGTCGCGGCGCCGAGTGCTACGGCGTCGCGGCCCAGCTCGCACAGCACGATGGACACCTGCGCGTACGGCCGCCGGAGTGCGTGCTTGCCGACCTCGGCGCGCAGCTCGTCCAGATGTTTCTCACCGAGCAGCAGACCTGCCCAGCCACCGAGAACGATGCGCTCAGGGTTCACGAGGTTGACCAGGTTCGCGAATCCGGCCGCGAGGTAGCCGATCGTGTCCGCGATGATGGTTGCCGCCGGCTCCGAAGTCGACGAGAGCAGCTCGACGAAGGCAGCCTCCTCGTCGCCCTCGACCAGCCCGCCGGCCTCGCGGTAGCGATCGAGCACCCCTTCCGCGCCGACGTACGCCTCGAGGCAGCCCAACGCACCGCACCGGCACTGGCGGCCGCCGTACACAATCGTCATGTGGCCCCACTCGCCCGCGCTGCTGCGGGCGCCGCGGTAGCTGGACCCACCGGCCACCAGGGCGGAGCCGACACCGGACCCGACGAGCGCCACCACCGCGTCGGTCGCACCGCGGCCGGCGCCGAAGTACATCTCGGCCTGGCCGAGCATGTTCGCGCCGTTGTCCACGTGCACCGGGATATCGGTGCCCTCAGCAAGCATCTCGGCGAGCGGAACCGCTTCCCAGCCGAGCGTCTGCGCGTCGACGACCGCGTTGTCCTCGACCACACCGGCGACCGCAACGCCCAGTCCGAGGACCTGCGCGGGCTGGACACCGGACGACGCGATCACGCTCGAAAGCCCTTCCAGCACGTGCTTCACGACCTCGGCGGGGGTCGGCGTGCTGATCGGGTGATCGGCGCGGGCCAGCACGTTCATCGCCAGGTCGAACAGCTCGACGCGAACCCGGGTCTCGCCGACCTCGGCGCCCACGACGTACCGGAAGGTCGACGCCACCCGCAGCAGCACCCGCGGCCGGCCACCCTCGGACTCGACCGAGCCGGCCTCCTCGACCACGCCCTCGGCGATCAGCTCCGCGACCAGGTTGCTCACGCTCGCGGCGCTGAGCGACGTCCGGACGGTCAGCTCCTGGCGGCTGAGCGGGCCCTCGCGGTAGATGCTGGTGAGGATCACCGAGCGGTTGGACCGGCGCATGTCACGCACCGTGGTCCGGCGTACTTCCATCTGACCTCACCCTGCCCGGCCCCTGGCGGGCCACTCGTCCGGCAGTTCATCATGCCCCCTCGCCAGGCGGAAGATCCCCCTTCCTCCAAGGTATGAACTAAGTCGCGATTCGTTACCGCTCCGTGATTGACGGTGCCTTGCGCTCTCGGCTTTGATCTACGGAACCGCTTCCGAAACCGGTTCCGTAGATCTTCACCCCGACCGCCCGAGGGGAGAGTCAGCATGTCCATCACCATCGCCGATGTCGCGGCCCGCGCCGGTGTCAGCAAGACGACCGTGTCGCGCGTCCTCAACGGCAAGGGCGAGCTGGACCTGCGGACCGCCGAGCGGGTCCGGCAGGTGATCGACGAGCTCGGGTACGTGCCGAGCGCCCGCGCCGTCGGCCTGGCCCGCGGCCGGACCCGGATCGTCGGAATGCTGGTCCCGTCGCTCACCTGGCCCTGGATGGGCGAGGTGCTGCAGGGCGCGGTCGACGTGGTCGAGAGCGAGGGGTACGGCCTGCTGCTGTTCACCGTCAACCGCGGTGCGGAATCCATGCAGCAGTTCGCGTCCCAGGTCTCGTCGCAGTCGTTCGACGGCCTGCTGGTGATCGAGCCCGAAGGCACCCTCACCTACATCGAGCAACTCCACGCCCGCGGTCTGCCGGTGGTCCTGATCGACGACCGCGACAACCGCCCGCAGTTCCCGTCCGTCGCCACCACCAACTACGCCGGCGGCGAGTCCGCCGCCCGGCACCTGCTGGAGCTGGGCCGTCGCCGGCCACTGGTGATCACCGGCGTCGAACGCTTCGGCTGTACCCACGAACGGCTGGACGGCTTCCGCGACACCTACGCGAAGGCCGGCGCCGAGCTCGACCCGAGACTCGTGTTCGAAGGCGACTTCACCCACGAGAGCGGGCGCCGCGGC